>JAOPWJ010000015.1 GCA_025965715.1 Blastococcus sp. | reverse complement strand
TCACCGTCGAGGACATCCATCCGCACGACGTCGGCCAGGTGCTCGACGACCTGGGGATAGCCGTCCGGGTGGGGCACCACTGCGCCTGGCCGGTGGTGCGGCGCTACGGCGTCCCGGCGACGACACGGGCGACGTTCTACGTGCACACCGGTTACGACGACATCGACGCGCTGGCCGACGGAATTCGTGCGGCCCAGAAGTTCTTCGGAACCGTGTGAGGTCGATCCGCTGATGCAGCTCGAGTCGATGTACCAGGACATCATCCTGGACCACTACAAGAACCCCCACGGCCGTGGACTTCGCGATCCGTTCGAGGCCGAGGTGCACCACGTCAACCCCACCTGCGGCGACGAGGTCACCCTGCGCCTGCACCTGGAGGGCGACACGATCGCCGACGTCTCCTACGAGGGCATGGGCTGCTCGATCAGCCAGGCGTCCGTGTCGGCGATGTACGACCTGGTCATGGGCAAGACGGTGTCGCAGGCGCTGGAGACCGGCGAGCACTTCAGAACCCTGATGCAGGCCAAGGGAGATCTCGCGGTGGCCGAGAAGCTCGAGGAGGAGCTGGAGGACGCCGTCGCGTTCGCCGGTGTGTCGAAGTATCCCGCGCGCATCAAGTGCGCGCTGATGAGCTGGATGGCGTTGAAGGACGCCAGCGCCCGAGCTCTGTCGGTCGCCCACCCCACCACCCCGGCCGGAGGCCACGCATGACCGAGAACCCGACCACGACCACCGAAGAGCCCCCCGCGGAGCTGCCGGCCTACAAGTCGGCGCTGCTCGAGGACCTCGAGGAGGCCATGCGCGACGTCGTCGACCCCGAGCTGGGCGTCAACGTCGTCGACCTCGGGCTGGTCTACGGCATCGACGTCGACGAGTCCAACGTGGCCATCATCGACATGACGCTCACCTCGGCGGCCTGCCCGCTGACCGACGTCATCGAGGACCAGGCCCGGCAGGCCCTCGCCGGCGGCCCCGGCCCTGGCCTGGTCGACGACATCCGGATCAACTGGGTCTGGATGCCGCCATGGGGCCCGGACAAGATCACCGACGACGGTCGCGAGCAGCTGCGCGCCCTCGGCTTCCGGGTCTGAAAGAGCACCCTCCTGCCTCCCACCGCTCGCGGGCTCGCGGCGGGCCCCTGCAGGACGGCCATCCGCTGGGCCCGCTGCTGAGCCGACTGGCGGATGGCTACCTTCCCCCGGCCGACTCGAGCGTCACTGTGCTGCCCGCGCCCTCCGGGGCGCGGGCGGTCGTCGTCGGGGGCACCGCCTGGCACGTGGTCGCCGCCGACGTCGATCCGGCGTGGGTGGCCACGCAGGTGGCCGACGACCCGCTCGCCGCACCGTTCGGCGCCCGGTTCCTCTCCGCGCTGGCCGACCGGGTGGGGGTGGAGCCGGGCGTCCTGGACTCCGTCCTTGTCGCGCCCGCAGGTGGAACCGGTCCCGGGCTGGAACTCGTGCCGGCCGAGGTCGACCACCCGCGCGTCCGACGGGCGCTGCGGCACCGGTCGGAGGTCGGCACCTGGGCCACTCCCGACGGTGCGGCGGTCCTCACCCTGGGACGCGGAGTGGCGGGTCGCTGGGAGGTCAGCCTCGAGGTGGAGCCGGCCGCCCGCGGGCGTGGTCTGGGCACGGCGTTGGCCGCGGCCGCACCCGTGCTCGTTCCCGACGCGGCGCCGCTCTGGGCTCAGGTCGCTCCGGCCAACACCGCGTCGCTGCGCGCCTTCCTCGCCGCCGGGTACCGACCCGTCGGCGCCGAGGTTCTCTTCGGTCCGTGAACCGGACCCGGCGCGCCGCCTCGGTCGGATCGGCGTGCGGCCAGCCTCTCCGTGTCGCCGGGCGGATCGAGCAGGTAGGCGGTTGCGTCGCCGGTCCCGGCGGCGAACTGCCAGCCCGGCGGCCCGGCCACCCGGGGGACGACCGAGTCCGGGTCACACTGTTCAGGTCGCGCCACCGCGACCAGTCGGGCGGTCAGCGCAGTTCGGCCAGACGGGCCCCGAAGCCGGCCACCGGATAGCGCTCCCGCAGCATGCCCACCGCGATCAGCGCGCTTCCCACGAGCAACGCGGTCGCCAGCGGCCACGGGAGCTGGCGGACGGCGAGCCCGACGGCGACTGCCAGGGCGGTTCCCGCACCGATCATGAGCGGTGCCCGCAGGCAGGCGCGGGCGCCGGCGACCATGGCCACCGCAGCCGCCACCAGCACCCCGACCGTGCGGGCGTCGTCGGCACCGATCGCCGCCAGCACGGTGGAGGGCGTGGCGGCGACGAGAAGTCCGGGTCCCCATGCTGGCCACGACCGGCCCTGGACCAAGCGCGGGCCGGCCGCGATCAGCAGCCCCGCCGCGGCCGGCAGCGAGTAGCACTCGACGGCGCCGAGCCCTGCCGTGGCCGCACCGATCCACCCGGCGGCCACCAGCTGCCCCGCACCTACCCCCCAGGCGGCCGGCACTGGGGGCTCCTCCTCCGCAGCGGCGTCGGCGTCCGGTCCCGCGACGGGCGGCGGAGGTGGATCGGCGTCGGGCCGGCGTCCGACCAGCCCGGCCCAGCCGAGGGTGCACAGCCCTTGCACGAGGAGCAGCACGGCGAGCACCGTCCGTTCGCCCTCCACGACCAGGAGCAGCACGACCGCCGCGACGCACACACCGGCCGAGACGGCCGTCCCCCGCCGGGACGGCGCCTCGAGCTCGGCGCCCACCCCCATCGCCAACCCGTAGACGGTGGTCAGCAGCAGCGCGGCGGAAACCGGCGTGAGCAGATCCTCGGGCAGGGCGAGCAGGATCGAGCCGGTCAGGCACCCGACCGTGGTCGGCAGGACCACGGACCGGTCCTCGGCCCGCCACGCGGCCACCAGCGCGGTCGGGACGGCGGTGAGGAGCAGGAGCAGCGACAGCTCGGCCCACCGCTGGTCGAGGACGAGTTGGACGACGCAGAGCCCGGTCATCACCACCCCGGCGGCCACGGCGACGGGCAGCAGCAGGCCGCGGCCCCAACCTTCGAGCCACACTGCAGGGAGGGTGGCCAGGAGTACGCCGGCGTATCCGGTGAGCGTCATGGCCAGCGGGCCCAGGGACGAGCACGCACCGGTGAGTGCCGTGCCGGCCACGATCCCGGCGACCACCGGGATGACCCGCGGTGGCCCGAGCATCGGGTCGAGCACCTCGCGCAAGCGGGCGAGCAACAGGCCGAACGCGGCGGCGAGCATCAGGGCCGCGGAGAACCACTGCCGTCCGCCGTCGTCGGCCCAGGTGCTGGTGATGCCACCGACCACGCCGGCCAGCCACCAGGGCGTGGTGGTGATCAGCGCCAGACGCGCCACCACGCGCCGGCCCCACAGCGCGATGCCCAGTCCGAGGAGGGCGACGCAGAGGTAGACCTCGGTGTGCAGAGCTCCGGAAACCAGGTCGACCGCTCGGAGAACCGCCAGCTGCAGCGCTCCCCAGGCCACCAGCGGCCAAGCGGCCGTCGAGGGGCGGACGCGGTGCAGGACCAGGAACCCCGCCGCCAACAGTCCTGCCGTGACCGGCTCGCCGTCGAGGACCGGCCCACCCAGAGAGCTGCCCGCCAGCGCGAGACCCGCGGCGCTGGCGGCCAGCGTCTCCTCGGACGCGCGCAGTCCGGTCCAGGAGGCCCGCAGGGAGAACCCCGTCGCCGTGACGGCCAGGGCGACCAGCAGCAGGCGCGTGGCGATGCCGCCGTAGGCGGCGGCGACAGCGGCGCCGGCGGTGACGAGGAGGACCGCGCCGACACCGAGCAGCACCTGGGGCGGGCGCACCCGGTCGGGTAGGGACGTCGGGGTGTCCGGCTGGCCCATTCCGGCTCCTCCCGCTCGCGGACGGTTCTCACCGTAGGGCCGCGGGAGCCGCCGGGCGCGGGCTCAGTGCATCTGCGTGACCCAGGCGACGGCTTCACGGGCCTGCCGACGACGGCGCTCGTAGGTCGCGCCCAGCACCAGGAGGACGAGCCCGGCGGTCGCGAGCGTCACCCAGCGGGGCATCAGCGGGGCGTAGGGAGCCAGCCGGGCGACGACGACGAACACGAGCGCGCCCGCGCCGACGACGAAGGGTGCCTGCCGGTGGGTCAGCGTACCGGCGACGATCAGGCCCACCGCCCCGGCCACCACCAGGACCAGCCGTAGGGCGGTCGGTTCGGCGACCACCACCAGCGCCGAAGGTGTCAGCGCCACACCGACGGCGGCACCCTCCACAGCCCACGACGGGCGGCCGGCCCGCAGGGCCGGCGCCGCCAGCACGAGCAGGCCGACCGCGGCAGGCAGCGTGTAGGCCTCTGGAGTCGTGATCCCCGCCCCGCCGACCGCGATCCAGGACGCGAGCACGAGGTCTGCGATGGCCACGGCGCCGACCAGCGGACGTTCCGCCGTGACCGCGTAGGAGGCAGCGGCCACGCCGGCGACGGCGAGTTGGACCGCGACCTGCCCCCAGGCCCCCGCGGCTCCAGTGGTCGCGCCCGCGGCCAGACCCGCCAGTGCACCGCACACGGCGGCGACCCGCTCCTCCGGCAGGCCCGCCCGCGCGGCCGCGAGGGCGAAGGCCAGGGCCGCCAGCAGGGCCAGCAGCAGGCCGGCGACCGGCGCCGTCAGCCAGCCGTCCGCCCGTGCGAGAAGAACGGCGGCTCCAGGTGTCAGCAGGGCTGCCCCAGTGGCCGCCGGCCGTATCGCGGTGAGGCGGACGGCGGTGAGGACGGCGGGCACCGTGGCCCCGAGGGCGAGCAGGGCCAGCGGGCGCAGCCGGCCCTCGTCGGCCAGCAGCAGGCTCGCTGCGGTGACCGCCGTGGCGCCGGCGGAGACGAGGACCGCGGTCGTCACCCGATGCCGGACGAGGGAGACGGCAGCGGTGAGCAGTGACAGTCCTGCTACGGCGGCGATGACCGGCCCCGTACCTCCCAGGGTCTGGAGCGACGCAGTTCCCGACAAGCCGCCGATCGCGGCGGCCACGGCGCCGACCGCGGCGGGGCGCGGGAGCAGGGCGGGGGCGGCGCGGGTGGCCCCCAGCGCCACCGCTCCGGCCAGCGCGAGGACGCCGGTGGACGTCCAGGACTCGACCCCGCCGGAGGTGGCCGCCACCGCGAGCCCACCGAGTGCGCCGAACGCCGCGAAGAAGCCCGAGGACACGAGTGCCACCGGCACGAGCGGTCGACGCAGCCTGGCGGCGGCCAGCAGGTCCGCCCCGGCGACGGCGAGCGCGGCGGCGACCCCGGCCGGTCCCGGGACGGCGCCGTCGGGAATCAGCAGGAACGGCAGCGGCTGGGCCGCGAGGAGCGCGACCAGGGGCCATGCCACGGTCGTCCGGGTCGCCCGGGCCAGCGCCAGGGCGACGAGCAGGACCACCGCGGCGGAGCAGGTCGTCCATGAACGAAGGGAGAGCTCCGCCAGGTGGAAGAGCTCCAGACTTCGCGCAGCGGCGAGATCGACGAGGAGCAGGGCGGCGCCGGCCGCGGCCAAGGTCTCCTCGGTGGCCCGCAGCCCCTCGCGCGCGGTCCAGGCCGAGACGCCGCACAGCGCGGCGGTGACGGTGAGCATGACGCCGGCCTGGAAGAGCACGCCGAACCGCGTCCAGGCCACCGCGACGAAGGCGATGGCAGCGGCGACGACGAGCAGCCCACCGAGGCCCAGCAGTACCTGCTGCGGGCTGAGCCGCCGGCGAGGTGGCCCAGTGGAGGGTGTGGGCACCCGCACCGGCTGTGCGGGTGCCGCCGGAGGGGCCCAGGCCGGTCCCGGGGGAGGCGCGGGCGGGGCGACCGGGGGAGGCGCGGGCGGGGCGAGCGGTGGTGGTGC
>JAOPWJ010000241.1 GCA_025965715.1 Blastococcus sp. | reverse complement strand
CCGGCGTGCGTGCAGACGATCCCGGCGCCCGCCTCGGCGGCGACGCCGGCCAGCACGGGGTCCACGCCGCCCCAGGCATCGTTGACGACGTCGGCGCCCGCGGCCAGGGCCTCGCGGGCCACCTCGGCCCGCCAGGTGTCGATCGAGATGGGCAGGGTGGGGTGCGCCTCCCGGATAGCGGCGACCAGGTCGACGGTCCGGCGGATCTCCTCGGCCGCGTCGACGTCCTCACCGGGGGCTGCCTTGACGCCGCCGACGTCCACCATGTCCGCGCCCTCGGCGACGACACGGCCCACCCGCTCGACCGCCGCTCCCAGCTCGAACGTGGCGCCGCGGTCGTAGAAGGAGTCGGGAGTTCGGTTCACGATCGCCATGACGACGAACCGGCCGTCCGGCACGTCCAGGGCGCCCAGTCGGAGCAACGTCGTCCTTCCGTTCCGCATGTGGTGGAGTGCGCTGAAGGTAATCGAGGGCGACGGGGGTGGCGGCATGGCGCGGACGACGGTCGAGGGCATCGAGGGCGTGCAGGGCCTGGTCGGAGAGCACCTGGGCCACAGCGACTGGGTGGAGATCAGCCAGGAGCAGGTGAACCTGTTCGCCGAGGCGACCGGTGACCACCAGTGGATCCACGTCGACCCGGAGCGGGCGAAGAAGGAGAGCCCGTTCGGTGGGCCGATCGCCCACGGGTACCTGACCCTGTCGCTGATCCCGTCGCTCCTACCGCAGATCGTGGAGATCGAGGGCTTCCGGATGGGGGTCAACTACGGCACCGAGAAGGTGCGCTTCCCGTCGCCGGTGCCGGTGGGCAGCCGGGTGCGCGCGGGCGCGACCCTCGAGTCGGCCACCCTCTTCGACGGCGGGATCGCCATGAACCTCGGCGTGACGATCGAGATCGAGGGCAGCAGCAAACCGGCGATGGTCGCGACCGTCGTCTACCGCCGCTACCTGTGACATGAGGCGCACCGCGACGTCGGAGCGCCGGCCGCGAGGTCCATGCGAGAAACGGCAACCGTTGGTGCAGCCCGTCGAGGGGGAGGCCGTTGTGGCGCCGGGCCGCCGCCTCCTGGAGCACCTCACGAGACATCTCGGGGTGCCCTCGGGCCGCGCCCGCGCTAGCGCTCTGCGGCTGCCATGAACTGGTCGACGGCGGGCCGACGGTGCCGAGCGGCATGCCGCGAACCGGCGGGCAGGCGGTCGCTCTTCAGTCGACGAGGGCCTGGTTGACCAGCTGGCGCAGGTGGTTGCGGATCGGCAGGGTGCTCGAGGGCAGCAGCTGCGTGTAGAAGCTGACGGTGACGTCCTCGACCGGGTCGACGTAGAAGGCCGTCGATGCCGCACCGCCCCAGCCGTAGTCGCCGAGGCTGGCCACGACGCCGTAGCGGGCCGGGTCGATGACCATGGAGAACCCGAGCCCGAAGCCCACGCCCCGCAGCGGCGTCTCGGCGTACAGCGGCCGGCCGAACGTCTCCAGGTCGGCGTTGCCCGGTAGGTGATTGCGCACCATGTGGGCGATCGTCCGCGGCCCCAGGAGCCGGCCGCCGTCGTAGGAACCCCCCCGGCGCAGCAGCTCGACGAACCGCAGGTAGTCCTCCGCCGTCGACACCAGCCCGCCGCCGCCGGAGAGGAACGCCGGCTTGCTGTGCGCGACCGCGTCGAACGCCTCGCTGAAGAACATTCCGGACGACGGTCCGCCCGGTTGCCCGGGCGTGGCCAGGTAGAGGCGGGCGAGCGACTCCACGTCGTCGCCCGCACGGAGCCCGAACGAGGTGTCGGTCATGCCGAGCGGCGCGAAGATCCGCTGCTGGAAGAACTCGTCGAGCGGCTGGCCGGAGATGACCTCGACCAGTCGGCCCAGGACGTCGGTGGAGACGCCGTAGTTCCAGTCGGTGCCGGGCTGGAAGACCAGCGGCATCGACGCCCATTGCCGGCACACCTCGGCGGAGTCGGCGCCGGGCGGAGTGCTCCACTCGTGCCCGGCCGCGCGGTACATCGCGTCCACCGGGTGGGCGTGGTGGAAGCCGTAGGTCAGGCCGGACATGTGGCTGAGCACGTGCCGTACCCGGATGGGCTCGATCGAGGGGACGGTCACCGGCTTCATCGCCGACCCGGCGACGTAGACGCGGGGCTCGGCGAACTCGGGCAGCCATGTCGCGATCGGGTCCGAGAGCTGGAAGGCCCCCTCCTCGTACAGCATCATCGCCGCGACGGAGGTGACCGGCTTGGTCATCGAGTAGATCCGCCAGCGGGTGTCCTCCTCGACCGGCAGCCCGTTCTCGACGTCCCGCAGCCCGTACCGCCCGACGTGCACGAGAGACCCGTGGCGCGCGACGGTGACCAGGAACCCGGGCAGCTGCCCGTCGTCGACCCAGCGCGCCAGCCGGCGGTCGAGCCGCTCCAGCCGGGCGGCGTCGAAGCCCACCTCCGCCGGGTCGGTGCCGATCTTCAGGTCGCTGCCCACCAGGACCTCCGTCCGCCGGAACGCCGACCGCCGTCGGGCGGCGCCTCCACCCGCATCCTGACCCACGCGGCTGTGGGCCGGACCACACGGGTCTGGCGACCGCCCGACGGCGGAGGATTCGGGGCCGGCGGATCAGACCGGAACGTTGCTGGCGGCCTTCTTCAGGTTCGAGCCGGCGGTGACCTTCACGGTGTTCGCGGCCGGGATGTCGATCGACTCACCGGTCTGCGGGTTGCGACCGGTACGCGCCGAGCGCTGCGTGCGCTCCACGGTCAGCAGGCCCGAGACGGCGACCTTCTCGCCCCGGGTGATGGCGTCGACGAGCTCGTCCTGCAGCCCGGCGAGGACGGAGTCCACGGTCGAGGACGGGACGTCGGCGCGCTTGGCGATGGCGGAGACCAGTTCAGCCTTGTTCATGAGGTTCCTCTCGTGTGTACGGATGGCGGGTGCCAGGGCTCGGCACGCGGCCGGCTCCGTCCCCGGGGCGCGGCCTGCGCCGGTGGGGACCTCCCGGCGTCCATGCACGGGGCGTGGACGCCGCGGGAATCCGACTCTTCGTGCAGCCGGACCCCGGGCACCGTGCCATGTCGCCCGGGGGTCTGGCGAGCCAGGGGGTCCCCGACGGCCCACGCGCGACCCGACGGCCCCATGCGTACCACGCTGTGCGTGCGGCGGAGCGCACATAGCGCGGACCGCATGCCGCGGCTCCCCGCGACCGATCCGACCGTCAGCGACCTGTGCCTGGGCGCCGACGTCTTCGGCTGGACGGCCGACGATCCGACGTCCTTCACGATCGCGGACCGCTACCGCAACGCGACGGTGAGCCCGCAGCAGCCCGCGTCCCGGGGCCTCGGCGCGCGCTCCGCTACTTCGCGCTGGCCAAGGGCTCCCTCACGGGCAAGTACCGGGCCGGCGAGCAGATCGCATGAGCGGAGTGGATTCGTGGGGGTGACCTGCACGAATCCACTCCGCAAGGGCTCGGATGGCGTCTCCGCAGGGGAAGGTCTTCATGCGTGGACGCCTTGCCGGGTCGTGGCGCGAATGGAGCGGACCGGCCGCACGGCCGGAGTCCGGGCGGCCTCCGGGGGGCCCGTGGGTGGACCGGCGAGGTCCTCGATGCGCAGCAGTCCGACCACGGTTCCGGTGGGGCCGGTGCAGAGGACGGGGTCGAAGCGCTGGGCCGGCGGCCGGGCGAGCGCCCGTTGCAGGGTTTCCGTGACGCCGGTGGAGGGGTGGACGCACAACGACACGGGAGCGGTGTAGACCTCGCCCGTCCGCGGGTCTCCCAGCAGCAGCGCGGTCGGCTCGCCCTCCGGGCCGAGCAGCACGGCGGGGGGGATCGCGGGTCCGTCGTCGTCGATGCCGATCTGTCGTAGCGGCCGGACCAGGCCGGCCACGCTGTCGACGAGCCGGGCGCGGGCGACCTGGGCCCGCACCAGCTTCGCCGTCTCGGGTGCCAGCTGGGCGAAGCCGGGGCCGGGGCGGCCGAGCAGCCAGCCCTGCGCCAGAGGGACGCCGAGCCGCGCGAAGGCGGCCAGTTCCGCCGCAGTCTCGATTCCATCGGCGAGCAGCCAGGCGTCGATCCGGCCGGCGAACTGGCCCAGCATCTCGGCCAGCGCGACACGGACCGGGTCGGCGTCGCTGACCAGGGCCCGGTCGACCTTGATCACCTGGGGACGCAGCGCGGCGAGCTGCTGGAGCCCGGAGTAGCCGCTGCCCGCGTCGTCCAGCGCGATGAGGGCCCCGCGCATCCTCAGGTCGTCGCACTGCCGGCGGAGGACCTCCAGATCGTCGACCGGGGTGTGCTCGGTGAGCTCGACGACGACGCGCTGCAGGTCGGGGCGGGTGGCCAGGGCCTCCCGCACCGGTGCCGCGCCGAGCAGGTGCGGGCTCACGTTGACGGTGAGGAAGGTGTTGGCGGGCAGGGACGGGACGACGGCCAGCGCCTTGTGGATGGCCAGGGCTTCCAGCTCGGCGGCGATGCCGGCCTCGGTGGCTGCGGCGAACCAGACGTCGGGTCCGGCGGTGCCGGGGAAACGGGCCAGCGCCTGGTATCCCGCGACCGTAGCGGCGGCGAGGTCGACGATCGGCTGGAAGACCAGGGTCAGGTCGTCGGGGTCGGACAGCAGCGGACGACAGTCCGGAACTTCGACAGTGAGCGCGCCGAGCATGCAGAGGTCATCGGTTCGTGTGGGCCGCGGCTTGAACGGGCCGGATAGGAGTACTCACCCGGGAGAGGGGCCCTCGGAAGCCCTCTGGTCGACACGAGCGGGCGGCGCTGAGGGGAAGATGACGAGCCGGACGCCGTCCCGTGTCAGCATGATGGCACTGAGTGCCCGTCCGGGTGCCGAGGAGCGACGAGGAGGGGCGAGGTGTCCGTTGCCAAGACCCCCCTCGCGGCCACCTCGGACGTGCTGCACGACCCCCACCGGGTGGCGGCGGCGCGACGCCTGATCGTGGAGGTCGCCGGGCCGGCGGCCTTCGACCGCCTCTCGTCGCTGGCCGCGCGGCTGCTCGGGGCCGGCCACGCGAAGGTCACGATCTTCACCGATCAGGACACCGTCGTCGGCGGCTACGGGCTGCCCCCGGGTGTCGTGGGCGGTCCGGCACTGCTGACCGGCGCGCTGTCGGCGATCGTCGTGACGGAGCGGCGTCCGCTGAGCATCTCGACGGCGCGCGCGGACGCTCGCGTCGCCGGCCTGTCCGCCGTCACGTCGGGCCAGGTCCAGTCCTATCTCGGAGTTCCGCTGGTGGCCGACTCCGGGCACGTCGTCGGCGCGCTGGCCGTGTACGACCCGGCACCTCGCGCGTGGTCCGACGACGCCGCCGAACTGCTGGACCAGCTGGGTGCCTCCGTGGTGGCGGAGCTGGAGCTCTCCGCCGCTCGCTCGGCGATCGGAACGTCCCTCGCCCGGCTCGACGTGGCCATGGAGGCCAGCTCCGTGGGGATCTGGGAGGTCGACCTACGCGGCGGCGTCATCGACTGGGACCAGCGGTGCGCGGCCATCTTCGGACGGGAGGGCTCGCTCACCATCCCGCTGGACGAGCTGTTCGAACAGCACGTCCATCCCGACGACCGGGAGCCCGCCCTGGCGGCGATGCAAACTGCCATCGAGCAGCGGGCCCAGTACACCGTCGAGCTGCGGACCATCCGGTACGGCGAGGTGCGCTGGACGGTCTCGCGGGGCCGCGTTCTCGTCAACGCCGAGGGCAACCCGGTGCGGATCCTCGGCACGGTCCTCGACGTCACCGACGCTCGCCACGAGGCCGAGTCACGGTTGTCGGCCATGCAGCGCGCCGCGGCGATCGCCGAGGTGGCCGCGGAGGCCGCCAACGCGGCGCGGATCGAGCAGCTCGCCGACATCACACTCCGCGGCGCCGAGGTGCTCGGCGCCGAATCGGGCGGTGTCGCCGTCTTCGACCCGGCCGACGGCACGCTGCGGGTCTACCTGGGCCGGCGCCTCATGGACGCCGTCGAGGCGGAGACGCACGAACAGGTGCCGATCGGCGGCGTCGCCATCGGGCTGGACGATGCGTTGCCCACGCAGTACACCGCCCGGACCGGGGAGCGGGTGCTGCTCCCCTCGGCGGAGGAGGCCGCGGCACGGTTCCCCGCGATGGCCCAGATCACCGAGATCCTGGGTGTCCGCGCGCTGGCCGCCCTGCCGTTGCGGGTGGAGGACAGGCTGCTCGGCAGCTTCGTGGCCACCTGGAGCACCGATCACCAGTTCGCCCCCGAGGACGTCGAGCTGCTGGACGGCCTGACCGCTCAGATCGCACTGAGCATCTCGCGGCTGCAGGCCGACGCGGAGCGTGTGGCCGCCGAGGCGGCGATGACCGAGGCGAACGAGCGGCTCCGGCTGCTGGCCGAGGCCGGTCGGGTGCTCTCCGGCACCTTGGACATCGACCAGCAGATCGACGAGCTGGCCGACCTGGTCGTTCCGGAGCTCGCCGACTGGTGCTGGGTCGTGGTCACCGACGAGCAGGGGCGCCTGCACGAGATGGCCTCCGCCCACCGCGACCCCGCTCGCCGTGAGGAACTGGCGGGCTACGTCGGGGCGATGGTGGCGGTCATGACCGACGCGGCCGGTGCCCGGGTCGTGACCAGCTCCGCCCGGCCCCTGCACATGCCGGTCATCGATCGCGAGCACATCGAGCGCGCGCTGCCCGACCCGGCCGTGCGCGAGGCCCTGGCGCGGCTGGGCGCCGACTCGGGCACGGTCGTCCCGCTCGTGGCCCGGGGGCACGTCCTGGGTGCGCTCGGTCTGTTCAACCAGGAGGACCGGGGGCCGCTCAGCGAGGCCCAGGTGGACACGGCGGTGGAGATCGGCCGGCGCGCCGGCCTCGCGCTGCATCATGCCCGGCTCTACGTGCAGCAGCGTGATCTCGCGGTCGCGCTGCAGCGCAGCATGCTGACCGAGCCGCCGCAGCCCGACCACTCCCAGATCGTCGTCCGGTACGTGCCGGCCGCGGCCGGTGCCGAGATCGGCGGCGACTGGTACGACGCCTTCCTCCAGGACGGCGGGGCGACGGTGGTCGCCATTGGTGACGTCGTGGGTCACGACACCCGGGCCGCCGCCGCGATGGGCCAGGTCCGCGGCCTGCTGCGCGGCATCGCCTACTCCAGCGGTGGCTCGCCGGCGGAGGTGCTCACCGGTCTGGACCGCGCGGTGCAGGGGCTGGCCCTCGACACGATGGCGACCGCACTGGTCGCGCGCCTGGAGCAGGACGACGCCGACCTGCGGGCCGGGAAGACGCACCTGCGGTACTCCAGCGCCGGGCACCCCCCGCCCGTGGTGCTGACCGCCGACGGCAAGGCCTACCTGCTCGACGAGGAGCCGCCGGAGCTGCTGCTCGGGGTCTCTCCCGACAGCGAGCGCCGAGAGCACGTCGCCGTCCTCGACCGAGGTTCCACCGTGCTGCTCTACACCGACGGACTGGTGGAGCGGCGCGACCGCGACATCGACGCGGGCATCGCCGAACTGGTCGCGGTGCTGCAGGAGTGCGCCGGGCTCACACTGGAGCAGCTGTGCGACCGCGTGCTGGAGCGGCTCTTCCTGCCCGATGCCGAGGACGACGTCGCGATGCTGGCCGTCCGGCTCTTTCCGCAGGACCGGCCGCGACCGGCCGAAGCCGGGCCCCAGGATGTCCCGCGGACGATCGCCCCGTCACCCGCCGTGCACCCCGAGGCCTGAGCTCAGCCGTCTGAGCGGCGGCGGCGACGCCCGAATCGGTCCCGGGTGCGCAACGGCAGGTCGACGGCGACGGGCGCCTCCCAGCCCCGCCACACCGACAGCACCCGGAGCGTGGCGACCAGCCCGATGACGGTGGCGGCGACCGGCAGGGGATCCACCCCGAGCGGGCCGGCGAGGATCGTGAGGGCCGCCGCGCCGATCAGGGCGGCGACGGCGTTGTACGGGCCGGGCTGGACGATCTCCGCGCGCTGGGCGAGCAGGATGTCGCGGATCAGCGCACCCCCGACGGCGGTCACCGTGCCGAGGAAGACCACCGACGCGCTGGGCAGGCCGGCGAGTTCGGCGCGCTGGGCCCCGATCACGGTGAAGAAGCCGAGGGTCACGGCGTCCAGGACCACCAGCAGACCCGTGAGCCGGGAGAGCCAGCCGGAGAAGAAGAAGGTGATGCCCGCGGTGATGGCCACGGTCGGCAGGTAGGCCTGGTTGGTGAGCGCGACGGGCGGCCCTTCGGCCAGCAGCACGTCGCGGATGAGCCCGCCGCCGAGACCGCCGCTGACGGCGAGGAGCAGGACGCCGGAGACCGCGAACCCCTCGCGCGCGGCGAGCAGGCCCCCGGTGAGCGCGCCGATGACGATGGCGGCGAGGTCGACGGCGGCCGGTATCCGCAACGCCTCCGCCGCGGCGAGGATCTCCACGGACGCCGATTGTCCCCGGCGGCGGAATCGATCATCGGCAGTCGGTTCCGGTCGACGGCGTGTCGGCCAGCCAGCTGCCGATGATCAATCGGCCGTCACTGGGCCGGCGCCACCTCCATGTCGGTGGCGCTCCCGCCGGAGGCCTGACTGCCCTCGGCCTCGACGCGCACGTCGGCGTCGCGCGCCGCCATCGCCTCCTGGCGATCGGTCTCCTCATCGAGGATCCGGGCGGCCTTCCATTCGTGCGGAATGGCGAAGGCGTCGACCAGCGTGATCATGTGCGGCCTCAGCTCCTTGATCAGCTGGTTGACCGTGCTGGTCAGCAGCTTGGCCCGCCCCGCGGTCAGCTGGCCGTGCTCGAGATACCAGGCCTTGTCCGCCTCGATGGTGGCCAGCGCGTAGAGGTCGCAGAGGGTGTCGAGGAGCTGGCGCGCCCCCGGGTTCGCGGTCCGGTCGACGCCGGCCACGAACGACTCCAGCACGATGCGGTCGATGTGCGTCTGCGCCGTCTTCAGCACGTGGTCCTGGACGTCGTTGAACATGTCGAAGGGGGCCATGCCCTCGGTCGCGGCGTTCTTCCGCAGCCGCCGGATCGCCCCCTCGAGCGCGTGCTTCTCGCGGAACTCGAACATCTTCAGCTGCCAGCCGCGGTCCAGCATCGGCACGTCGTCGTCCCGCCCGGGGACGGCGTCGACGAGCCGCTGGATCAGGGCGCGGGCCGCCGTCCGCTCGAGGACCGTCTCGCGCACCATGTCGGCGATGAAACCGATCCGGCCCCACCCGTCGAGCGAGCCGAACGTGTCGCGGTAGCCGGTGAGCAGGCCCTTGGCCACCAGCTGCAGCAGGACGGTGTTGTCGCCCTCGAACGTGGTGAACACGTCGGTGTCGGCCTTGAGGTGCGGCAGCCGGTTCTCCTGCAGGTACCCCGCCCCGCCGCACGCCTCGCGACACATCTGGATGGTGCGGGTGGCGTGCCAGGTCTGGGCCACCTTGAGCCCGGCGGCCCGCGACTCGAGCTCCCGCTGGCGGGCCTCGTCGATCTCCTCGCCGTCCCGGTGCACCGCGGTCTGGACGTCGTGCATCGTGCTGACCAGCTCGCCCTGGGCGAAGTGCAGCGCGTAGGTCTGGGCCAGCGCCGGCAGCAGCTTGCGTTGGTGGACGAGGTAGTCGTTGATGACGATCTCGCGGTCGTCGCCGGGGGCGGCGAACTGGCGGCGCACGTCGCCGTACCGGACGGCGATGTCGAGGGCGAGCTTGGTGGCCGACGAGGCGGCGCCGCCGACGCTGACCCGCCCCCGGACCAGCGTGCCCAGCATGGTGAAGAAGCGGCGGGTCTCGTTCTCGATCGAGCTGGTGTAGGTGCCGTCGGCGGCGACCTGCCCGTACCGGTCGAGCAGCATGTCGCGGGGGACCTGCACGTGGTCGAAGGTCAGCCGGCCGTTGTCCACGCCGTTGAGCCCCGCCTTGGCGCCGTCGTCGCCGATGGTCACACCCGGGCAGGGCGTGCCGTCCTCGGTGCGGATGGGCACCAGCCACGCGTGCACGCCATGGTTCTTGCCCCGACTGATCAGCTGCGCGAAGACGATCGCCATGCGGCCGTCCTTGGCGGCGTTGCCGATGTAGTCCTTGCGCGCGGCCTGGTGTGGGGTGTGCAGGTCGAAGGTCTCGGTGGCCGGGTCGTAGGTGCACGTCGTCCGCAGCTGCTGGACGTCGGAGCCGTGGCCGGTCTCGGTCATCGCGAAGCAGCCGGGCAGGTCGAAGCTCATGACGTCGCGGAGGTACCTGTCGTGCTGCCGCGTGGTGCCCAGCAGCTGCAGGGCCCCGCCGAACAGTCCCCACTGGACGCCGGCCTTGACCATGGTCGACAGGTCACCGAAGGCGAGCATCTCGATCGAGGTCACCGAACCACCCGAGTCGTCCTCGCCGCCGTACTCCTTCGGAAAGCCGAGGCCCACGCGGCCGGAGTCGGCCAGCTTCTTGGCCATGCGGGTCACCCGCTCGCGGGCCTCCTGCATCGTCTCGCCGTAGACGGGCGCGAAGTCGGGGTCGCGCAGGTTCTCGCGGGCGTCGCGCCGGACGTGCGCCCACCGACCGTCGAGGACCTCCTGGATCGCCTGGGGATCGACCGAGGCGGGCAGAGAGCTGGTCATGTGTCCTCCTTGTTGGAGCGTGCGGGGGCGGGTGTCATGACGCCGGACAGTCCGGCCCAGGCGAGGTCGGTCAGGTGTGCGGTGAGCTCGGTGCGGAGCATGGGGCGCTCGGAGCGCAGCCACCAGTCGGCGGCGGAGCGGACCAGCCCGACGACCCCGTGGCCCCACGGCGCGGCGGCCGCCGCGCCGTGGCCCGCCTGCTGCAGCGCCACCGAGATGGCGGCCGCGGCCTGCTCGCCGACGAGATAGGAGAGGCTGTCGAGGGGATCGCTGGTCGGCCGGTCGAGGGCCTGCTGGTGGACGACGAACGAGTACAGCTGCGGATCGGCCTCGATGAACGCGAGGTAGGTGTCGATCGCCGCGGAGACCATCTCGCGCGGGTCGCTGCCGTTGGTCTCGATCGCGGCCCGGAGCTTGGGCAGCAGCTGGGCGGCCACCCGGTTGCAGACGGCGACGTAGAGCTCCGCCCGGTCGGCGAAGTGCCGGTAGACGACGGTCTTGCTGGTGCCCGCCTCCGCCGCGATCTCGTCCATGCCGACGCCGGCGCCGTGCTTGCCGACCGCGGCCAGCGTCGCCTGGACGAGCTGCTCGCGGCGGGCGCGCCGGTGGTCGTCCCACCTCGAGTCGCGGCGGTCCCGAGCCGGCGTGTGCGGCTTCGACTCGCGGTGCTCGCCGCCCGGAGCTTCCGGCTTCGACTCGCGGTGCTCGCCGCCTGCAGCTTCCGGCTTCGACTCGCGGTGCTCGCCGCCTGCAGCTTCCGGCTTCGACTCGCGGTGCTCGCCGCCGTGCGCGATCTTGTCCTGCGAAGCATGGGATTGCGACGAGCGTCTCACCGCCTCAGCTTTCATGTGACGGATAGTACCGCGTACCCTGAGTACCGGCCGATCCACCCGACCCGGAGGTACCAGTGGCTACGACTCGCTCCGCCGACGTTCGTAGAGCAGCGATCGTCGGTGGGAACCGCATCCCGTTCGCCCGGTCCAACTCCGCCTACGCGCAGGCGTCCAATCAGGACATGCTCACCGCGACCCTCGACGGGCTGATCGCCCGCTTCGGTCTGCAGGGCAAGCGGCTGGGCGAGGTGGTGGCCGGCGCCGTCCTCAAGCACTCCCGCGACTTCAATCTCACGCGCGAGTCGGTGCTCGGCTCCCGGCTGTCGGCGACGACCCCCGCCTACGACGTCCAGCAGGCATGCGGCACCGGCCTCGAGGCCGCGATCCTGGTCGCCAACAAGATCGCTCTGGGTCAGATCGAGTCCGGCATCGCCGGTGGCGTCGACACGACGTCGGATGCGCCGCTCGCGGTCGGCGACGACCTGCGCCGCGTGCTGATCAGCCTCAACAACGCCAAGACGCTGCAAGACCGGCTCAAGGCGTTGGCCAGGATCCGGCCGGGCCAGCTGGTTCCGGAGATTCCGCGCAACGCGGAGCCCCGGACCGGGCTGGCGATGGGTGACCACGCCGCGATCACCGCCAAGGAGTGGGAGATCGGCCGCGAGGAGCAGGACGAGCTCGCCGTCCGCTCGCACTCCAACATGGCCGCCGCCTACGACCGCGGGTTCTTCGACGACCTGGTGACGCCGTTCCTGGGCCTCGCCCGCGACAACAACCTGCGGCCGGATTCGTCGGTGGAGAAGCTCGCGACCCTCAAGCCGGTCTTCGGCAAGGGGGAGGGGGCCACGATGACGGCGGCGAACTCCACCCCGCTCACCGACGGCGCCTCCGCCGTCCTGCTGGCCTCCGACGAATGGGCGGCCGAGGAGGGCCTGCCGGTGCTGGCCCACCTGGTCGACGCCCAGACCGCCGCGGTCGACTACGTGCACGGCGGCGAGGGCCTGCTGATGGCTCCGGTCTACGCCATGCCGGTGATGCTGGCCCGCAACGGCCTCACCCTGCAGGACTTCGACTTCTACGAGATCCACGAGGCCTTCGCCTCGACAGTGCTCGCCACTCTGAAGGCCTGGGAGGACCCGGACTTCTGCAAGAGCAAGCTGGGTCTCGACGCCCCGCTCGGCGCGATCGACCGGGCGAAGCTCAACGTGAACGGCTCGTCGCTGGCGGCCGGTCACCCCTTCGCCGCGACCGGCGGCCGGATCGTCGCCCAGCTCGCCAAGCAGCTGCACGAGGCGGGTCCCGGCAAACGGGGGCTCATCTCGATCTGTGCCGCAGGCGGCCAGGGCGTCGTCGCCATCCTCGAGTCGTGACGAAAGGCAGTGCAACCGTGAGTGACTGGTACCGCGACTTTGCGAACTCCAGCTTCGGCACGACCGTCACCAAGCAGCTCGGCCTGCCCCGACCCGCGGTGCTCCGCCGCTACGAGCCCGGACAGCCGCTGCTGCCCGGCCCCGCGGTCGTCGGCTCGGCGGGGGACGGCCGGCTGCGCGACACGGTGTCGGCGCTGCTCAGGGACGCCGGGGTGCACGTCCAGTCGCCGGCCACGGCCGACGGAGCCACCGACGGCGAGAAGCCCGCGGCGGTGATCCTCGACGCGACCGGGCTGCGCACGCCCGGGGACCTGGTCAGTGCACACGACTTCCTCGCGCCGGCCATCAAGCGGCTGCGCGCCAGCGGTCGGGTGCTGATCCTGGCCGACCCGCCGGGCGAGGCCGACTCCCCGGCGCAGGCCGCGGCCCGCCAGGCGCTGGACGGACTGGTCCGCTCCATCGCGAAGGAGCTCCGCGCCGGGTCGACGGCGAACCTGATCTACGTCCCGGCCGGCGCCGAGGGCTCGATCGCCTCGCCGGTGACGTTCTTCCTCTCCGGCCGGTCGGCCTACGTCGACGGCCAGGTCATGTCGGTGTCGGCCGCGGAGCTCCCGGCGGCCGAGGACGACGAGCAGCCGCTGGCCGGCAAGGTTGCCGTCGTCACCGGCGCTGCCCGCGGTATCGGCGCCGCGATCGCCGCGGTCATGGCCCGGGACGGTGCGCACGTCGTCGCCGTCGACATCTCGGCGGCCGGCGACAGGCTCGCGGAGGTGGCGAACGAGATCGGCGGAACGGCGCTGCAGCTCGACATCACCGCCGACGACGCCCCGCAGCGGCTGATCGAGCACCTGCGCGAGCGGCACGGCGGGGTCGACATCGTCGTCCACAACGCCGGCATCACGCGCGACAAGCTGCTGGTCAACATGGACGCCGCCCGCTGGAACTCGGTCATGGCAGTCAACCTGCAGGCGCAGCTGGACATCACCCAGGCGCTGCTGGACGCCGATGGAGTGCTTCGCGATCACGCCCGGGTGGTCTGTGTGAGCTCTCAGTCGGGCATCGCGGGCAACCGCGGCCAGACCAACTACGCGGCGTCCAAGGCCGGCGTCATCGGCATGGTGCGGGCGTGGGCGCCGCGGTTCGCCGAGCGCAGGGCCACCATCAACGCCGTCGCCCCGGGCTTCATCGTCACCGAGATGACGGCGAGGATGCCCTTCGGCACCCGCGAGGTCGGATCCCGGATCAACTCCCTGCAACAGGGCGGTCTGCCGGTCGACGTCGCCGAGACGATCGCCTGGCTGTCGCAACCGGGCAGCGCGGGAGTCAACGGCCAGACGGTCCGGGTGTGCGGCCAGTCGATGCTGGGCGCCTGATGGCCGTGACCGTCCTGGACGCGGCTCCCAGCCTGGCGAAGCTGTACGCAAAGGCCGCGGCCACGGCGTGGGGACGCGGCGGGGATCTGCCGGACGAGCGCCTGGCGCGCAACGGCGTGACGGTCGACCCGGTGCATCTCGCCGCCTACGACCGGGTGTGCCGGCTGCCGCTGGGCGACGTCCTTCCCGCGACGTATCCGCACATGCTCACCTTTCCGCTGCAGATGGCGCTGATGAGCGACCGCGCCTTCCCGCTGGCGCTGCCCGGGCTGGTGCACGTGCGCAACCGGATCGATGTGCTGCGGGCCATCCGCGCCGACGAGCCGCTGGACCTCCAGGTGTGGGCCGAGAACTTCGCCGCCCATCCACGCGGCGCGGCGGTCGATCTGCGCGCCACGGCCTCGGCCGGCGGCGAGGAGGTCTGGCGGTCGACGTCGACCTACCTCGCCCGCGGCGCGAAGGCTCCCGAGGGCGCGCCCGAGGCCGACATCGAGGTGCCGGTCGGCGAGCTGGAACGGGTCGCGGCGACCTGGCGGATCCCCGACGATGCCGGCCGCCGCTATGCCAAGGTCTCCGGTGACGTCAATCCGATCCACCTCTCCGGGCTCACCGCGAAGGCGTTCGGGTTCAAGCGGGCCATCGCGCACGGCATGTGGGTGAAGGCCCGCGTGCTGGGCGCCCTGTCCGGCCGGCTGCCCGACGCGCTGAGGCTCGACGTCAGCTTCCGCAAGCCGCTGTTCCTGCCGTCGACGGTCACCCTCTCCACGGAGCAGGTCGACGGCGGCTGGGAGTTCGCCGTCCGCAGCGCGACGAGCGGCACCGAGCACGTGATCGGCACGCTCCACCCGCTGTAGGGACAGCCGTGTGCCGCCACCACGGTCGGGCTGTCCACCGCCGACGTCGTCCTTCCGGCGATCGGCGGTCTGCTCGCCGTCCTCGCGGGCGCGTCGCTGCTCTCCGTCGCGTGACGCAGGCCGGCCCAGTGAGCGGCCAGCACCCCGGGACACGGGCCCGGTGAGGCGGATGGCGCCGCTGGGCTCACCTAGCATCGGCGCGGACGGACGGGGGTGGGGCTGTGAACGGTGCGCACACGGGCAGGCGCGCGGCGCCGGACGTCGCAGCGCCGGACGAGTTCGCGACGGACGAGTTCGCGACGGACGAGTTCGCGCGAGACGACGTTGCGCACGACGGCATCCCGCCGGACGAGCCGGCCCGCGGTGAGCTCTGGCGCACGGTCGTCCGGACGATGGGCGAGGTGCTGGTCACCAGCGGCCTCATCGTGCTGCTGTTCGTCGTCTACGAGCTGTTCGTGACCGACTTCCTCAACGGCCGGGTCCAGGAGGACCTCAACCGCGAGGTGCACGCCGAGTGGGAGGCGGACCCCCCGGTCCTCGGCTCGCAGATTCCGGGTGACGCCTTCGCCGTCCTGCACATCCCGCGCCTCGGGGCGGACTACCAGCGGGTCGTGCTGGAGGGGACCGCCTACGCGGACCTCAAGGACGGGCCGGGCCACTACACCGAGTCCGCCCTGCCGGGCGAGGTCGGCAACGTCGCCATCGCCGGGCACCGCACCACCTACGGCTCGCCGTTCCGCGACCTCGACCGGGTGCAGCCCGGTGATCCGATCGTCGTCGAGACGGCGGACAGCTGGTTCGTCTACCGGGTGCTGGGCGACCCCGCGACCGGCGACTACACCGGCGACCCGAGCGGCATCCCCGGGCAGCAGATCGTTGTGCCCACCGACGTCCAGGTGATCAACCCGACGCCGAACGCCGCCGCGGACGCGCCGGCCACCGGCTCCTACCTGACCCTGACCACCTGCCACCCGCGGTTCTCGGCCCGCGAGCGACTGATCGTGCACGCCGTCCTGGACGGCGCGGGCATGTCGAAGGCCGATCTGCCGGCCGGCCCGCCGGCCCTGACGGAAGGCTGAGGGAACCGATGTATGTCTGGATCTGGCGCCACCTGCCCGGCGGGACGGCGAGCCGAGCGCTGCTCTCCCTGCTTCTCGTGCTGGCCGTCGCCGCGCTGCTGCTGTTCGTCGTCTTCCCGTGGGTGGAGCCCACGCTGCCGTTCAACGACGTCACCGTCGACGGCTGACCTCCGCTTCTCCGGCGGGTGAAGGCGAGGTCTCGGAAAAGCAACGATCGAGGCGGAGCGCGAATTCGGGTGGCCGACCGGCGAGCAGCGGGCCAAGGTCGGACGGCAGGCACGTCAGCACCGTCGCTCCCGAGACCCCGGAGGACTCCCCGTGCGCATCTCCCGAACCCTGGCTCTCGCCGCGGCCGGCACCCTTCTGCTCACCGCGTGCGGCGGCGGGGACGAGGTCAACACCGGGAGCGGGGGCGGGGGCAGCGGCGACAACATCCTGGTCGCGGCGGTCAGCGCGCAGCCGGACAAGTTCGACCCGCACACGACCAGCGCCTACCCGAGCTTCCAGGTGCTGGAGAACGTCTACGACACCCTCGTCGTGCCCAACGCCGAGGACCTCACGATGGAGCCGAGCCTGGCGACCGACTGGACGACCAGCGAGGACAACCTGACCTGGACGTTCACCCTGCGGGACGGCGTGAAGTTCCACGACGGGAGCGACTTCGACTCCGCGGACGTCGTGTACAGCTACAACCGGATCATCGACGAGAAGCTGCAGAACTCCTACCGGTTCACCAACGTCACGTCGATCGAGGCGCCCGACCCGCAGACCGTCGTTCTCCAGCTGACGAAGCCGACGCCCAACCTGCTGGCCCTCATCGGCGCGTTCAAGGGCATGGCGATCCTGCCCGAGAACGCCGCCGAGGACCTCGACCTCAACACCGAGGCCAACGGCACCGGGCCCTTCAAGCTGGCGAGCACCGACGCCAACAGCACCGAGCTCACCGCCTTCGACGACTACTGGGGCGGCAAGCCGAAGATCGACGGCGTCGAGTTCCGCTACATCACCGAGCCCACCGCGGCGCTCACCGCCCTGAAGGCGGGCGAGGTCGACTGGACCGACAACGTGCCGCCGCAGGACATCGAGTCCCTCCAGGACGACAAGGAGGTGGACCTGCAGAGCACCGCCAGCGTCGACTACTGGTACATGTCCATGAACTTCGACAAGCCGCCGTTCGACGATCCCAAGGTGCGCCAGGCGATCGCCACGGCGATCGACCGGGATGCGGTCACCGAGGCGGCCCGCTTCGGAGCGGCCCGGCCGAACGAGACGGCCATCCCCGAGGACAGCTTCTTCTACTACGACTACGCGCCGTTCGAGCCCGACGTCGACAAGGCCAAGCAGCTGCTCGAGGAGGCCGGCGTCACCACCCCCCTCACGATGGGCCTGATGGTCACCGACGCGTTCCCCGAGTCGGTCACGGCCGCACAGGTCATCGCCAGCGAGCTGGAGCCGATCGGCATCGACGTCAAGGTGGAGACGCTGGACTTCGCCACCTGGCTCGACCGCGAGGCCAAGGGCCAGTTCGACGCCTTCATGCTCAGCTGGCTCGGCAACATCGATCCCGCCGACTTCTACGAGCAGCAGCACATCACCGGCGGCTCCAGCAACTACCAGGGCTACAGCAACCCGCAGGTCGACAAGCTGCTCACCCAGGCCTCCACCGAGGTCGACCAGGACAAGCGCAAGGACCTCTACGACCAGGCCGCGAAGATGATCGTGGACGACGTGTCCTACCTCTACCTCTACAACCCGGACGTCGTGCAGGCCTGGACGCCGGGGCTGCAGGGCTACCAGATCCGGGCTGACCGCGCGATCAACTTCGAGAGCGTGGAGCTGCCCTGACCAGGTACCTGCTCCGCCGCGCCGGCCAGTCCGTCGTGGTGCTGGTCGGGGTCAGCCTCATCGTCTTCTCCCTGATCCACCTCGTTCGGGGCGATCCGGTGCGGCTCGCCCTGGGCACGCGGTACTCGCAGGAGACCTACGACGCCCTGCGGCACCGCAACGGCCTGGACCTGCCGCTCGTGCAGCAGTACGTCACCTGGGTCGGGCGGGCGCTGACCGGCGACCTGGGGGTCAGCTTCCGCAGCGGGGGCACGGTCACGTCCCTGATCGGCGAGCGGCTGCCGGCGACGCTGACCCTGGCGTTCGCGGCGGTGTTCCTGGCCCTGCTGATCGCCGTTCCGCTCGGCACCGTCTCGGCGCTCCGGCCGCGGTCGTTCATCGACCGGTTCGCCACGGTGATCAGTCAGATCGGCATCTCGGTGCCCGACTTCTGGCTGGCCATCGTCCTGATCCTGGTGTTCGCCGGCACGCTGGGCTGGCTGCCCACCGGGGGCTACGTGCCGCTGACCGAGGACCCGCTCGGCTGGCTGGAGCGGCTGGTGCTGCCGGCCGTGGCCACGGGGGTCGTCTCCGGTTCGGTGCTCACCCGGTTCGTGCGGTCCAGCGTGCTGGAGGCGATGGGCTCGGACCACGTCCGGACGGCGCAGGCGAAGGGGCTGCCCGAGCGCCAGGTGTTCACCTGGCACGTGCTGCGCAACGCGCTCCTGCCGCTGGTCACGGTGACGGGCGTGCAGCTGGCCTACCTGCTGTCGGGCGTGGTCGTCGTGGAGATCGTCTTCTCCTGGCCGGGGCTGGGGCAGCTGGCGCTGCAGGCCGTGCGGTCGCGCGACTATCCGGTGCTGCAGGGCGCCATCCTGCTCTTCGCGCTGGTCTTCCTGGTGATCAACCTGCTCGTCGACCTGCTCTACAGCCGGATCGACCCGAGGATCCGCCGATGACCGCCGTCCCGACGCCCGGGGGCACCCCGGCTGCACCGACCCCGGGCTCGCCGATCGTGACCCGTCCCGTCCGCCCCCGGTGGCGGGAGACCCTGGGCCTGCTGGCCCGCGATCCCACGGCGGCGATCGCGGCCGTGGTCCTGCTGGCGATCATCGTGGTGGCGATCTTCGATACGGCGTTCGCGTCGCAGGGCCCCAACGAGCAGGACATCGCCAACCGCCTCCAGTCGCCGAGCTGGAGCCATCCCTTCGGCACAGACGACCTCGGGCGCGACATCCTCGCGCGGGTCATCCTCGGCGCCTCGGTGTCGCTCAAGGTGGGCTTCCTGTCGGTCGGGCTGGCGCTGGTCGTCGGCACCCTCGTCGGCCTGCTCGCCGGCTTCTACGGGCGGTGGGTGGACGACGTCCTGATGCGGATCATGGACATGCTCTTCGCCTTTCCGGCGGTGCTCCTGGCGATCGCGATCCTCGCGATCCGGGGGCCGGGGACGTCGAACACCGTCATCGCGATCGCGGTCGTCTACGTGCCGATCTTCGCGCGCGTGACGCGGGCCAGCGTGCTCGGCGTCCGCGAGGAGGTCTACGTGCGCGCCTCCCGGTCGGTCGGCGCCTCGGACTTGCGGCTGCTGACCCGGCACGTGCTGCCCAACGCCGCGCCGCCGATCATCGTGCAGACGTCGATCAGCCTCGCCTTCGCCGTCCTTGCCGAGGCGGCGCTGTCCTTCCTGGGCCTGGGCACCCAGCCGCCGAACCCGTCGTGGGGGCTGATGCTGGCCGAGGGGAACGAGTTCATCAACCGCGCCTGGTGGCTGGCCTTCTTCCCCGGCATCGCCATCGTCGTCACGGTGCTCTGCTTCAACCTGCTCGGCGACGGGCTGCGCGACGTCCTCGACCCGCGCCAGCGGACGCTGATGGCCGGGGGTGGACGGTGACCGCGACGTCGCTACCGGCGGCAGAGCCCGTGCTCGAGGTCGACGACCTGCGGGTGGAGCTGCGCACGCCGCGCGGCCCGGCGCACGTGGTCAACGGGCTGAGCTACACGGTGGGACCGGGCGAGACGGTCGCCGTCGTGGGCGAGTCCGGCAGCGGCAAGAGCGTCTCGGTGCTCGCCCTGCTCGGACTGTTGCCCGCGCGGGTCGCCACGGTGACCGGGCGGGCGGTGCTGCAGGGGGAGGACCTGCTGACCATGTCCTCGGATCGGCTGCGGCAGGTGCGCGGGCCGGGCGCCGGGATGGTCTTCCAGGACCCGATGACCTCGCTGAACCCCGTCCTGAGCATCGGCAAGCAACTGATCGAGGGCATCCGGGCGCACTCGGACGTGTCGAAGGAGGTCGCCCGCCGCCGTGCCGCCGATCTGCTCGGCGAGGTGGGCCTGCCCGATCCCGAGCGGGCGCTGGACCGCTATCCGCACGAGCTCTCCGGCGGCATGCGGCAGCGGGTGGTCATCGCGATCGCGCTGTCGAACTCGCCGGCGCTGCTGATCGCCGACGAGGCCACCACTGCCCTCGACGTGACCGTGCAGGCGCAGATCATCGACCTGGTCGAGCGGCTGCAGGCCGACCACGGCACCGGCGTCATCTGGATCACCCACGACCTCGGCGTCGTCGCCGGGATCGCCGACCGGGTGCTGGTCATGTACGGCGGGCGGTGCGTGGAGGACGGCACGGTGGACGACGTCCTCGAGCACCCCGCCCACCCGTACACCCGAGGGCTGCTGGGGTCGCTGCCGGACCTCGCGCAGCCGCTGGTCGACGGTCGGGTGCCCGATCTGACCACCGTGCCGGGGCTGCCCCCGCCGCCCACCGACCTGCCCGCGGGCTGCGTGTTCTGGCCGCGCTGCCCGGTGCGGTCGGATCCGAGGTGCGAGACCGAGCAACCGCCCCTGGCGGTCCTCAGCCCCGGTTCGGGTGGGCTCGAGCACCGCGCGGCCACCTGGTGCGAGTCCGGAGCCGACCGATGAGCGACATCCTGGTCTCGGCCCGCGGGCTCGAGGTCCACTTCCCGGTCCGGTCCAGAGGACCGGCACGGCGCGGCGGCGGCGTCCTGCGGGCGGTGGACGGCGTCGACCTCGACATCTACCGCGGCGAGACGCTGGGCCTGGTCGGTGAGTCGGGGTGCGGGAAGTCGACGCTCGGCAACGCGTTGCTGCGGCTGGTTCCGCCGACCGCGGGCACGGTCACCTTCGACGGCACCGACCTCACCACGCTGGGCCGAAAGGCCATGCGGGACATGCGCCGCCGCGCCGGGATGGTGTTCCAGGACCCCTTCGCCTCCCTCGACCCCCGCCGCACGGTCGCGCAGACGGTGTCGGAGCCGCTGGAGGTGCACGGCCTCCGGTCGGGACGCCGGGAGCGCGCGGCCCGCGTCGGCGAGCTGCTGGAGCTGGTGGGACTCGATCCCGTGGTGGCCGGCCGCTATCCGCACGAGTTCTCCGGTGGTCAGCGGCAGCGGGTCGGCATCGCGCGGGCGCTGGCCGGTGAGCCCGACTTCCTGGTGTGCGACGAGGCGATCGCATCGCTCGACGTCAGCGTGCAGGCGCAGGTGCTCAACCTGCTGCGCCGGCTGCAGCGTCAACTGGGGCTGACCCTGCTGTTCGTCTCCCACGACCTGTCGGCCATCCGCCACATCTCCGACCGGATCGCCGTCATGTACCTGGGGCGGATCGTCGAGATCGGGCCGGCGTCGGCGGTCGGGAGCTCGCCGCAGATGCCGTACACGCAGGCGCTGCTCTCCGCCGTCCCCGTGCCGCACCCCGCGCTCGAGCGGTCGCGGCAGCGGATCGTCCTGCGCGGCGACGTGCCGTCTCCCTCCGCCGTCCCGTCGGGGTGCCGGTTCCGCACCCGGTGCCCGGCCGCGTTCGAGCCGTGCCCGGACGTCGTCCCCGCGCTGCAGCCGGTCGGGGAGGCCCCCGGCCACCTCGCCGCCTGCCACCTGCACGGCGTCGTCGGTACCCCGGTGACGGAGGTCCCGGAGGGGGTCACCGCACACCCTCCGGGCTGAACCCCAAGGTGACGTCGGTCCCGCAGAACGGATGCCGCCGCGTCCGGACCCATAGTGACGCGGGATCGCGGCCGGTAGCTTTCCGGCACCCGACCGTCTTCCATGGGAGTCCGCATGCCACGCACCTTCTCGAGCGGTCGCATCCGCGCTGCCCTGGGCGCCGCCGTCGTCGCAGCCCTGAGCGTCACCCTTCTCGGGCAGCCCGCGAATGCAGCCCCGTCCTCGGTGACTGCGGCCCCGTCCTCGGCAACTGCGGCGGCCGCCCCTGCTGTGGCGTGGTCGGCCTGCCGTGACGGCTTCCAGTGCGCCACGGTCCAGGCGCCCCTGGACTACGACAACCCCTCCGGCGCCACGATCGGCATCTCGGTCATTCGGTTGCCCGCCGGAGACGCCAAGCACCGCATCGGCTCCCTGATGATCAATCCGGGAGGCCCGGGGGGCTCCGGCGTCGACATCGTCCGCGGCGTTGCCAAGGTCCTGCCGCTGGAGTTGCGGGGCCGGTTCGACATCGTCGGGTTCGACCCCCGCGGCACCAACCGCAGCACTCCGCTGCGCTGCTTCGCCACCTTCGAGGAGTCCTTCTCGGTCCTGCCGCCCTTCGCTTATCCGGACCTGCCGGCCGAGGAGCGCACCCAGCGGGCGGCGGACGACAAACTGGCCGCGGCGTGCGCGCGGCACGGCGGCGCCATCCTCGACCACATGTCCACCGCCGACGTGGCCCGGGACATGGACCTGCTGCGAGCGGCGTTCGGCGACCAGAAGCTGAACTACCTCGGCTTCTCCTACGGCTCGGCGCTCGGGCAGTACTACGCGAACATGTTCCCCTCCCGGGTCCGCTCGCTGGTCATCGACGGTGTGCTCGACCCGATCGCCTGGACCACCGGCCGCGGCCAGGAAGCCCGGACCACCCCGTTCGGCAGCCGTCTGGGCAGCGCCGAGGGGAGCCAGGCCACTCTGACCGAGTTCTTCCGGCTCTGCGATGCGGCCGGTCCGGACTGTGCCCTCTCCGGTAACGCGAGTGGACGTTTCGCGGCCTTGGGCGAGCGCCTGCGCGGGCATCCGGCCCCCCTCACCGACCCCTACTCCGGCGAGACGTTCGAGATGACCTACCAGGACCTCATCGCCACGACGCTGGGCGCGTTGTACGCCCCGTTCATCTGGCCCGACCTGGCCTTCATGCTCGCCGACCTCGAGGCGCAGCTGTCGCCGGCCGCGCTGGGTCAGCGGCTGGCCGTGATCCGTTCCGGGCTCGGACTGGCTCCCAAGGCTCAGGAGGAGTACCCGAACTTCGTGGAGTCCTTCCCCGGCGTCGCTTGCTCCGACAGCGTCAACCCGCGGTCGTTCGAGGCATGGCAGTCGGCCGCGGACCGCGCCGAGGCCCGATACGGCCGGTTCGGCCGGCTCTGGAACTGGTCCGCCAGCGTCTGCCGGACGTGGCCGACCACTGCGGGGCAGGACCGTTATCTCGGTCCGTGGACGGCGCGCACGGCGTCGACGGTGCTCGTCGTGGGCAACTATTTCGACCCGGCCACGCCCTACCAGGGTGCCGTGACGGCATCGCGCCTGCTGCCGAACTCGCGGCTGCTGTCCTACGCAGGCTGGGGGCACACCGCCTTCTTCAGCGCCGGCAGTTTCTGCGTGGACAACTACGTCACCCGCTACCTGGTCAGCAATCGCGTTCCGCCGGCGGGCACCGTCTGCCAGCCCGACGGCTCACCGTTCGAACCGCTGTCGGTCGCCGCGCGGAGCGACGCCGCGGCAGGGCCGGCTCTGCACGCGGGGGCGATTCCGACCGCCGTGCGCCGCGCGCTGCACGCCGACTGACCGGCGCGGCGGCCTCCTTCGGTGAAGTCGGGCTCCGGACGACTCCGGAGTCCGACTTCCCCGGACCAGCGCCCGTGGCGGGTCAGGCGTCGGCGGAGACCAGGCGCGGGCGGCCGGCCACGGCGCCGACCAGCGTCTGGATCACCAGCACCGCGAGGAGGAGGACCAGGGCGGTCGTCCAGCCCCCGGTCGCCTCGTGCAGCAGGCCGACGGCGAGCGGTCCTGTCGCGGCGATCAGGTAGCCGATGCTCTGCGCGGTAGCCGACAGCCGGCCGGTCTGGGCGACGTCCCGGGTGCGCTGCAGGATCAGCGTCATGGACAGCGGGAACGCGGCGCCCGTGCCGAGCCCGTAGAGCAGCGCCCACACCACGGGCGCGGCCGCCGGCGCGACGATCAGGCCCACGATCGCGACCCCCGTCGGCAGGGCGGCCGCTCCCACCCAACCGGCCTGCGACGGACGACGGATCGCCAGCGGGGGCAGGAGGAGCGACGCCGGGGCGCCCAGGACGGCGGCGGCGGCCACCAGCGCGCCGGCGGCGACCGGCGAGACGCCTGCTTCGCTCGTCAGGACGTCGGGGAGCCAGGTGAGCATCGCGTAGAAGCTGAGCGCCTGGAGCCCGAAGTAGACCGTGACGGCCAGGGCGACCGGGTCGCGCAGGATCGCGGTGCGGGACGCCGGAGCGGTGGAGACCGGTGCTGGGAGGTCGCGACGGGTCCGGGCCAGGGCGGCGACGGCCAGGACCGCGGCCAGCACCGGAACGATCCACAGCAGCAGTCCGGTGCGTGCGCTCCCGCCCAGCGCCGCCAGCGGCTGGGCCAACCCGGCGCCGGCGCTCGCCGACCCCGCCATGGCCGCCGTCGTCATGCCCACCACGACGGCGCTGCGGGCGCCGTACTCGGCCCGGGCGGCGGCCGGGATCAGCACGTTCGCGATCGCGATCCCGCTGGTGAGCACCACCGTTCCGGCAAAGAGACCGATCGTGCCGGCCAGGCGGAGCAGGATACCGACCGCGAGGAGTGCCGTGCCGGCCAGCACGGCACGGTGGACGCCGATCCGCGCGGCCACTGCCGGTGCGGCGGGCGAGACGAGCCCGAAACAGACCAGGGGCAGAGCGGTGACCACGGCGAGAGCCGCCGTCGACAGGGACTGCTCGTCGCCCAACTCGCCCAGCAGCGGGCCGACCGCCGAGAACGGCGCCCGCAGGCAGAGCGCGACGACCACGAGCACCGCGGCGGGGGCGACCACCGCCCACCGCTGCCGTCGCGGGTGCGGTGCGGTGGTCACGAGGAGGGAACCTAACCGGAGGCGCTAGCCTCGACGGCGCCAGGAGGGCTCGCCTAGTGGCCGATGGCGGCGGTCTTGAAAACCGCTATGGGGTAACACCCATCGTGGGTTCGAATCCCACGCCCTCCGCTGGACTCGGCAGTTCCCCGCGACTCGTGCCGGCCGCGGCGCGGGCCGGGTCGCCGGGGACGGGCCGGGTCGCCGCGGCGACCGCTGATGACGACGTGGTCGCGCACGCTCGCCGCGGGTCTCCTCGCCGGACACCGCCTCGAGCCGGACGACGTGGGCCGGGTCCACAGGGGGCGCGACGGGGCCACGTCGAATCGGGAGGTCGTCCATGCCGGGCCGAGCGCCGATGGATGGCGCTTTGGGGGTCGTGTTCGCGCATTGCGGGTGCTGCAGCACTCCCAATGGCGGGACACCACCCGCAATGCAGGCCGCGGATTCCCTCCAGTCCCACGCGACACGCCGCGTCGGCCGCCCGCCGTCGGGATGACCGACCGTTCTGTCAGCGGATTTCCGCTGGTAGAGGCACCGCATGTCGACAAGACGGTGCCGGGAAAGGCGGGTCACCTGCCCAGGAATGGTTCGGTCGCAACGATCCGGTGACGGGGCCATATCGCCCCCGCCGAAGCCCGCCGGAACGCGTTCCTCGAGCCATACCTTCTGTCGTGTCCGCAGCACTTCCCGGCTGCGGCAATGGTGTTGAGGAGTCTCCGCGTGACCATGGGCGCGACGCTGGGATGGCCGGCGATGGCCGTGCTGGGTTTTATGGTGCTGACCGGTGTGGTGGTCGCTCTCGGTCTCACCTCCACCGCCCGTTACGAGTTCGAGCACAATGGCGCGCGCGAGCCGCAGCGCGCCGCCGTTCCCAGGCACGCCACCCACCCGGCCGGCCGCCGTGCCGCGGGCCGCCG
>JAOPWJ010000208.1 GCA_025965715.1 Blastococcus sp. | reverse complement strand
CGGTCACCGGCACGGCCGGCACGACCATCGGCGCCCCCGGGCCGTAGGACAGCAGCGCACCGCGGGCACCCATGGTCACCGCGACCGCGCCGACCCCCCACGTCTCGATGAGTGCCTCCGCACGCGCACCGACAGCGGCCAGCCCGTCGCCGGGCACCTCCGGCACCACGCGTGCGGCCTCGGCGGCGTTGGGGGTGACCAGCCGGACTCCCCGCACCGGCTCGGCGCCACGGGGATGCGGGTCCCAGACCACCGGGCCGCGCGCCTGGGCCAGGGCGGCTCGCACGTCGGCGGCGGCCGTCGTCCCGCGGCCGTAGTCCGCGACCAGCACCGCCGCGGCGTCGCGGATCGCGGCGGCCGCGGCGGAGGGCAGGGCACCGAGCCGGGCCACCGGCTCGCCGCTGTCGATCCGGACGACGGAGTGGTTCCCGACCCGCACCCGGCGCTTGACGGCGGTGCCGCCCTCGGCGGGGATCGCGATCAGCCGCACCCGGCCCTCGAGCAGTGCGCGCAGCCGCGCCGCGCCGTCGTCCTCGGACATGGGGGCCACGAGGACGACGTCGCGGCCGGTCGAAGCCGCCGCGATCACCGCGGCCAGCGCGGCGCCACCGGGGCGTTCCCGCGTCTGGACGTCCTCCACGACCGGCACGGGCGCGTCCGGGGTGAGGCGGGACGCGGTGCCGACCAGGTCGACGTCGAGGAGCGCGTCACCGACGACGACGAGTGGGCGGCTGCCCGACCGGCTCATCGGGCCACGCCCATCGAGGGCACGGTCGGCACGCGGGGCGGATCGGCGAGCACCGCAGCGTCGAACGCCGCGCAGACCAGATGCAGCGCCACCAGGTGGCACTCCTGCACTGTCGCCGTCCACCGCGAGTCGATGCAGACCGCGTCGTCCGCGGCGGCGGCCAGCGGATTGGGCGCAGGCCCGGTGAGCGCGAGCGTCGTGATCCCGCACTCCCGCGCCCGGCGGGCCGCCGTCACGATGTTCGGGGACCGCCCGGACGTCGACAGCAGCACCAGGACGTCGCCGGCGCGGCCGTGCGCCTCGACCTGCCGCGCGAAGAGCTCGTCGGCCGGATAGTCGTTGGCGATGGCAGTCAGCGACGAGGTCTCCGCGGTCAGGCAGATCGCGGAGAACGGCGGCCGGTCGGCGCGGTAGCGGCCCACCAGCTCGGCGGTCAGGTGCTGCGCCTGCGCCGCGCTGCCCCCGTTGCCCGCGGCCATCAGCCGGCCGCGGAACTCCCCGCACAGCACCCCGGCGAGCAGTCGGCCCCACCGGTCGAGCGCGTCGAGCTGCCCGTTCAGCGAGCCCAGCGCCGCGGTCAGGGAGGCGACGTGGTTGGCGCCCGTGAGGTGGGTGCAGGTGTCGGGCGAGACCACCTCGCCGGCGGAATGGGGGGAGACACTCATCGGGCGACCTCCACGAACTGGCGGGCACGGACCTGCCGGTAGACGGACTCCGTGTCGGCGACGACCCGGCTCCAGCGGTAGCGGGCACGGACCCGCTTCACGCCGGCGGCCCCGTAGGCCGCCCGGCGCTCGTCGTCGGCGAGCAGGGCGGCCAGGACCTCGCCCAGCCGCTCCGGGTCGCGCGGTGGCACCAGGTCACCGGTCACGCCGTCGGCGACGGTGTCGACCAGCCCACCCACGGCGGTGGCCACCACCGGCCGGCCGCACGCCATGGCCTCCAGCGGGGTGATGCCGAACGGCTCGTACCAGGGGACGGCGAGGACCACGTCGGCCGAGCGCACCCACGCCGGGACGTCGGCCCTCGCCACGGCACCGGCGAAGACCAGCCGGTCGGCCACCCCGACCTCGGCGGCGATCCGGCGCAGCCGCCGCACCTCCGGATCGCCGTCCACGGCGTCGGGGGGCGGACCGCCGACGACGACCAGCTCGGCGTCCGGCACGGCGCGCAGGGCCCGGACGGCATCGTCTTGACCCTTGCGCTCGACCAGCCGGCCGAGCACGAGGAGCCGGTTGCGCTCCGATCGCGGCGCGACCGGCCCACGGGGGGTGAACATCGCGGTGTCGACGCCGCACGGCACGATCGAGGCCCGGTCGCTGGGCAGCCCCAGCCGGCGCAGCTCGAAGACCTCGTCCGAGCAGGTGGCGACGACGTGGGCCACGTCGCGGCAGAGCCCGCGCTCGAGCTCGATCCGGTCGGGGGGCGAGGTGTCGGCGGCGCCCTGGTGCCGGCGCTTGACCGAGCCCAGCGCGTGGAACGTCTGCAGCACCGGCACCGGGGTGAGCAGGCTCGCGGAGGCCTCCACCGACGCCAGCCCGCTCATCCAGAAGTGCGCATGCACGACGTCCGGCGGATGCGCGGCCCAGTGGCCGCGCAGGACGCGGGCGAACCGGGGCATGTGCTGCAGCAGCTCGTCCTTGGGCAGCTCCCGGGCGGGGCCGGCGGGAACGTGCACGACGTTGTAGCCGTCCTGGGTCACCACCCGCTCGGGCAGCGACTCGTCGTCCCGGCGGGTGTGCACGGTGACCTCGTGGCCGCGCTGCGCCAGCCCGGCGGCGAGGGCCGCGACGTGCACGTTCTGCCCACCGGCGTCCACGCCGCCGATCGCCGCGAGGGGGCTGGCGTGCTCGCTGACCAGGTCGATCCTCATCGGGTCACCTCCTCGAGGAGGACGTCCCAGTCGGCGAGGAAGCGGGCCAGTCCGTAACGCTCCAGCGCGGCGGCGCGGGCGGCCTTGCCGGCCAGCCGGGCGGCGTCCTCGTCGTGCAGGAAGTCGCGGACCGCGGCCCACAGCCGCTCGGGCCGCGTGGAGAGCACGCCGGCCTCGACCGGCACCGCTTCGACGGCCTCGGTGGTGGCGAGTGCGACCACCGGCATCCCGAGGTGCATGGCCTCGAGCAGGGAGAGCCCGAGCGAGGTCCAGCGCACCGGGTGCACGTAGACCCGGCGGCGGGCGAGCTCGGTGTGCATGGCGGCCTGCGGCGGGTCCTCGTGCAGCGCGACGCGGTCGGGATCGAGCCCGTAGCGCTCGTGCAGGCCGGTCAGCCCCATGCCGAAGACGTCCACCGGGGCGACCGAGGCCAGCCCCGGCAGCAGGTCGGCGCCCACCGTGCGGCCCCGGCGGACCGGCTCGTTGACCACGACGGCGGCTCGGGCCAGCTCGCCGGTCCAGCGCTCGCCGGGGTCGACGATGCCGTGCTCGATCACGGTCGTCGGTGCCCGGCCGTTGTCGTAGAAGAGCCGGTTGAAGTGGGTGACGTGCGCGATCGGGATGTCGTCGCGGTCGGCCAGCGGATGCCGGGTGTGCGGCACCGGGCCCTCGCCGGGCTCCAGGCCGGGCGCGTTGTGCTCGAGGAAGACGGCGGGCAGGTCCCGGCCGGCCTCGCGCCCCAGCCACTCGCGGACCAGCTCCAGGTCCCGCATCCGCTGGAGGAGGACGACGTCGACGTCCTCGTCGCGCAGCGCGTCGGGGGTCACCTCGCGGGCCGACGCGGGCCAGTTCCAGGTGCGGGCGCGGCCGAGACCGTCCGGGCCTCGATCGGCCAGAACGGGGATCAGGTACTCGTGGGTGCCCTCCACGAACGCCGTCGTCCAGGAACCGTGCACGTGCCAGAGCAGAACTCTCACGCACTCACCAACTTCTCCACCGCGGCGACGACGTCGGCTGGGCTCACCGAGGTCAGGCATGGATGGCCGGGCACCGGGCACTCGCGCGCCCGGGTGTTCCGGCAGGGAGCGTCCTGGTCGCCCAGCAGCACGCTCGGCACGCCGTAGGGCGCCCACCGCGCAGCCGGGACCACGGGGGAGAACAGCGAGACGACGGGCGTGCCGACGGCGGCGGCGAGGTGCGCCGGACCGGTGTTGCCGACGACGACCGCGGCCGCCCCGTCGAGCAGGGCGGCCATCTCGGCCAGGCCGGTCCGGCCACCGAGGTCGATCCCGCGGTCGCCCGCGACGAGGGCGGTGAGCTCGCGTTCCTCCGGTCCGCCGGTCACCAGCACCCGGTGGCCCTCGTCGGCGAGGGCGGCCACCGCCTCGGCGCAGCGGTCGGGCGGCCAGGCCCGCGCGGGCACGGAGGCGCCGGGATGCAGCACGACGTAACCGGGCGACAGATCATGGCCCGCATGCTCGTGTGCGACCGGGGGCAGGGGTCGTCGCACGGCGAGCCGGCCGTCGTCACCGGGAGGCAGGTCGAACCCGGCGGCCCGGGCGAGCGAGAGTGCCCGCTCGGGTTCGGGCAGGCCGTCGTCCACCTGATGACGGACGTCCAGCAGCGATCCCGGGTAGTCGACGCTGATCGCGGAGATCCGCGGCACGCCGGCCGTCCGGAGAACCAGCGCCAGGGGCAGGGGCGACTGGTGGAACGAGGTGGAGATCAGCGCCTCGTCGGGCGCCAGGGCACGGACGCGGTCGGCCAGCGCGGCGACGTCGTCGGCGTCGACCGGCGGTGGGTCGCCGAGGATCCAGGGGCAGCGCCAGGTCCAGATCTCGTCGACCCCGGGCAGGAGCTCGCCGGCCGCGGCTCCGGCCGGTCCGGCGAGGAGGACGACGCGATCGGCACCGGCGGCCACGGCCCGCACCAGCGGCCCCTGCAGCAGCACGTCGCCGGCATTGTCCAGCCGGGCGACGAGCACGGTGCCGCTCACCAGGCACCGGCCAGGACCGAATCGACCGCCTCCGTCAGCGTCGACGCGCGGCGAGGAGCCGCCTGGACCTCCTGCCGGCGGGTGACCGGGGTCGGCACCAGCATCCCGACGGCGCCCGCGGCGGTCGCGGCCTCCACGTCCGCGCCGATGTCGCCGATGACCACGCAGCGCGCCGGGGCGACGTCGAGCTCCGCGCAGGCCGCCTTCACCAGGCCGGGGGCCGGCTTGCGGCAGGCGCAACCGTCGTCGGGGCCGTGCGGGCAGTACTGCAGCGTGTCGAACGGGCCGAGCAGCTCGGCGAGCCGGGCCATGCACGCGTCGACCTGCTCCACCGTGATGACGCCGCGGGCAACGCCGGACTGGTTGCTGACCACTCCGACCCGCACCCCCCGCGCGCGCAGCCGGTCGAGCGCCTCCCGGGCGCCGTCGACCGGACGTACCCACTCGGGGTCGCCGTTGTAGGGAAAGTCGTGCACCAGGGTGCCGTCGCGGTCGAACAGCACCAGGTCGGGCAGCCCCCGCCACGGCGGAACCCGCCGGTGCCGCACGATCCCGCGCAGCCAGTGCCAGCTGGCCAGCGCCGGGATGAGCGCGCTGGTGGCGACCATCGTGGTGACCTCGGCGCGGTCGCGCGGGCCCGGCTCGATCCGCCGCCACGCGAACTCCGCGGTGCCGGCGAACCAGCCGACCGCCGCGACCGCGGCGGCTCTTTGCCGCCGCGCGACC
>JAOPWJ010000113.1 GCA_025965715.1 Blastococcus sp. | reverse complement strand
GTCGATCAGCAGGAACGGGACGGCGGTGGGCCCGTCGGTGGTCCACCGCCCGGCGCTGTAGGCGAACTTTCCGAACATCCCCACGGGCGGAGGTTAGCGAGGGAGCCGTTCAGCGCCAGGTCACGGTCTCGGGACGGCGGCCCAGTGTCCGCTCGATACGGCGCCCCGCCTTCTCGCCGCCGTTCACGAGGACCGGCCGAGCGGTACCGGCGAACAGGGGCAGGTCCGACGCGCTGTCGCTGTAGACCGCGGCCCACGGCGGCGGATACCCGCGCTCGGTGAGCATCACGACCTTCGACTCGCCCCTTGCCCAGCGCACCCGTGGCGGCCACAGCGTGCCGGTGGAGCCAACGACGTCGAGGTCGCCCAGGCCGACGGCGGCGAGGAAGCCACGGGCCAGGGTCTCCTCGCAGGCGGTGGCGACGACGACGCGGTTCCCGTTCCGCTGGTGCCGGCGAGCGCAGGCGATCGCGTCGGCGACGGCGGCCTCCGGCTTGCGGGCCAGCGCCTCGCCGTAGGCGGCGGCGACCGCGTCGACATCCGCGCCGACCGGGTTCCCGATCGCGATGCGGGTCATCAGCCGTGCCGCCAGCGGGCGCGACCGCGAGAGCGCGGCGCCCGGCAGCAACACCGGAGCGGCGAGCAGCAGCGGCACGAGTCGCCGCGGGGACTGCCGGAGCCGGCCGGACAGGAAGAGCGTCGAGGCATCCCCGGCCAGCAGGACCTTGTCCAGGTCGAAGACGACGGTCGGTGGCACTCGAGGTACTTACCGGTGGGCACGGGTGCAGGAAACCTCGCCGCTCACCCCCCGTTGACGCCGCGGACCGCCCACGCGCGCGCCGTGAGCGGGATCGAGCCGTCGTCCCGCACGGGCAGCCGCTGCCGGAGCGCCTCCCGCAGCGCCACACGGTCGTCCTCGCCGAGCGCCCTGGCGTAGGCGGGCGCGGGTGCCGAAGCGTGCAGGAAGGGTGCCCAGTAGTCGTCGAAGTCGGCGAACACCGTGGGGACGACGATCGGCGCGACGTCGACGTCGCGCAGGCCCGCGCCGGCGAACAGGGCGCGGAGCGGTCCGGGTCGACAGAAGTCGAAGCGGGCGCCCTCGGATGCCGACGCCGCAGCCGGGTCGCGGGAGATGGCAGCGTCCCAGAAGTGCCGCATCAGCTGCATCCCGCCGGTGTAGTCCCAAACGTAGGCGGCCACCGTGGCGCCGTGCCGGGCGACCCGGCACATCTCGCGCAGCGCGGCGGTGCGGTCCGGCACGAAGTTGAGCATCAGCCCGGAGACGACGACGTCGACGGCGCCGTCCTCGACCGGCAGCGCCTGGGCGTTCCCGAGCCGGAACGAGGCACGGGGATCGCTGACCCGCGCGGCGGCGTGCCGGAGGAAGTCCTCCGACGGGTCGACGCCGACGACCGTCGTGGGCGCCGCGGCGACGAGCGCCGTCTCGGTCAGGACACCGGTGCCGCACCCGATGTCGAGCCACCGGCCTGCCGGTGGCGGAGCCAGCCAGGCGAGGAACTCCGGCGCGACCAGCCGGCTCCACCGGCCGACGTAGTCCTCGTAGCTGTTCCCGCCGGCCCAGGAGTCCGCCGGTGCATGCGGAGTCGCCACCACTCACCTCCGGTCCGGCGCCCGCCGGTCCGCCGGACGTCCGCCGCGGATCGTCCTGCCCCCGGGCGGCCGGGTCAACGCCGTACGCCTCGGCGCCGGCCATGGGTCGGCAGCTCGGGCGTGGACGGCACACGAAGAGGGCACTATCGCCATCGACTGTCTGGCCGACCACGGAGGCGCTCGTGACCGCGCGGGAACCACAGGAGATGGCGCAGGTCGCCGCCGAGACCGGGGCGAAGAAGACCCACCGCACCTGGGACCGCGTGCTGGTCAGCGCGTTCCTGGCCGGTGCCTACATCTCGTTCGGCGGCCTCGTGGCCATCACGGTCTCCTCCGGACTGAAGCCGGAGACCTGGGGAACGCTGCCCACCCTGTTCATGGGGGCGGCCTTCACCCTGGGCCTGGTCCTCGTGATCATCGCCGGCTCGGACCTGGCGACGGGCAACATGATGCTCGTTCCGCTCAGTGCCATGCGCGGCAAGATCACCATGGGTGACGTCGCCAAGAATCTGACGCTGGTCCTGCTCGGCAACCTCATCGGGGCGGTCTTCGTCGCCTACTTCCTCGCCGTGCAGACCGGGGTGATCGGGCACCCGGGGGTGAGTGGCAGCGCCGGGCTGACCTACGAGCGGCTGGCCGCGATCGCCGGGGCGAAAGCGACCGGGGAGTCGCACTGGCAGGTGTTCCTGCGCGGGGTCGGCTGCAACTGGCTGGTCTGCCTGGCGGTGTGGATGTCGCTGGCCGCGACATCGGTCTCCGGCAAGATTCTGGCGATCTTCTTTCCGATCATGGCGTTCGTGGCGATGGGCTTCGACCACGTGGTCGCCAACATGTTCTTCATCCCGGCGGCCATCTGGGCCGGTGTGCCGGACATCGGCTGGGGCGACGCACTGCTGAACTGGCTGTTCGCCGGTGTGGGCAACCTGGTCGGCGCGGTGGTGTTCGTCGCGACGTCCTACTGGTACCTGTTCCTCAAAGATCAGCCGGAGACCTCGGCCGCGGCCACAGCAGCAGAACCGGCGGAACGCGCCTGAGCCACGATCGTGGCGCCCCGACCCCGGCGAAGGATCGTGCGCGCGGGCCTGCGAGCGGCGGGCATCCTCATTGTGCTGTTCGCTGTGCTCGTGGGCCTCCTGTGGACTCTGCAACGCCAGCTGATCTACCTGCCGGGCGGCGTCCCGGGACGAGCGGCCACGGCTCTACCGGGCGCCGAGGACGTGGTGCTGCGCACCGAGGACGGCCTGCAGCTGGCGGGTTGGTATCTGCCCGGCGCGTCGAGGAACGCGCCCGCCGTCGTGGTGGCGAACGGGAACGGGGGCCACCGCGGAATGCGGGCACCCCTGGCCCGCCGACTGGGCGAGGCCGGGCTGGCAGTGCTCCTCTTCGACTACCGGGGATACGCCGGCAATCCCGGCAGCCCGAGTGAGAGCGGGCTGGCGCTCGACGTCCGGGCCGCGCGGGCCTTCCTTCTCGAGCAGGCCGGGGTGCCGCCGGACCGGTTGATCTACTTCGGCGAGAGCCTGGGCTGCGCCGTCGTCACCGAGCTCGCGACCCAGCACCCGCCCGCGGGCCTCGTCCTGCGCTCGCCGTTCACCGATCTGGCCGCCGTGGGCAGCGAGCACTACCCGTTCCTGCCGGTGCGGGCGCTGCTGCGCGACCGCTATCGGGTGGCCGACCAGATCACCGAAGTCCGGGTGCCGACCACCGTCGTCTACGGCAGCGGCGACTCGATCGTGCCGCCCGCGCAGAGCCGCACCGTGGCGGCGGCGGCGGCGCAGCTCATCCGGCTCGTCGAGGTGCCGGGCGCCGACCACAACGACCCGGTGCTCCTGGACGGCGACCCGGTGGTGAGGGCCGTGCTGGAACTGGCGGACCGGCTTGCCTGACGCGCGGCGTCGGGAGCTTGCAGGCGAGTGACCGTGCCCTCGAGGACCGCTCGGGAAGCCGTTGCCCTGACGGTCGACGACCCCGCAGGCCTCAGGACGGCGTGATCGACAGGGTGAGCCGGCGGCGGCCCTCATCGGAGCGGGCGGTGGCCAGGCGTTCGGCGGACGGCGTGCCGTACTCCGTCGTCCGCTGACGGGCGGGCCGGCCGATCGCGGCGGCCATCGCCTCGAGCTCGGCGATGGTCTTCAGCGAGCCGTTCTCGCTGCCGGCCATCCGGCTGATCGTCTCCTCCATCAGCGTGCCGCCGAGGTCGTTGGCCCCGCCCTGCAGGACCGCCTTGGTCCCGGCCTCGGCCAGCTTCACCCACGACGTCTGGATGTTGGGGATCCGGCCGTGCAGCAGCAGCCGGGCGACCGCGTGCACTGCCCGGTTCTCCCGCACCGTCGGACCCGGCCGGGCCACCCCCGCCAGGTAGATCGGTGAGTTGTGGTGCACGAACGGCAGCAGGACGAACTCGGTGAAACCGCCCGTCTCGTCCTGCAGTGCGGCCAGTGTGCGCAGGTGCGCCACCCAGTGCGCCGGGGTGTCGACGTGGCCGTACATCATCGTGGAGGTCGTCCGCAGCCCGACGCGGTGCGCCGTCCGCATGATCTCCAGCCACGTCGCCGCCGGCAGTTTGCCCTTGGTCAGCACCCACCGGACGTCGTCGTCGAGGATCTCCGCCGCGGTTCCCGGTACCGAGTCCAGCCCGGCCTCCTTCACCGCCGTCAGGAAATCCTCGAACGAGAGCCCGGTCCGCGCCGCGCCGTTCACGATCTCCATCGGTGAGAACGCGTGCAGGTGGATGCCCGGCTGCCGCTTCTTCACCTCACGGGCCAGATCGAAGTACGCGGTTCCCGGCAGGTCGGGATGGATTCCGCCCTGCATGCAGATCTCGGTGGCCCCGGCCGCCCAGGCCGCGTCGACGCGGTCGCCGACCTGCTGCATGGACAGGGTGTACGCGTCGGCGTCGGTGCGCCGCTGGGCGAAGGCGCAGAACCGGCAGCCGGTGTAGCAGACGTTGGTGAAGTTGATGTTCCGGTTCACCACGTAGGTGACGTC
>JAOPWJ010000197.1 GCA_025965715.1 Blastococcus sp. | reverse complement strand
GGGGCGCAGCCGGGGGGCACGGCGCGGTCCTGGCCGCGCCCCGGGCGCCACGCAACATGGCTGGAACATCGGGGGCGGGCACCCGGCGCGTTGTTCACCGTCCAGAAACGCGACGACGACCACCCCGGAAATACGACGACGGCACGGTGAACGCCACGTCGCCCCTCCTCGGAGGAGCGCCGGTCCCACCCCGCCCGTCCCGGGGGTGCCGCAGGCGCCCCGGGATCCGTTCTCCGTGGTTCCCCTCTCGCAGGCCCACACCGACACCGTCAGGAGGTTGCCGTGGACTCCGGTGACACCGCCTGGGTTCTCACCAGCGCCGCTCTCGTGCTGCTGATGACCCCCGGTCTGGCGCTCTTCTACGGCGGCATGGTCCGCGCGAAGAGTGTGCTCAACATGATGATGATGAGCTTCGGGGCGCTGGCGCTGATCAGCGTGCTCTGGGTGCTCTACGGCTACTCGATGGCCTTCGGCGACGACATCGGCGCCGGCCTGCTGGGCGACCCCGGCGAGTTCTTCGGCCTCTCCAGCCTGATCGGCACCGAGGGCCTCGAGGCCGCGTTCGCGCCGGACAACCTGGTCTTCACGATTCCGTCCCTGGCGTTCGTGGCCTTCCAGGCGGTCTTCGCGATCATCACCGTTGCCCTGATCTCCGGTGCGATCGCCGACCGTGCCCGCTTCGGCCCGTGGCTGCTCTTCGCCGGCATCTGGGCGACGCTGGTCTACTTCCCGGTCGCGCACTGGGTCTTCTCCTTCGACGGCGCGGAGTCCGAGACCGGCGGCTGGATCGCCAACGAGCTGCTGGCCATCGACTTCGCCGGCGGCACGGCGGTGCACATCAACGCCGGCGCCGCCGGTCTGGCGCTCGCCGTCGTCCTCGGCAAGCGCCGCGGCTTCGGCCGCGACCCGATGCGCCCGCACAACCTGCCGCTGGTCATGATCGGCGCCGGCCTGCTGTGGTTCGGCTGGTTCGGCTTCAACGCCGGGTCCGCGCTGTCGGCCAACGGCCAGGCGGCCGAGGTGTTCGTGACCACGCTGGTCGCCACGGCCGCCGCCGCACTGGGCTGGCTCGCCACGGAGAGGATCCGCGACGGCCACGCCACCTCGCTGGGCGGCGCGTCCGGTGGCGTGGCCGGCCTGGTCGCCATCACCCCGGCGTGCTCGTCGGTCACCCCGGTCGGCGCGATCTTCGTCGGTGCCATCGCCGGTGTGCTGTGCGCGCTGGCCGTGGGGCTGAAGTACAAGCTGGGTTACGACGACTCGCTCGACGTCGTCGGCGTCCACCTCGTCGGTGGCCTGTGGGGCACCCTGGCGGTCGGCCTGTTCGCCTCCGCCGCCACCACGGCCGGCGTCGACGGGCTGTTCTACGGCGGCGGTGTCGACCAGCTCTGGCGGCAGGCCGTCGGTGCCTTCGCCGTTCTGCTGTACTCGCTCCTCGTCACCTTCGGAATCGGCCTCGCCATCCAGAAGACGATCGGCTTCCGGATCTCCGACGAGGACGAGATCTCCGGGATCGACAACGCCGAGCACGCCGAGACCGGGTACGACTTCGCGTCGCTGGGCAGCGGTGGAGGAACATCTCTGGTCGGCCAGGCGCACGCCGAGGCTCGTAACACGGAAGGGGTCCGGGCATGAAGCTGGTCACCGCGATCGTCAAGCCGTTCAAGCTGGACGACGTCAAGAACGCGCTCGAGCTGATCGGGGTCGCCGGCCTCACGGTCAGTGAGGTCCAGGGCTTCGGCCGTCAGCGCGGCCACACCGAGGTCTACCGGGGCGCCGAGTACCAGGTGGATTTCGTGCCCAAGGTCCGGATCGAGGTCGTCGTCGGCGAGATCGACGCCGCCCGCGTGGTGGACGCCGTCGTCGAGGCCGCATCGACCGGCCAGATCGGTGACGGCAAGGTATGGGTGACGACGATCGACGAGATCGTCCGCGTCCGTACCGGCGAGCGCGGGGACGACGCTCTCTAGTTCCGCGCGCTCCCGCCGGCCGGGGTGGCGGATCATCGGCTGCCCCGGCCGGCGATCATCCGCGGTGTCGGCTTCCGGATTCGAGGGGGATGCGTGCTGGACCTGCAGGCACTGCCCGGCCTGTCCCGCGCCGACCGGGTGCAGGCGCTCGACAGCTGGCTGACCCAGCTGCTCGACGACGCCCTGGCCGGCACGCCGCCGCCCCGGCAGCGCCGTGACGGGCCGCCCCCCCAGCGGGGCACCGACGGCATCGCACTGGTCGCGGTCGGCAGCCTCGGGCGGCGGGAGCTGCCGCCGCACGGCGACCTCGACCTCGTCCTGGTGCACGAGAACCGGCCCGAGGTGGCCGCAGTGGCCGACGCCCTCTGGTATCCGATCTGGGACGCCGGGCTGCGGCTGGACCACTCGGTCCGCTCCATCCCCGAGGCGGTCAGCATCGCCTCCTCCGACGTGAAGGCCGGCCTGGGGCTGCTCGACGCACGCCTCGTGGCCGGGGACGCCGACCTGGCCGCGCGGCTGCGCACCGCCACGCTGGCCAGCTGGCGGCAGTCGGCGTCCCGGCTGCTGCCCGCCCTGCGCGACCTGCGCCGCGGCCGCACCAGGCAGCTCGGCGAGCTGGCGTTCCTCCTCGAACCCGACCTCAAGGAGGCCTACGGCGGCCTCCGGGAAGGTCAGGTCCTGCGGGCCGCCGCCGCCGCCCAGCTGGCCGACGAACCGACCGCGGAGGTCGAGGAGGCCTACGCCTTCCTGCTCGACGTCCGTGACGAGCTGCGCCGGCGCTCCGGCCGCGCGGGCGACGTGCTCGTCCGCCAGGAGCAGCGGCCGGTCGCCGCGGCGCTCGGCCTCGCGGACGAGGACGCGCTGCTGCGGGAGGTCAGCCTGGCCGGCCGGCGCCTCGCCTTCGTCGCGGACGAGACGTGGCGACGGGTGGAGGCGGCGCTGGTCCGCCGTCCCCGTGGCCGCTACCGACGGGTCCGCCGCGAGCCGCTGGCCGAGGGTGTGGTCCGCCAGGGCGACGAGGTGGTCCTCGCCCGTGACGCGCGCCCGGCCATGGACCCCGGACTACTGCTCCGCGCGGCCGCGGCCGCGGCGCGGGCGGACCTGCTGCTCTCGCCCTACACGCTCAAGGTGCTGGTGGTGCACAGCCCACCCATGCCCGATCCCTGGCCCTCGGAGGTGCGCTGGTCGTTCCTGCGGCTGCTGGCCAGCGGCCGTGCCGCCGTCGCCGTGCTCGAGCAGCTGGACCAGGAGGGGCTGCTGTCCCGGCTCCTGCCCGAATGGGACCGCGTGCGGTCGCTGCCCCAGCGCCATCCGTGGCACCGGTTCACCGTCGACCGCCACCTCGTGGAGGCCGCGGCGGCCGCCGCCGAGCTCACCCGGGACGTCGACCGGCCCGACCTGCTGCTCGTCTCGGCCCTGCTGCACGACATCGGCAAGGGCTGGCCCGGGGATCACAGCGTCGTCGGTGAGCCGATCGCGGCGGCGATCGCCGAACGCATGGGCTTCTCCGCCCCCGACGTCGCGGTGCTCGGGACGTTGGTGCGTCACCACCTCCTGCTGCCGGCCACTGCCACCCGCCGCGACATCGACGACCCGGCCACGATCGACCGCGTGGCCGCCACCATCGGCTCCGACCCCGCCGTGCTCCAGCTGCTGCACGCCCTGGCGCAGGCTGACGGCGCGGCCACGAGCACGTCGGCGTGGTCGCCCTGGAAGGCGCACCTGGTGGCCGCTCTCGTGGCCCGCGTCCAGGCGAAGCTGGGCGGGTCGGGAGCTGCCGTGGAGGAACCGGAGCCGGTTCTGCACCCGACCCAGGCCCAGTTCAGTGGGCCGCTGGACATCCCCGGTGCCACGGGCGGAGTCAGCGTCGGCATCGAGGACGTGGCCGACGGGCAGCAGGTGACGATCGGTGCCCCGGACCGTTCCGGCCTGCTGAGCATCTGTGCCGGCGTCCTGGCGCTCAACCAGCTCGACGTCCGCGCGGCGAAGATGTCGGTCGAGGGCGCCTACGCCACGACCGTCTTCGCGGTCCGTCCCCGGTTCGGCAGGGCGCCGGTGCCCGAGATCCTGGCCGACGGGGTGCGCGCGGCGCTGGAGGGCACCCTGCCGCTGGCCGAACGCCTGCGGCAGCGTGAGGCCGACTACCGGCAGGACGGCGGACGGTCGGCCCCGCCCCGCATCTCGTGGCACAACGGCGAGGTCAGCGGCGACGCCACCGGGATCGTCGAGGTCCGGGCCGCCGACCGAGCCGGGCTGCTCTACCGGCTGACGGCGGCGATCACGGCGGAGGGACTCGACGTCACCTCGGCTCGGGTCGAGACCCTCGGCGCGGACGCCGTCGACTGCTTCTACGTCTGCAACCCCTCCGGCTCTCCCGTCGCGGCCGATCAGCGCCTGCGGGTGGACACGGCGCTGGTCGCGGCGACGCGGGGCGGCGTTCCGGAGGTCGCGGAGTTCCCCTGACGCACTCCGGACGGGCGCAGCGGGCGACCGACACGCCGGGCTGGGTCCCCGGACCTGTCAGTAGGCCATGCGACCGTCGAGCCAGAGCGGGACGGAACGGTCCCACCTGCGAGAGGAGTCCCCCGTGGCGAGTCGGTCCATCGGCGGCAGGGAATGGCCCTGCCCCACCTGTGGCGACGTCCGGGTCTTCGTGCAGCCCGTGTGCCCGGACGGGCACACCGACGACGGCGGCGAGTGTCCCGAGTGGGCCTGTGCCGACTGCGGCTCGGCGTTCATGATCGGCAACGTCGCCGCTGTGGTCGACGTCCTCCGCCTCCGTCACGCCGCCTGAAAAGGAACCCCGTCCGCCTCGTGGCTCGCAGCCGCGGCCTGAGCATCGGGACGGGGCCTTACCCTGGGGATCAGGTGGTGCGGCGAACCCGCGCCCGTGACTCCTGAGGACGTGCTGTGTTCGAGACCCTCTCCGACCGCCTGGACAAGGTCTTCACCGGCCTGCGTGGCAAGGGCCGGCTGACCGACGCCGACATCGATGCCACCGCGCGCGAGATCCGCATCGCGCTGCTCGAGGCCGACGTCGCCCTTCCCGTCGTCCGGGAGTTCATCAACCGGGTCAAGGAGCGCGCCCGGGGCGCCGACGTCTCCTCGGCGCTGAACCCGGCCCAGCAGGTCATCAAGATCGTCAACGAGGAGCTCATCGAGATCCTCGGTGGCGAGACCCGTCGGATCCGGCTGGCCAAGCAGTCGCCGACGGTGATCATGCTGGCCGGTCTGCAGGGTGCCGGTAAGACGACGCTCGCCGGCAAGCTCGGCCGGTGGCTGAAGGCGCAGGGCCACACTCCGCTCCTCGTCGCGGCCGACCTCCAACGCCCCAACGCCGTCCAGCAGCTCCAGGTCGTGGCCGGTCAGGCCGGAGTGGACGTGTTCGCGCCGGAACCCGGCAGCGGCGTCGGCGACCCGATCCAGGTGGCCCGCGACTCCATCGAGCACGCCCGCCGCACGATGCACGACGTCGTCGTGGTCGACACCGCCGGCCGGCTGGGCATCGACGCGGAGCTGATGGCCCAGGCCGCCGGTATCCGCGACGCCGTGCAGCCCGACGAGACCCTGTTCGTCGTCGACGCCATGATCGGCCAGGACGCCGTGACGACCGCCACCGCGTTCCAGGAGGGCGTCGGCTTCTCCGGCGTCGTCCTGACCAAGCTCGACGGCGACGCCCGCGGCGGTGCGGCGCTCTCCGTCCGGCACGTCACCGGCCAGCCGATCATGTTCGCCTCCACGGGCGAGAAGCTCACCGACTTCGATGTCTTCCACCCCGAGCGGATGGCCTCACGCATCCTCGGGATGGGCGACGTGCTCACCCTGATCGAGCAGGCGGAGCAGCACTTCGACGCCGAGCAGGCCGAGCGGATGGCCGGCAAGCTCGCCTCCCGCGAGGGCTTCACCCTCGAGGACTTCCTCGAGCAGATGATGGCCATTCGCAAGATGGGCCCGATCGCCAACCTGCTCGGCATGCTGCCCGGTGCCGGGGCGATGAAGGAGCAGCTCAAGCAGGTCGACGACCGCGAGCTGGACCGCGTCGCGGCGATCATCCGGTCGATGACCCCGACCGAACGGGTCAACTCCAAGATCATCAACTCGTCGCGCAAGGTACGGATCGCGAACGGGTCCGGAGTCAGCGTCACCGACGTCAACCAGCTGCTGGAGCGGTTCACCCAGGCCCAGAAGATGATGAGCCAGATGGCCGGCAGCATGGGTCTGCCCGGTATGGGCCCGATGTCGAAGAAGGCCCGCGGCCGCCAGATGCAGGCTGCGTCGGCGAAGGGGTCGAAGAAGGGCAAGAAGGGCAAGGGGAAGGCCAGGAGCGGGAGTCCGGCCCGCCGGCCGATGGGTGCCCCCGGTCTGCCGCCCGGCGGACTTCCCGGTGGCTTCCCGGGAGGCGGATTCCCTGCCGGTATGCCGGCGCTGCCGCCCGGTCAGGAGCTGCCCGACCTGACCAAGCTGAACTTCGACCAGTTCGGGGACGAGCGGCCGTCCCGGTGACGGCGGCTGGCCTCGATCCCGCAAGCCTCCATCTCGCCGGCGTCGTCCTGCCCGAGGGCGAGCACCGCGACGTCTGGGTCCGCGACGGGCGCTTCACCTTCGAGGCGGTCCCGGGCGCGGAGACCGTCAGCCGCGGGGGCTGGCTCCTGCCGGGGCTGGTCGACGCCCACTGCCACGTCGGGATCGCCGAGGGCGGCGGGCACGTCGAGGACCTCGCCGGGCTGCGGGACCAGGCGCTCGCCGAGCGGGCAGCCGGGGTGCTGGCGCTCCGCGACTGCGGGTCGCCGGTCGACACCCGCGCGCTGGACGACGAGCCGGACCTGCCCCGCCTCGTCCGAGCGGGCCGGCACATCGCCGCACCTCGTCGCTACATCCCCGGACTCGCGGTGGAGGTCGAGCCGGCCGACCTGGCCGCCCAGGTGCGCGCGCAGGCCCGGCGCGGCGACGGCTGGGTGAAGCTCGTCGGCGACTGGATCGACCGCGGCCAGGGCGACCTTGCGCCCGAGTGGCCCGCCGACGCGCTGCAGGCGGCGATCGCCGCGGCGCACGAGGAGGGGGCCCGGGTCACCGCGCACACGTTCGGCACCGACGCGCTGCCGGGGCTCATCGGTGCCGGCATCGACTGCATCGAGCACGGCACCGGGTTGACCGAGGAGCTGATCGGGCAGATGGCGGCCCGCGGAACCGCCGTGGTGCCGACGCTGGTGAACGTGGAGAACTTCCCCGGCTTCGCCGCTGCCGGGGAGCAGAAGTTCCCGGCCTACGCCAGCACGATGCGGCGGCTCTACGCGCAGTCGGGTGCGGTGGTGCGGGCCGCGTTCGAGGCCGGCGTGCCGGTCTTCGCCGGCACCGACGCCGGTGGCGGCGTCGCGCACGGACTGATCGCCGACGAGGTCCGCGCCCTGCACACCGCCGGACTACCGGCCGAGGCGGCACTGGCGGCGGCCTCGTGGGGTGCGCGTGACTGGCTCGGACTGCCGGGCATCGAGGAGGGGGCGCCGGCCGACGTCGTCGTGTACGACGCCGACCCGCGGGCCGACCTCGGCGCCCTGAGCCGGCCGCAGCGCATCATCCTGCGCGGCCGCGTCGTCGGCTAGTTCTTCGGCGGCCCCAGCTCGAGGGTGATCCGGGTGCCCTCAGGGGACGACGCCAGTTGCAGCGCGCCGCCGGAGGCCTCCGCCGTCCGCCGTGCGATGTCGAGTCCGAGCCCGGTCGAGCCACCGCCGCTCCTGCCTCGCTCGACCGCGCTCGACCGCATGCCCGGGCCGGCGTCGGACACCGTCACCTCGGCGCCGCCCCCGGGCCTCGGTCGTACGGCGACGCCGAACGCCGTCCCGTCGGGGGTGTGCGCGAAGACGTTGCCGAGCAGCGCGTCCACCGCGGCGGCCAGGTCGCCCTCGGCGACGCGCACCGGCAGCGGCCCATCGGGCAGGTCGACGTCGAGGCGGCGGTGCTCGTCCTCGGCGAGCACCGACCAGAAGCGGGCACGGTCGCCGACGACCGCCGTCGCGTCGGAGCCGGCGCCGACGCCCTCGCGGACCGTGCGGCGGGCTTCGGAGATGACCTCGTCGATGCTCCGGCTCAGCGCGTCGACGTCGTCGGCCAGCCGGTCGCGGTCGGCCGCGGGCAGCGACTCGACGTCCAGCCGGAGGGCGGTGAGCGGCGTGCGCAGCCGGTGGGCGAGGTCGGCGGCCCCCTCGCGCTCGGCGGTCAGCAGCTCACCGATCCGCCCGGCCAGCCGGTTCACCGCCTCCCCGACCTCGCGGACCTCGGGAGGTCCGGCCGGCTCGACCCGCGCCGACAGGTCGCCGCTGCCCAGCCGGTGCGCGGTCTCCGCCAGTTCGGTGACCGGCCGGGTGAGCGACCTCGCCAGCCGGTCGGCCACGAACAGCGCCAGCAGCAGGAGCACCACACCGAGGCCGCCGAGCACCAGCCAGGTCCGCGTCACCCCGGCCCGGAGCCGCTCCGTGGGGACGAAGACCTCGATCACCGCCGTCCCGTCGCCGCGCTCGACGGGCTGCAGCAGGAGCGTCCCCTCCGCCGACCGGATCTGCTCGGCGCTGGTCGGCACGGGGACGTCGGGGACGCTCCGGTTCCCGAGCCAGGTGCCGTCGGTCCAGCGGACGGCGGTGCGCAGCTCGTCGGAGGTGCCGACCAGGCTCGCGGCCACCTGGTCGCGGCCGGCCAGCCCGACGGTGGGGGTGAGGAACTGCAGTTGCGCCTGGGCGGCGTCGAGCGCCCGCGCCTCCGCCACCCGTGCGACGAGGGAGGCCGCCGGGAGCAGGAAGGCGAGCAGCACGATCGAGGTCGTCGCCGCCACCAGCAGGGTGATCCGGCGTCTCACGGCTCGGGTTCGGGCTGGGGTTCAGGTTCGGGTTCGGCCAGCCGCACGCCGACGCCGCGGACGGTCTGCAGCAGCCTCGGCTCGGCGCCGCTCTCGCCGAGCTTGCGGCGCAGCCACGACAGGTGGACGTCGAGGGTCTTGTCCGAGCCGCCGTAGGGCAGCTGCCACACCTCGGCGAGCAGTTCCCGCTTCGAGACCACGGTGCCCAGCCGCGCGGCCAGATAGGCGAGCAGGTCGAACTCCTTCGGCGACAGCTCCACCGGCCGGCCGTCGACGGTCACCCGCCTCGTCCGGGGCTCGACCGTCAGCGGCCCCACGGTGACCGGCGCCTGACCGGCGTCGGCGGCCCCCGCGGCGCGGCGCAGGACGGCGCGGATCCGCGCCTCGAGCTGCTCGGCGCGGAAGGGCTTGAGCACGTAGTCGTCGGCGCCGTTGTCCAGCGCCTGGACCACGCTGCCGTCGTCGTCCCGCGCGGTGGCGACGATGACCGGCACGGCCGAGACGGCGCGGAGCATCCGCAGCAGCTCACTGCCGTCGAGATCGGGCAGGCCCAGGTCGAGGACGACGAGGTCGGGCCGTTCGTCCACGGCTTGCCGGAGCCCCTCCAGCGCGGTGCCCGCCGAGCTCACGACGTGTCCGCGGTCCCGCAGCGCCCGGATCAGGGCGGTGCGGATCCGCTCGTCGTCCTCGACGACAAGGAGTTGGGCCACGGCGCGGACGCTAGCTGGCCGGAGGGCCGGTGGACACGCACCGATGCCGTTCCTTGACCGCGTCTTGAGGTGGTCTTAACCCTGGCGCCGCGATGCTCCTCCCATGAAGCGCACCCTCGCCCTCGCCGCCGCCTGGCTCGGATCGGCGGCCGCGGCCGTCGGTCTGGGGTTCCTCGCGGTGTCGCTGGTGGACGCCTCGGCCTCACCGGTCGCGACCGGCTCGTCCACCACGGCCGATCCCTCCGGTGCGACATCCACCTCGGCCGCCGACACGTCGGCGTCTCCGTCCGCCACGGGGGAGACGGCCACGGCCGGAGGCACGGTCTACGCCAACTGCACCGGAGGACCCCCGGTGCTGGCGGGTGTGCCCGTCGCGGGCTGGGAGGTCGACGACTCCGCCGACGCGGGAAAGGTCGAGTTCCGGAGCGCGACCCAGAAGGTCGAGGTGCGCGTCGTGTGCACCGGCGGGAGCCCCCAGTTCTCCGTCGAGGGCCCCCGCGCCGACGACTCGGGTCGGGAGGACTCCACTCCCACGTCGGCGTCCACGGCCCCGGCCGCCCCGGCGGCCCCCTCCACCAGCGACGACTCCTCCGGGCGCGGCGGCGGCGGGCACGGCTCGGACGACCCGGCCGGCGACGACTCCTCCGGACGCGGTGGCCGCGGGGGACACGGTTCGGACGGCTGACCCGCAGATGGGGGCGCGGCTCCGAAACCGTTCGCCCCGCCTGGGAGACTTTCCCCGTGCTCCTTCGGATGTCCTCCCTGTTCCTGCGTACCTTGCGCGACGACCCGGCCGACGCCGAGGTCGCCAGCCACCGTCTCCTCGTCCGGGCGGGGTACATCCGGCGGGCCGCACCGGGCGGCTTCACCTGGCTACCGCTGGGCTATCGCGTCTTCCGAAACGTCGAGCGCGTCGTCCGCGAGGAGATGGACGCGATGGGCGCGCAGGAGGTGCACTTCCCGGCCCTGCTGCCCCGCGAGCCCTACGAGGCGACCGGGCGATGGACCGAGTACGGGCCGAACCTCTTCCGGCTGCGGGACCGTCGGGGCAACGACTTCTTGCTGGGCCCCACCCACGAGGAGATGTTCACGCTCCTGGTGAAGGACCTCTACGGCTCCTACAAGGACCTGCCGCTCTCGCTCTACCAGATCCAGACCAAGTACCGGGACGAGGCTCGGCCCCGCGCGGGGCTGTTCCGCACCCGCGAGTTCACGATGAAGGACAGCTACTCCTTCGACGTCGACGACGCCGGTCTGGACGCGTCCTACGCCGCCCACCGGGAGGCCTACATCCGGATCTTCGACCGGCTGGGCCTGGACTACGTGATCGTCTCGGCGATGTCCGGGGCGATGGGCGGGTCGAAGAGCGAGGAGTTCCTGCACCCCACCGCGATCGGTGAGGACACCTTCGTCCGCTCCCCGGGCGGCTACGCGGCCAACGTGGAGGCGGTGACCACCGTCGTCCCGGAGTCGATCCCCCTCGAGGGGCTGCCCGCAGCCCACGTGGAGGACACCCCGGACACCCCCACCATCGACACCCTCGTGGCGGTGGCGAACGAGCTCTTCCCCGACGCCGGGTACACGGCCGCGTCCACGCTGAAGAACGTCGTCGTCACCCTCGTGCACCCCGACGGCTCGCGGGAGCCCGTCGTGATCGGCCTGCCCGGTGACCGCGAGGTCGATCCCAAGCGGCTGGAGGCGCGGGTCGCCCCCGCCGAGGTGGAGCCCTTCACCGACTTCGCCGCCCACCCGGTGCTGGTCAAGGGCTACATCGGCCCGCAGGTCCTCGGCGCGGAGAGCGAGTCGAAGCTGCGCTACCTCGTCGATCCCCGCGTCGTGCCCGGCACCCGCTGGATCACCGGCGCCAACGAGCCCGGCCGGCACGTGTTCGACCTGGTGGCCGGGCGCGACTTCAGCTGGGACGGCTTCATCGAGGCCGCGGAGGTGCTCGCGGGCGACCCCGCGCCCGACGGCTCGGGGCCGCTGGAGCTGGCCCGCGGCGTGGAGATGGGCCACATCTTCCAGCTGGGCCGCAAGTACGCCGACGCCCTCGACCTGAAGGTGCTCGACGAGAACGGCAAGCTGGTCACCGTCACCATGGGCTCCTACGGCGTCGGCGTCTCCCGGGCCGTCGCCGCGATCGCCGAGTCCACCCACGACGAACTGGGCCTGGTCTGGCCCCGTGAGATC
>JAOPWJ010000183.1 GCA_025965715.1 Blastococcus sp. | reverse complement strand
AGCCGCCAACAGCGTCTGCAACAGCTCCCGCACGACACCCCCAGCCACTCGAACGCCTGTACGAATCCTAGCGGCCGACCCGGCGCCCCGCACCACGAATCCACAGCTCAACGACTCGTCCACAGATTCAGACCGCCGCGGCGCGCCGTTCCCGCCCGGCGCATGCTCCGTCAGGTGAGCGGCATTCCGGAGCTGGCGGCCCGCAGAGGAAGAATGTCGGCATGACCCACGTGCTCGATCCCGACGCGCTGCCCGATGACGCGCGCGCGTCGACCGCGCCGCTGCCGCCCTACGACGACGTCACCCGTTCCGACGCGTCGTTGCGTGCCTTCCTGCACGGTCTGCCGGGCGTCGACCAGGTCGGTGCCGAGTCCCGGGTCGCGATGCTCGGCACGCGCTCCATCAAGACGACGGCGAAGGCCTGGGCCATCGACACCGCCATCTCCATGGTCGACCTGACCACACTCGAGGGCTCGGACACCCCCGGCAAGGTGCGGTCACTGGCGGCCAAGGCCAAGCACCCCGACCCGGGCGACACGAGCTGCCCGTCGGTCGCGGCGGTCTGCGTCTACGGCGACCTCGCGGGCGTGGCCAGGGACGCGCTCCAGGGCTCCGGCGTCCGCGTCGCCGCCGTCGCCACCGCGTTCCCCAGCGGTCGGGCCAGCCGCGCGGTGAAGATTGCCGACGTGAAGGACGCCGTGGCGTGCGGCGCGGACGAGATCGACATGGTGATCGACCGCGGCGCCTTCCTGGCCGGCCGCTATCTCGACGTCTTCGAGGAGATCGTCGCCGTCAAGGAGGCGTGTGGCTCGGCGCACCTGAAGGTCATCCTCGAGACGGGCGAGCTGGTCACCCTGGACAACGTCCGCCGCGCCTCCTGGCTGGCCATGCTCGCCGGCGGCGACTTCATCAAGACCTCGACCGGCAAGGTCTCCCCGGCCGCGACCCTGCCGGTCTGCCTGGTCATGCTCGAGGCGGTCCGCGACTTCCGCGCCGCCACGGGCCGCCAGATCGGTGTCAAGCCCGCCGGTGGCATCCGGACGACGAAGGACGCCATGAAGCACCTCGTGCTGGTCAACGAGACCGCCGGTGCCGACTGGCTCTCCGCCGACTGGTTCCGCCTCGGCGCCTCCAGCCTGCTCAACGACCTGCTCCTGCAGCGGCAGAAGCAGCGCACCGGCCACTACTCCGGCCCCGATTACGTCACGGTGGACTGACGCATGACGACCGCTCCGCCCAGTCCGGCCCGGCCCAACGTCTTCGAGTACGCCCCCGCGCCCGAGTCACGGTCGATCGTCGACATCGCGCCCTCCTACGGCCTGTTCATCGATGGCGAGTTCGTCGACGGCACCGGCGAGCCCTTCGCGTCGGTCAACCCAGCCACCGAGGAGGTGCTGACCCAGGTCTCCTCCGGCAGTGACGCCGACGTCGACCGGGCCGTCGCCGCCGCGCGCCGGGCCTTCACCCGCGTGTGGGGCCCGATGCGTCCGACCGACCGCGGGAAGTACCTGTTCCGCATCGCCCGGCTGCTGCAGGAGCGCGCCCGCGAGTTCGCCGTCCTGGAGTCGCTGGACAACGGCAAGCCGATCCGGGAGTCCCGTGACGTCGATGTGCCGCTGGCCGCGGCGCACTTCTTCTACCACGCGGGCTGGGCCGACAAGCTGGACTTCGCGGGCCTCGGGCCCGACCCGAAGCCGCTGGGCGTGGCGGGTCAGGTCATTCCGTGGAACTTCCCGCTGCTCATGCTGGCGTGGAAGGTCGCCCCTGCGCTGGCGACGGGCAACACCGTGGTCCTCAAGCCGGCCCAGACCACTCCGCTGACCGCGCTGCTGTTCGCCGAGATCTGCCAGCAGGCCGATTTGCCGCCGGGTGTCGTGAACATCGTGACCGGCGCCGGCGAGACCGGCCGGGCGGTGGTCGAGCACGGGGACGTCGACAAGGTGGCGTTCACCGGCTCGACCGAGGTAGGGAAGTCGATCGCCCGCGCCGTCGCCGGCACCCGGAAGTCCCTCACCCTGGAGCTCGGCGGCAAGGCGGCCAACATCGTCTTCGACGACGCCCCGATCGACCAGGCCGTCGAGGGCATCGTGCAGGGCATCTTCTTCAACCAGGGCCACGTGTGCTGCGCCGGATCGCGGCTGCTGGTCCAGGAAAGCGTCCGGGACGAGGTCATCGCCTCGCTGCAGCGCCGGATCGGCACCCTGCGCGTCGGCGACCCCCTGGACAAGAACACCGACATCGGCGCGATCAACTCCGCCGAGCAGCTGGCCCGCATCCGGGAGATGTCGGACTACGGGGAGGCGGAGGGGGCGCAGCGCTGGCAGCCCGACTGCGTGCTGCCCGAGCGCGGCTACTGGTTCCCCCCGACGGTGTTCACCGACGTCGCCCCCGCGCACCGCATCGCCCGCGAGGAGGTGTTCGGGCCGGTCCTGTCGGTGCTGACCTTCCGAACCCCGGACGAGGCCGTCGCCAAGGCGAACAACAGCACCTACGGACTCTCGGCCGGCATCTGGACGGAGAAGGGCTCGCGGATCCTGACGATCGCCAATCAGCTCCGCGCCGGCGTCGTGTGGGCCAACACGTTCAACAAGTTCGACCCGGCGTCGCCCTTCGGCGGCTACAAGCAGTCCGGCTACGGCCGGGAAGGTGGCCGGCACGGCCTCACCGGTTACCTCAAGGGAGCGACGCACTCGTGAACGACCGGCTCGCGGTCCGCAAGACCTACAAGCTCTACCTGAACGGCGCCTTTCCGCGCTCGGAGTCCGGCCGCACCTACGAGGTCACCGATCACCGCGGGCACTTCCTCGCAAACGCCGCCCGGGCGTCCCGCAAGGACGCCAGGGACGCCGTCGTCGCCGCGCGCCGCGCCTTCGGAACGTGGTCGGCCATGACCGCCTACAACCGCGGACAGGTGCTCTACCGGGTGGCCGAGGTGATGGAGGGCCGGCACGTCCAGTTCTGCGAGGAGGTCGCCGCCGCGGAAGGGCTGTCGCAGTCCAAGGCCCGCGCTGCCGTCGACGCGGCCATCGACCGCTGGGTCTGGTACGCCGGATGGACCGACAAGCTCGGCGCCGTCCTCGGCGGGTCCAACCCGGTCGCCGGCCCCTACTTCGACTTCTCGATCCCCGAGCCGAGCGGCGTCGTCGCCGTCCTGGCGCCGCAGCAGTCCTCGCTGCTGGGCCTGGCCAGTGTCCTGGCACCGGTGCTCGCTGCCGGCAACACCGCGGTCGTCGTGACCTCGAAGGAGCGGCCGCTGCCCGCCGTGACCCTCGGCGAGGTGCTGGCGACCAGCGACGTTCCCGGCGGCGTGGTCAACCTGCTCACCGGAGACGCCGAGGAACTAGGCCCCTGGCTGGCCGAGCACGCCGATGTCGACGGCATCGACCTGACCGGCGCGCCCCCCGGCCGGGCCATGGAGTTCGAGCGCGAGGCGGCCGGCACGCTCAAGCGGGTGCTGCGCCCGTCGGCCACCGAGCCGGACTGGACGGCCGACCCGGGACTGTCCCGGATGACGCCGTTCCTGGAGACGAAGACGGTCTGGCACCCCATCGGTATCTAGCGGTCCCGGCAGGTTCCGCCCCCAGCTTGTGAGGGGTGGGGAAGGCGGGGTGCTTCATCGGGCAGGATGGTGGCGTGGCCAGGCCCAGCATCGTTCCGATCGCTCTCACCGTCGATGACCGCACCGGCTACACCCTGTGGGCGCCGCCGTGGGAGGAGGACGGTGAGGAGTGGCAGGCGTTCCTCGGGACCACCGAGGACGACACCGCGAAGGTGCACCTGTTCCCCAGCCCCGCCGCGCTCGCGTCCTTCTGCCGCAGCCGGACCGACCACGACCTCTCCGACCACCCGGTCTGGCCCATCGTGGCCGGTCTCGGCGCGGCCGACCTGACGCCCGACGACGACCACCGCTACGACCTCGACGGCGTCTACGACATCGCCGCGGAGGACCCCGACCGCTGGGCGGTGGAGGAACTGGCGGCCACCATCGACATCGTCAGCCGGCTCGCGGAATGCCTCGACACCACCGCCGATCCGGACGCCGACGACGACCTGGACGACCCCGAGACCGAGGGCCAGTTCGAAGCGGTCGCCGAGCTGGTCGCCAAGCCGGAGATCGGCTCGCTCGGACTCGGTGTGGACGCCTTCGTCGGCCGCTCCGGCGAGGACGCGTGGATCGGCGTCGGCGGGGTGCTGGACGACCTCTGGGAGGACGTCGTCGAGGAACTCTCCGACCACCTGGACTGGACCGGAGCCGGCACCGCCTCCGTCGAGGACTACCCCTCCGCGTCGGAGGCCGACGACCTCGAACCCTCCGACTTGGACGACCTGGCCGACGAGGACGCCGACGACGGCGCACCGGTCGGCGCGACCGCCTTCTCCGCGGCTCCGGCACCGGGGGTGCGGACGATCGCCCGCGGCAGCAAGCTCACCGGCGACCCGGCCGCGGTCGCCGCCGCCGCCGTCTTCTGGGAATCGGTCGGCATCCTGCCGGTCGAGATCGTCGTCCCGGAGGGCGCCGGGCTCACTCTGCGCTGCTACGTCGACGACGTCGCCCGCTTCCTCGGCCGGAACGGTGAGATCTACCTGTTCGACAGGCCGGCCGAGCTCGCCCGCTTCTGCGCCGGCAACGAGGAGCACGACCTCACCGAGATCGCGTCCTGGGCAGAGGTCGCCGACACCGACACGCTGCCCCTACCGGCCGATCAGGACCGCTACGACCTCACCGAGCTGACCGAGGTGCTCACCGAGGTGGCGGACGGCGCAGCCGGCCTGGTGGACCATCGCGCCTTCGCACAGCCCGTCGAGGGCGTCCGCGACTTCGCGGAGTACGCCGGCCTCCGACGGGTCGAGGAACTGCTCTCCCCGGCGGAGCCCCTCGGCCGCGCCATCGCGCGGGCCGAACGGGAGCCGGACGCGGCCCTGGAAGCGCCGGACGCCGCCGTCCTGCGTCCGCAGTGGGACGAGGTCGTCACCCTGGTCGGCCGCACCCTGGTCTTTCGCGACTGAACCATGCGAGACGGCGAAGCGGCCGGCCCCGGAGATCCGGGACCGGCCGCTTCGTCATCCCCGTTCCAGAGCCCGCCCCGAACTCGCGAGGGGAGGGGAGGAAGGGGGTGCTTGCTCAGCTGCCGTAGCGCGAGGGGCTGCTGGGGCGTCCGCCGCTCGAGCGCGGGCCACGCTCGCCGTAGGAACCACCCGAGGCGCGCTCGCCGTAGGAACGCTCACCCGTGGAACGCTCGCCGGCCGGCCGGGGCTTGTCGCCGAACGAGCGGCGGGGACCGCCACGAGAGCCACCGGTGGGACGGTCGCCCTCCCTGCGCGGACGGCCACCGGGGCCACCACCGCCGCGACGCATGTCGCGCTGGGTGCGCTCCTTGGGCTCCACCGCGATGCCCTTGGCGACGAGGTCGGTGATCGGTGCGTCACCCGGACGGATGCGGTCGATGGCCGGGTCCACCTTGGCCGTGCGGAACCGGCGCTTGGCCTGTCCCACCTGGTCGGGCAGGAGCAGCGAGACCACGACACCTGCCGCACCGGCGCGGGCGGTACGACCCGAACGGTGCAGGTAGGTCTTGGCGTCCGTCGGCGGGTCGTAGTGCAGGACCAGCGAGACGTCGTCCACGTGGATGCCGCGGGCCGCGACGTCCGTGGCGACCAGGACCGGCGACCGCGCGTCGGTGAACTCCTCCAGCGCACGCTTGCGCGCCGCCTGAGGAAGACCACCGTGGATCGCCTCGGCCTTGATGCCGGCGGCCTGCAGGTTCTCGGCCAGCCGGTCGACGCCCAGCTGGGTGCGGGCGAAGACGAGCGTCCGTCCCGGCCGTCCGGCGAGCTCCGTGGCAACCTGCAGCTTGTCGCGGAAGGCGAGGCTGAAGGCCAGGTGCTCGGCCGGCGGCGCGTCGTCCCCGGCGCGCTTGACCTCGTGGCGAGCCGGGTCCTTCAGGTACCGACGGACCAGGGAGTCGACCTCGCCGTCCAGCGTGGCCGAGAACAGCAGCCGCTGGGCGTTGCGGTCGGTCTGGTCGAGCAGCTCCTTGACGACCGGCAGGAAGCCCAGGTCGGCCATGAAGTCGGCCTCGTCCAGCACGGTGACGACCACCTCGGCGAGGGTGACCTCGCCCTGGCTGATCAGGTCCTGCAGGCGGCCCGGGGTGGCGATGATGACGTCCACGCCCCGACGCAGCTGCTGGATCTGGCGGTACATGGGCGCGCCGCCGTAGACGGTGGCGAGCTGGACGCCGATGGCCTGGCCGAGGGGCGCCAGGTTGTCGTGGACCTGCTGGGCCAGCTCGCGGGTGGGCACGAGGACCAGTCCGCGCGGAGCGCGACGGCCGTTCTTGACCTCGGCGCCGACGCGGGCGAGCAGGGGCAGACCGAAGGCCAGCGTCTTGCCGGAGCCGGTAGCGGCCTTGCCCAGCACGTCCCGGCCCGCGAGGGCGTCGGGTAGGGCGGAGGTCTGGATGGCGAACGGGTGGTGGATGCCACGCCGCTCGAGCGCCGTCACCAGTTGCTGCGGAAGGCCCAGCTGGCCGAAGGTCGGACCCACGGGGGTCTCGTCCGCAACGTCTTCGCTGGTGATGTCTTCAGGGGTGGTGATGTCTTCGAGGGTGGTGATGACCTCGTTCGACTCGAACGAGACAGGGTGGACCACAGTCATGCGGGGTGGGGCTCCGTTACAGCTCGGAGCGCGGCCCGTGGAAAAGGGAGGAGCGCGGCTGAATGCCGGCGTCCTCACTGGCGATCGTCTGCGCCCAGGGATGGAACGCCGGATCTGCACGGATGCGCTCATGCCCGGACAAACCGTCCGGGAGGATGACCGGCGTTGTGCCGGTCTGCCTAGGTTAGCAGTGGGGATCGCTTCCCGATTCCCGAGATGGGGGTGGCCGCCGTCACGCGTCGGTATCGATCCCGAGATCGACCGGCGGACTCCTCGGTACCGCCTCGGTGGGCGCCAGGAAGCCGGCCGGCACCGTCAGGTCCGGGACGTAGGTGGGGCTCACCCAGCGGCCAGCCGCCGCAACCACACCTCAGGTCCGGACCGGAAGACCCGGTGAGCAGGGTCCCCGACGTGGTGATTGTCGAAGACCCGGGAACCCGACAGCCGCTCCAGCGCCGGCACCGTCGTCGGTCTTCCCGGCGGCCGATGGGGCCGCGAAGGAAGACGGCCTGCACGGCGGGGATCTAGGCGCGGCCCTTCCCGGTCAGCGAGGCATATCCGGGTTCCACCACATCGGTGAGCAGCCGGTGGCGATCGGCCGCGGACAGGAACGCGGCGCCGAGAGCCCGCTCGGTGACGGCCCGGACGTCGTCCCAGGTCCAGCCGAACGTCGTGGCGACCTCGTGCAGCTCGCTCGACGCGGAGACGCCGCTCATCAGCCGGTTGTCGGTGTTGACGGTCACCGCGAAGCCCAGCCTGTGCAGCCGCTCGACAGGGTGTCCCGCCAGCGACGGGTAGGCACCGGTTTGCACGTTGGAGGACGGGGCGACCTCCAGAGGCACCTGCTCGTCGAGCACGCGCTGGGCCACCGGGCCCAGCGTGCCGTCCTCGGCGACCTCGTCGGCGATCCGGACCCCGTGGCCCAGCCGCTCCGCCCGGGCACCGTCCAGAGCCGCCCGGATGCTGTCGATCCCGGCGGCCTCGCCGGCGTGGATCGTGCGGTGGGCGGCGGCCCGGTCCAGGACCGCGATGGCCTCGGGCAGGCGGTCGGGCGGGAACCCGACCTCCGGGCCCGCCAGGTCGAAGCCGACCACCCCGGCGTCGCGGTAGCGCACCACCAGGTCCGCGACCTCTGTCCACCTGTCGGCCTGCCGCATCGCGCACAGCAGGGCGCCGACCCGGATGGGCCGGGCGGCGTCCCGGCTCCCGGCGGTGAAACCGTCGACCATGGCCTCGACGACGGCCTCGATGGGCAGTCCCCGCGCCGTCGAGAGCTCCGGGGCGAACCGCACCTCGGCGTACACCACACCGTCGGCGGCGAGGTCGAGCGCGCACTCACGGGCCACCCGGTGGATCGCCTCGGGGCGCTGCATCACGCCGACGGTGTGCGCGAACGTCTCCAGGTACTTCTCCAGGGAGCCGGAGTCGGCCGCCTGGCGGAACCAGCGCCCCAGGCTCTCCGCGTCGGAGGCGGGCAGCTCCCGGTAGCCGTGTTCGTCGGCCAGTTCCAGCACCGTCTGGGGACGCAGCCCGCCGTCCAGGTGGTCGTGGAGGAGCACCTTCGGGGCGCGACGGACGGCGTCGGCGGTCAGGGGGGTCACCTGCCCGACGTTACCGACGGCGGGCTCAGCGGGAATCGCGGTCCTGCCAACGGAAGGTCCGGACGCAGAGCAGCAGTCCGATCAGGCACCAGACGATCAGCACGAGCGCCACCCGGCCGAGTTCCCAGGATCCTGCCGGCTCGCTGGCGGCGAGGCTGTCGGGCAGGAAGACCGAGCGCAGCCCCTGGGCCATCCACTTGAGCGGGAAGAGCGCGGCGACCGTCTGCATCCAGCTGGGGATCTCGCTGAACTGGAAGAAGACGCCGGAGATGAACTGCAGGAGCAGCGCGAACGGAGTGACCGTCGCCGACGCCGACCGGCCGTTCCTGGCCAGGCTCGAGACCGCGATCCCGAGCAGCGTGCAGGACGCCGAGCCCAGGACCGTCACCCACGCGAACGTCAGCCAGTCGGCGCCCGGGGGCAGGTCGATGCCGTAGAAGACGACGCCGATCAGCACGAGGATCGCGATGATGGCGGCGGTCACCGCCAGCACCTGCACGACCTTGCCGACGAAGTAGGCGCTGCGCGGCATCGGCGTCCCGGCCAGGCCCTTGAGCGTTCCGTCCGAGCGTTCGGTGGCGATGCTGATCGCCATGTTCTGCAGGCTGGCCCCGAGGATGCCGGCCGCGATGATCCCCGCCATGAAGTACTGGGTGAAGGTCACCCCGTCGCCGAGGTCGAAGTTCAGCACTGCCCCGAAGACGACGAGCAGCAACACCGGCAGCATCAGCGTGAAGACGACGGCCTCGCGCTGGCGGAAGAACTCCTTGAGCTCCACCCCGGCCCGCGAGCGGTAGACGCTGGGAAGGGAGGGGAGCGACACCTCGTCGGTGGTGGTCATGAGGGCTCGCCGATCATTCGCAGGTACACGTCCTCGAGCGTGGGCCTGGTGACCGCCAGGTCGGGCACCTCGCCCGGAAAGCGGCCGGCGAGGTCGCGGACCAGCGCGGTGGGGGCCGCGGTGGCCTCGCTGCGCCGCGCGCCGTCCTCGGTCCAGCTGACCACCGCCGGCGCCGTCTCGCGGCCGCCCAGCGACGACGGGACGGCGACCTCGACGAGCCGGCCCCGGGTGATGACCCCCACGCGGTCGGCCAGCGCCTCGGCCTCGTCGAGGTAGTGCGTCGTGAGCAGCATCGTGGTGCCGAGCTCACGCAGCGAGCGGATCAGCGACCAGAACTGCCGCCGGGCCTCGGGATCGAACCCGGTGGTCGGCTCGTCGAGGAACAGCAGGGTGGGGCGGCCCACGATGCCCAGTGCGACGTCGAGCCGGCGGCGCTGGCCACCGGACAGCGACTTTCCGCGCACGCCGGCCTTCTCGGTGAGCCCGACCAGCTCCAGCACCTCGTCGGGGTCCCGCGGGGCGGGGTAGTACGACGCCTGGGCGCGCACCAGCTCTCGGACGGTCAGCTGGCTCTCCCCCGCACCGGACTGCAGCACGATGCCGAGCTGCGCCTTCCAGCGGCGGCCGGCCGCCGCTGGGTCCTCACCCAGCACGAGCACCTCACCGGCGTCCCGCGAGCGGTAGCCCTCGCAGATCTCCACCGTCGTCGTCTTGCCGGCGCCGTTGGGACCGAGCAGCGCGAAGATCTCCCCCCGGCGGATGTCGAGGTCGAGCCCGTCGACGGCGACGAAGTCCCCGTACCGCTTCGCCAGGCCCCGGATGGAGATGGCCGCATCCGCGTCAGGCGGCTGCCTTCCGGGGTCCGCCGCGAGCTTGCGAGCCCTGGGGAGGAGGGAGTCCTTCTGCACGAGGACACAGTCTCCCCCTTCCCTCTGTGCGCACGAGCAGGCGACCGGTACCGGGCAGATCTTTCGGGAGAACTGGCCGGGTCGCCCGGCGCTCGGGCAGCCGGGCTCGAGCTCCTCGGTGGTCGGGACGAGGAGCGTCGCCGCGCGCACCGCCGGCCGCCGGAGCCGCGGGCGTGCCCGGCATCCTGACCCCGGGCGCCGTTCCGCTCAGGCGGTGATCCGGTCGAGCACCAGCGGGAGCAGTTCGTCGTCGGTGTCCACACCGATCGCGCCCTCCAGCGCCTCCAGCGCGCGTGGGATGCGGGCCGCGTCATCGGTGTGCAGCTCCAGCAGCGGCTGACCGGCGGTCACCCGCTCCCCCAGACCGGCGGTCCAGACGACGCCGGCCGCGGGCGAGACCGGGTCCTCCTTGCGCGCCCGCCCGGCACCGAGGCGCCAGGCCGCGACGCCGACCGAGAACGCGTCCAGGCGGGTGAGCCGACCCGTCGCCGGCGCCGTCACCACGTGGGTCTCGGCCGGCCGCGGCAGGAGCGCGTCCGGATCGCCGCCCTGCGCGGCGATCATCCGCCGCCAGACGTCCATGGCCCGGCCGTCGGCCAGCGCGTCCGCTGGATCGACGTCGGACCGCCCGACGCCGGCGAGCATCTCCCGCGCCAGGAGGAGGGTCAGCTCGACGACGTCGGCCGGGCCGCCGCCGGCGAGCACCTCGACCGACTCGGCCACCTCGACGGCGTTTCCCGCGGACCGGCCCAGCGGGCGGTCCATCGCCGTCACCAGGGCCATGGTCCGCACCCCGGCCGCCTCACCGAGGCCGACCATCGTGCGGGCCAGGGTGCGGGCGTCCTCGGGATCGCGCATGAAGGCGCCCGAGCCGGTCTTCACGTCCAGCACGAGCGCGTCGGCACCCTCGGCGATCTTCTTGCTCATGATGGAGCTCGCGATCAGCGGGATCGACTCGAC
>JAOPWJ010000181.1 GCA_025965715.1 Blastococcus sp. | reverse complement strand
TTCGAGGCCGTCGTCCCGCTGATCGAGCAGGCGCTGGCCCGGGCCGCCGAGGAAGGCGTCGGCACCGCCGTCCAGCTGGAGCAGCTGATCTCGCGCGCCGTCGGCACCTGGGCGCACCGCACCTACCGGCGCAGCCCCATGGTCATCCCGGTCGTCGTCGACGCCTGAGAACCGCCGGACGCCACCTGCGGGCCAGCCGCAGGTCGGCGCCCGGGACTCCTTCCGCGGCACTCCTGGTCAGATAGCTGACGAAGCGCACTGCTCTGGTTACAGTGCGCTCTCACATGCCGTCGCCAGAGGGGTCCACGGTGCGCGTTCTCTCGCGATGCCGGCTGCTGGCGGTCGGAAGCGTCCTCGCGAGCGCGCTCGTGCCCATGTCGGGCGCCGCGGCGGACGAGGGCGTGCACCTTCTCGCCCCGCCGCAGTCCAGCGGCACTCCGCAGTACGTCGAGCCACTCGTCCAGACCGCCGCTGGACTGGTGTATCGCAACCTCTACGACTCGACGACCTGGATCAAGCCTCCCGGCGCTGCCCTCGCCCAGCCCGAGGACCGGCTGACCGGCCCGGTCGTGGTCGGTGACCTGCTCTCCAGCTACGACCCCGCCGGCACGACGCTGAGCTGGCGCACCACTGCCGACGCGACGCTGCACGAGACCCTGCTGCCGCCCGAGCTCACCTACCTGACCCGGACGGCGACCGGGTATCTCGCCCGCGCGGGCGCCGGCCCTTTCGACCTGGTGTCGGTCGACGTCCTCGGCTCCTCGGAGGCGGTGATCGGAGGCACCCCGCAGGTGGAGGGCGTGCTGGCCGGCCCACTCGGCGCCGCGGTGCCCAGCCAGGAGGTGCCCGGACAGTGGCGCTACTACCCCTACGACGCCTCGGCGACCAGCGGCCGGCCGATCCAGGCCCCGGCACAGTCGGACCACTGCCAGCTGGCCGGCGCGCACCTCTACTGCTGGTCGGCGACGGCGCTGACCCGGCTGCCCCTGGACGGGACCGCCGGCACGACCATCCCCGGCGCGCCGGGCTCACTCGTCGGAACGACCGGCGGCGTCGCCTTCACGACGCCCGACGCTCGGTATCCCGACGTGGGGTGGCACAAGGTCTGGGTCTGGCGGTCGGGCGAGGCCTCCCCCGTTCTGGCAGTGGACGGCGACCAGCGGCTGACACGGCAGCTGGCCCCTGTCATCGACGGCACCGGGGTGGCCCTCGCCACACGCGGAGGGGACCTCAGCCGGGCCGGCATCTACCGCATCTCCGATGCATTCGCGTTGAGCCATCTGACAGGCACCAAGCCCCAGCCGCTCACGGCTTCGGCCATCGCCGTGGGTCCCGGGCGGGTCGTCTGGAGCGACAACTCGGGCGTCCTGGGCGCCATCCGCGAACGCTTCCTCGTACGCCGGACGGACGGCACGCTGTCGCTGGGTCCCGACAGCACGTTGGCCTACGGCTCGGACGGGACGGCGCTCAGCGTCAGCGGCTCGCGAGTCGCCTACACCCGGAACGGCAGCGACCGGGGCCTGGTGCTCACCGGCGTCAACGGTGACCCCCACCTCGCCACCGGTGAGGCGATCCGGTCCGCCTTGTCGGGCCAGCGGCTGCTCGCCCAGTCCCGCGGCCCGGGTGGTGCGCTCCGGTGGCAGCTGACCGACCTGACGGAGGACGCGACGACGACGTTGCCCGATGCCGTGTCCTACGACCTCTGGGGGGAGCGGCTGGCCCGGCTGGACGCCGACGGATCGGTGTGGCTGCGCGACCTGCGCACCTCGTCTGCCGCAGTGCCGATCGCGCCCGCCCTCCCCGGTGGCGCCGTGGGCGGCACCGTCCAGGTGGCCGGCGACATGGTGGGCTGGGCCGTCAGGCCGGCGGGCGGGCCGGCGCCGGGCGTCCTCGTCCGCAACGTGGCGTCGATGGCGCCGGCCCACCGGGTGGCCGGCCTGTCAGAGCTGCAGGACCTGTCCACGGGCTACGCGGTGGGCACCGACTGCGACGAGGGCGGTTCCTGCTCCACGCGGGCTGTGAGCCTGGCGGACGAGGCGGTCACTCCGGTCGACACCGACAGTCCCGTGGCGGTCGACGCCAACATCCTCGGCTTCATCACGGCTGCCCGGCTGCCGGCGGTGAGAACCCTGGCCACGTATGCCGACGCCCCCCGCCTCCTGGCTGCGCCCGGCGCACCGGCCGACATCGACTTCGACGTCGCGACGTTCACGATGCGCCTGTGGCCGTCGCAGGTGCTGACCAGCTGCGCGCTCGAGATCCGGGACGTCGACGACGCGCTGGTGCGCAGCGTGCCGTGCACACCGAGCGGATACGGAGACGCCACCGCCGCGTGGAACGGCCTGGACCTGTCCGCCGAGCGGGTGTCAGCTGGCACCTACAGCTGGCGGATCGTCGCGTCGAACGGGGATCGGCCGCTCGTCGACTACGACGGTTCGACGGCGGCCCTCGCCGGCACCGTCGCGGTGGAGGGCCCGGAGGAGGTCGCCGTCCCGATGCCGGACCTGGGCTTCGCGCACCGGCGGTCCGACGGCGGGATCAACCTCTTCCGGATGCCGCTGTCGGAGGTGGAGGACGGCGTGGGCACCCCGCGCCAGGTGCGCGCGCTGCCGGCGAAGGAGGGCTTCCGGACCGACCGCTCGAAGGTGGTGGCCGGCGACTTCGCCGACTGGACGCCCGGTGACGACGGCACCGCCGACCACATCGTCTGGCACGCCGGTAGCGACGGCGGGATCCGCGTCTACGCAGTACCCGGCAGCAGCGACACCACCCCACGGCTCCTGCGCGCCCTGCCGAAGTCCGCCGGGTGGTCGTGGGCCGACTCCCGCCCGCTGGCCGGGGACGTCAACGGCGACACCTGGGACGACCTCCTGATCGTCCACCGCGCGCGGGCCGGCAGCTTCGTCTGGGTCATGCTGAGCAACGGCACGCAACTGGGCGCCCCGCAGCGGTGGGGCGCCGTGCCCGGGGACTTCGGGACCAGCCGCGACTACGTCGCGGACGCCGACGGCGACGGGAACGAGGACCTGCTGAGCACCGGGCCCGCCACCTCGACCTTCCGGACGACCACCCTGCTCACCCGTCGGGACGGAACCGGAGCGCTCGCCGCCACCGACCCCACCGTCGCCACCTTCCGGACGGCGGACGGGTGGTCGCTGGCCTACGCCCGTCAACTCGCGGGGGACGTGACCGGCGACGGGCTCGTGGACCTGGTGACGGTGCACCGGGCCAGCGGCGGTGGAGTGCTCGTCTGGGTGAGCGCCAGCTGCTCGGCCGACACGGGAGACGTCTGCTGGCGGGCGCCTCGGCAGTGGGCGAACCTCAGCAGCGGATGGTCGTTCGCCCACTCCCGGCAGTACCTGGCCGACACCGATGGCGACTCCGTCGACGACCTGATCAGTGTCCACCGCTCGGGTGCCGGAGGGATGTTCGTCTGGCGTCAGCTCAGTGAGGGCAACCGGCTCGGCAGTCCCCAGCGGATCGCCGACCTACCGACCTCGACCGGGTGGAACTGGTCACTGAGCCGGGAGACCGTCGCCGACACCTGGGGAATGCTCGCCCCCTAGGGGCTGCCCCGACGAGCAGGCGAACAGGAATGCCGGGGGCACGTTGAGCACCGACATCCGCCGGCGCACCGAGGCGAACCGCTTGCGCAGTCCCGGCTCGATCAGCGGCGAGTACTGGATGATCACCGCCATCCCCCTGTCCCCCACCGCGAGCGGGAGCACGTCGAGCATCCGCTGCCGCAGCGGGGGCGGCAGCGAGGTGAAGGGCAGGGCGCAGACCAGGACGTCGGCCGTGGCGCCGCCCAGATGGTCCTGCAGGTTCTCGGCCGTGTCGCACACCACCTGCAGGCGCGGGTCGTCGTAGCGCTCCGCCAGCAGCTTGGCGAGCCGGGCGTCGATCTCCAGCGAGATCAGCCGGGCACCGGGCTTGAGTCGGGCGAGGATCTCCTCCGTCTGCGACCCCGTGCCGGCGCCGAGTTCGACCACCAGATCCGCATTCGGGACGTCGGCGAGATCGAGCATGTCCCGCACGGCGCGGCGGGACGTGGGGAGCACGGCCCCCACCTGCCGTGGGTGGGCGACGAACGCCTGCAGGAAGCGGAGTCGGTCTGAGAGCTGCTGGTTCATGCACGCCTTCCGGGCACCGGGTGGACCGGGCCGGGGCGCGACCCGGGGACGACGATGGCATGCCCGCCCGAGTCCGGCGAACCGGGCCCCCGACGGGCCCGGCTGTGCAGCGGGCGGCGGGCGGCGGCGGGCCTCCGGGAGACTGTCCTGGTGCATGTAGAGACGGTCCTGATGCTGGTCTTGGCGGCGGTCGCCGTGCTCGTCGTCGTCCGCTGGATCGCCGAGCGCACCGGCCTGCCCGCCGCCGCCCTGCTGACCATCCTCGGCAGCGTCTACGCGCTGCTGCCCGGGCCGAACATCCCCCTGGACCCCGACCTGGTGCTCACACTGGTGCTGCCGCCGCTGCTCTACAGCGCCGCGCTGGACGCCTCGCTCCTGGCCATCCGGCGGAATCTGCACACCGTGGTCAGCCTGTCGGTCCTGCTCGTCCTCGCCACCGCGCTGCTCGTCGGGGCCAGTTTCGCGCTCTGGGTTCCCGGTGCCACGCTGGCGGCGGGGCTGGCCCTCGGCGCCGCCGTCGCGCCCCCCGACCCGGTCGCCGCCCTTTCCGTCGGCCGCCGCGTGGGCCTGCCGCCACGGCTGATCACCCTCATCCAGGGCGAGGGGCTGCTCAACGACGCCACGGCGCTGACCATCCTGAGCGTGGCGGTGGCGGCCGCCCAGGGGGACGGCTTCTCCACCCCGGCGGCGCTCGGGCAGTTCGTGCTCGCCGCGGCGGGCGGAGTCGCCGCGGGTGTGGCGGTGGCCTACGGCGTGCGGCCGCTCCGCCGAATACGCCGTGACCCGCTCTCCTCCAACGCGATCTCGCTCGCGACGCCGTTCGTGGCCTACCTGCTCGCCGAGACGGTGCACGTGTCCGGCGTGCTGGCGGTGGTGGTCGCCGGGCTGATCATCGGTCACAACAATCCGTACTGGGCCTCCGGTGCCAGCCGGCTGCAGACGGCAGCCGTCTGGCGGTTGGTCGACTTCCTGCTCGAAGGCCTGGTCTTCCTGCTGATCGGCCAGCAGTTGCCGACCGTCATCCGCGGGCTGGGGAAGTACAGCACCGCCACGATCGTGACCGCTGCGCTGATCACCGTCGGCGTCGTGCTGCTGCTCCGGCCGGCCTGGTTGCTGCTCACCGAGTCACTTCCCCAGCAGTTGCACACCCGGCTGGGCGACCAGGAACTGGAGGGCGAGCTGGGGAGCGCCAGCCGCCTGCGGACCGCGCTTCCCGCTGCGGCGCGGGCTTCCACGCGCCGGTTGCGGTTGCGCGAGATCGTCGTCCTGAGCTGGGCGGGCACCCGGGGCGTGATCACCCTCGCCGCCATCTTCACGTTGCCGCTCACGACGCAGGACGGTCGTCCCTTCCCGGCGCGCGACCTCCTGCTCTTCTGCGCCTTCCTCACCGTGTTCGTGACCCTCGTCGTCCAGGGCCTGACGTTCGCGCCGCTGGTGCGGGCACTGGGACTGCGAGCCGACCAGGCGGACGAGGCGAGACTGCGCAACCTGGCCCGTGTCGCGGCGGCCGAGGCGGGTCGGCGCCGGATCGAGGATCTCGCGGCCGAGGAGCACGACGACGTGGAGGACCACGCGATCGCCGGGATCCGTGCCCAGCTCGACGCCCGCCTGACGCGCTATCGCCGCCGGCTGGACCTGCTGGAATCGGCGGAGGGCGGCGAGATGCCGCTGTCACCCCAGTACGAGGCGGCGGTCCGGCTCCGGCGCTCGGTCATCGAGGCCCAGCGCGACGAGCTGCTGCGGTGGCGCGACGTCGGTCGGCTCCCCGACGAAAGCCTGCGGGTCCTCGAGCGGGAACTCGACCAGGAGGAGGGGCTGCTGCCCGCCAATCCCGGGCCGTGACCCCCCTCTGTGGGCAGTACCGCGAGCGCAGCCCCCCTCCCGATGGCGGGAACTCATCGGCGCACCGACGGGACGGGAGGTCACCCGATCCCGGCGCCGCGCCGATGTGCGACGGTGCGCCCATGGTCGCGGTGCTCTCCATCCAGTCCCACGTCGCCTACGGGCACGTCGGCAACTCCTCGGCGGTGTTCCCCCTGCAGCGGCTCGGCATCGAGGTGTGGCCGGTGCACACGGTGCAGTTCTCCAACCACACCGGCTACGGCCAGTGGACCGGCCGCGTCTTCGACGGCCAGGCCGTCGAGGAGGTGGTGCAGGGCATCGCCGACCGCGGCGTGCTCGGCGACTGCGCCGCCGTGCTGTCGGGTTACCTCGGATCGGCCGACATCGGCCACGCCGTGGTCGGCGCGGTGGCCAGGGTGCGAGAGGCGAACGCCGCGGCGGTGTACTGCTGCGACCCGGTGATCGGCGACGTCGGCCGCGGCGTCTTCGTGCGGCCCGGCATCGAGGAGTTCATGCGCGAGGTCGCGGTGCCCGCCGCCGACATCGTCACCCCCAACCACTTCGAGCTGGATCTGCTGTCCGGCAGCACCACCGGCTCACTGGCCTCGGTCAAGGA
>JAOPWJ010000173.1 GCA_025965715.1 Blastococcus sp. | reverse complement strand
CGCCGAGGACGGCGGCGGCGAGGGCGGGTAGGCCGGCGCGCGCCACGCCGGTGAGGCTGTTCCGGCCGGCCGCTCGGGCCACGACCGCCAGCAGGCCCAGGCCGGACACCGTGACACCGATGCTGTGCCCGGCGCCCAGCGCCAGGGCCCGGTCCGCGGGCGGCAGCAGCGCCGACAGGACGAGGTCAGCGACGACGGCGAGCAGCCATCCGCCCACGACGCAGACGGTGGGCGCCTTCCACGAGCCGCGGGCGTACAACGCCCGCGTGAGCAGGGCGACGAGCGCGTAGCCCACCAGGCCGGGGGCGAACGCGGTGATCGCGTCGCGCAACGCCGTCACCGATGCGTCCGGCCCCCCGCTGAGGAAGACCCGCGCCATGGGGCCCGCGACGGCCACCAGCACGCCGGCGGCCACCGCAGCGGAGGCAACCGTGAGGACGGCGGCAGGCGCCAGCGCGCGCCGGTAGCCCGCCTCGTCGCCCACCCCTGCGCGTTCGGCGAGCCCCGGATAGGCGGAGGTGGCCAACGGGACGGCAAGGGCCGCCCACGGCACCAGGAACAGCGTCATGGCCGCGAAGTAGGCGACCTGGGTGCCGTGCGGCGCCTCGCTGTTGGCCAGCCGGATGGCGACGGCCGCGACGAGCTGCTGCCCGGCGAGGGCGAGCACTCCCGCCACGGCCAGCCGGCGGACCCGCGGAGCGGCACCGACAGGAAAGCGCAGCGAGGGCCGCAGGCCCAGGCGCAGCCGGCGGAGCGGCACCAGAAGGCTCAAGCTGAGGGCCACGACACCCAGCGTCGTTCCGACGCCGAGGACGAGTTCGGCGGTGCGGGAGAGCCGGTCGACGTCGGGGGCACCGCCGATGGCGGCGAAGAGCAGGTAGGCGCCGGCCACCACGAGGCTCGACAGCAGCGGCGCGATCGCAGGCCCGGCGAACCGGCGGTGCGCCTGCAGGATGCCGGTCAGCACGATCCCGATGCCGTAGAGCACGACCTGCGGAGCGAAGACGCGGAGGAAGCGGGCGGCCAGCGCGACCTCGTCGGGGCCACGGCCCACGAGCAGTACCGCGGCGATCGGCTCGGCGAGGAGGGCGAGGACGACGGCCAGGGGGATGAGGGCCAGCAACGTCCAACCCAGGAGCGCCGACGCCGTCCCGCGGACCTGCTCCCGGTCTCCCGCGGCGATGCCGGCGGCCAGCATCGGCACGACGAGGCTGGCCAGGGCGCCGCCGGCGACGATCTCGAAGACGATGTTGGGAACCGCGTTGGCCGCCACGTAGGTGTCGCCCGTGCTGTCGGCCCCCACGGTGTTGGTGAAGGCCAGCGTGCGGCCGAACCCGGCCAGCCGAGCAAGGACGGTGAGCCCGGCGATCAGCGCCGCCGCGCCCGCCACGCCCCGCGCGACCTGCCGTGTGCTCACGACGGCCGGCGGCCGAGGCGGTCCAGTTCCCGTAGTCCCGGCGTGGCCTCGATGACCGTGGTGAAGCTGACCTTCTCGCTGGCCAGCGTGAGGGCGACGATGCCGGCGAGCAGGCCGGCGCGGGAGCTCCGGCCCCGGACCCGGGCCAGCCGGAGGCCGAGAAGCGCGCCGAGGGCGTTCGCGCCGCAGTCGCCGAGCATGACCCGCTCCCCCAGGTCCGCGGGCAGGAGGGCGAGGGTCGCGCCGAGCGGTCCGGCCACGAGCCCGCCGGCAGGCCCACCGAGTGTGGCGGCGGCGGCCATCGCGCCGGCCTTGGCGGCGCGGCCCGGCCGAAGATCGAGCAGGTTCAGCAAGTTCGCGGTGCCGGCGACGAGGCCGGTGGTGAGGATGCCGTCGGCGAGTGCGCCGGCTCCGTGGCCGCGCCGGCTCAGGACGGCGGCGGCCGCCGCCGCGCCCCCGATGCCTGCCACCTTCACCGCGCCGGCGGAGACGCGACCCGACCGGAGTGCCCGCAGGTGCCCGGCCAGACCCTTGTCCCGGGCCTGCTCCGGGCGGGCGCCGGCCAGGTCGTCGTAGCCGCCGACGAGGGCGGAGACGGCACCGACCAGCGCCGTGGCCGCGCGGGTTCCGGGGGGCGCCCCCAGCACCGCGGTCGCCGTGGCCGAGGCCGCCAGCGCCGGACCGCCCAGCAGGGTCAGCGGCCGGCCGGCGTAGTTCGTCCGGCGCCACGGGGCTCCCGAGGGCATGGCGTCCAGCGAGCCCGCGCCGGCGAGCGCGGCACGCGCGCCCAGTGCCCCGGCGAGGGCCAGGACTGCCTTCCGGCGGGCGCTCACGGCGTCGCTGCGGGTACCGGCGGAACCGGCTGCGTGTCCTCGCCGGTGCCGTAGTTGCCCGAGGTGCCGCCCGCCTCGGCGGCGAGCGCAAGGACGGTGCTGATCTGCCCGGCGCCGCTGGCGGCGTTGTCCACGGTGGAGATCGCCGCCGACAGGGTCGGGTCGTTCCGGACCGCGCCGATCAGCCCGTTGTCGTCGGCCGACAGCGCGTCGCCGGCCACGACCACACCGGATCCCGCCGAGTCCAGCGCCATGAGCAGGTCGCTCAGGGTGCCGTTCCGCTCGGCGGCGTCGTCCCCCTGGAACGAGCCGGCCGTGAGGACGACGGCGAAGTCGGCGGCCGCCACCGACGAGCTCCCCGCCGTCAGCGCGTCGAGGGCGTTGAGGCCGGCCAGCACCGAGGAGATCTCCGCGCTGTCCCGCGCCGCGCCACCCGGCGGAATCATGAGCACCTGGGCGAGCACGGAGGCCACGAGCTGCCCCGAGTCGTCGGCCTCCGGCAGCTGCAGGCCGGTGGGCAGCCCCGCGCCGGTCACGTAGCTCTGCAGGCTGGAGGCGTTCGCCGGGTCGCTGTAGCCGGGCTGCAGTAGCACGGTGCCCTTGACGTTCCCGCCCGCCTGCTTCACGAGGGCGCCGACGCTCTCGACGGTCTCGTCCGGGACGTCCTCGTTGCTGACGACCAGGAGCACGCTTCGGTTGGTGAGGCTGCCCCCGACCAGCGTCGGAGCGACGGCGGCCTCGAACGCGTCGGAGGTGTCCAGCTGCGCCTGCAGCGCCTGCGTCCGGTCCTCCAGGGCCCGCTTGTCTTGTTCCAGCGAGCTGACCTGGCCTTTGATGTCGGCGAGGATCGGCTCGTTGAGCTGAGTGGTGCCGATGACGATGCCCAGTGCGACCGCCAGGAAGACGGCGATCAGCGAGACCAGGTGATAGCGGAAGTCGATCACGAGAAGAGGTTCTCCAGCCAGAACACGAAGCCGTTCCATTGGTCGAGCAGCAGATCCAGGTACACCCGCCCCGCCGCGGACACCGCGATGGTGGAGCCGATGGCGAACAGCGCGGCCAGCACCAGCACGACGAGCGCCGTCGTCGAGATGCGGCTGCGGTACAGGCGGCTCACGCCCTTGGCGTCCACCAACTTGCCGCCGAGGCGCAGGCGGGTCAGGAAGGTCGACGCCATGCCGCCACGGCCCTTGTCGAGGAACTCCACGAGGGTGGCGTGCGTGCCGACGGCGACGATGAGCTTGGCGCCCTTCTCGTCAGCGAGCAGCATCGCGATGTCCTCGCTGGTCGCGGCCGCGGGGAAAGTGATGGCCGGAACGCCGAGGGCCTCCACGCGGGGCAGCCCGGGGGCACGCCCGTCCGGGTAGGCGTGCACCACCACCTCGGCGCCGCACATCAGCGAGTCGTCGCTGACCGAGTCCATGTCGCCGACGATCATGTCGGGCTGGTAGCCGGCCTCGATGAGCGCGTCGGCCCCGCCGTCGACACCGATGAGCACCGGCCGGTAGTCGCGGATGTAGGACCGAAGCGCGTGCAGATCCTCTTTGTAGTCGTAGCCACGCACGACGATCAGTGCGTGCCGGCCCTCGAAGTTGGTGGTGACGTCGGGGACGCCGACGCCGTCGAGCAGGAGCGCGCGCTCCCGCTTCATGTACTCCATCGTGTTGGCCGCGAAGGCCTCCAGCTGGGTCGAGAGCCCGGCTTTGGCCTCGGTCATGGCGGCGGCGACGGTGGCCGGCGTGTGCGCGAGCCCCTCGGCGACGACGGTGCCGTCCTCGGTCAGCAGCTGGTTTCCTTCGAGGCGGACCTGCGCACCCTCCTTGAGGTTCGCGAAGACCTCCTTGCCGACCTCGTCGAGCAGCGGGATGCCGGCGTTGATCAGGATCTCGGGGCCCAGGTTCGGATACCGACCGGAGATGCTGGACGCCGCGTTGACCACCGCAGCAACCTTGGTGCCGACCAGTGCGTCCGCGCTGACCCGGTCGATGTCGACGTGGTCGATGACGGCAATGTCGCCAGGGCGGAGCCGCTTGGTGAGGTTCTTCGTGCGGCGGTCCAGCCGAACGGTGCGGGCCTGCCCCTGGCCGGTTTCCGGTGCGCGGCCGCGCCGAAGTGTGCCGATGCGCATGCGCCGATGCTTTCACGCCGCCGCCGGGGCCCCGTCGTCCGACGCGCGACGGCGACCCGTCAGTTACGCAGAGTGTCCGACACCACGGGCGGTGCGACACGCCCGAATCGCCGTCTTCGGTCGGAGAGCGGGACCGTTACCGCTTTGTGACTAGCGTGGCTCTTGTGACTGGAGTGGCCCACGCCCTGACCCGAACCGCCCACGTGCCAGGGCCTTGTGCACAGGTGCCCCCGGCCGAGCCGGCGGACACCGTCGGCGCGGTGATCCGGGCGATGCCCTCCCGCCCCGAGGTCCCCGCCCGTACCGCCCCTGCCGTCGTCCCGCCGGAGCGCGCGGCCGCAGAGGGGCCGGCGAAGCGTGCCCCGGGTGCGCGGGAGCGCCGGCGGCAGGAGACGCGGGTACGCATCGTCGACGCCGCGGCGGAGCTCTTCGCCGAACGCGGCTTCGACTCGGTCAGCGTCATGGAGATCGCCAAGCGTGCCGGCGTGGTGGAGAAGACGGTGTTCAACCACTTCCCCGTCAAGGAGGGCCTGGTCTTCGACGCCGATCCGCCGATGCGGGCGGCCCTGCTGGACGCGGTCCGCCGAAGGCCGCCCGGCGAGTCGGTTGCCGCGGCGGCCGGCAGCTTCGTGGTCGCCGCCATGAGCCGGCTCGGCGCACCGGAGGCGGCTGCCGGGGTGGCGGACATGGCGAAGGTGATCCGCGGCAGCCGGACCCTGCAGATTCGCGAGCGAGAGATCCTCGGCGCTCTCACCGGCGCCCTCGCCGACCTGATCGCCGAGGAGACCGGAGCGCGCCACGGGGAGATCGAGCCGTGGCTCGCCGCGCACGCCGTCCTCGGCCTCTACGCCTCACTGCTGGAACTGGCTCGCGACCGGGTGCTCGACGGCCTCGGCGGACCGGAGCTGACGGCGGAGCTGCTCCGGCAGGGCCAGCGCGGGCTGTCCCTCCTGCAGTTCGGCCTCGCCGGCTACTGCAAGAGATCGTCAGCGTCGCGCTGACACCGCAGCGAGGAGCCGTGGCCCCGGCACGCTGAGCCGATGTCGCCCTTCCTCGGGGCCCCCCGCCCCTGGTCAGGTCAGAGCTGCAGCGCGCGGAGGAGCTGGTCGGCGCGGTTGCCGGGGATGTCCGGCGTCCGCGTGAAGAGGGCGACGGCGACCATGTAACCGTCCTCGTCGGCCCAGCCGTGCCCCGCGGCGCACAGGCGGCGGATGTGGTCGCGCACCTTCGGCTCATTGCTGTACGGCCCGAAATCCAGTCCCACGGCGAGGAAGTTGGCCACCCGGTAGCCGTGGTCCTCGGCCGTGCGCACCGTGGTCTCGGGATCGGAGTAGCTGGCGACCGCGGCGATCACGTTGTCGTAGCCGCATTTCAGCAGCTGCAGCACCAGGTCGTTCCCCCGCACCCCGCCCCACAGCTCGGGCATGAGGATGTCGCGATCGGGCGCCGGGATGTACGGCGGATTGGAGATGACCGTGGACACCGGCGCACCACCGGCCGCGTCGGCCTGGTCGAAGAAGTCGCCGAGTTCGACGGTGTACCGGTCGGCGACGCCGCGCGCAGCGATGTTCTCCCGCGCCTGGGCGACCGACGGCGCACTGATGTCGTAGCTCCGTATCCGCAGCTCGGGGAGCGAGGAGACGACGTCGGCGATGGCCGTGGCGTCACCGGTGCCGAGCTCGACGACACCCTGCTCGTCCCACTTCAGCGGACCGCGGTACTGCTCCAGGAGCATGCAGACCGAGAATCCGTAGTGCGCCGACTCGTCGGCCGAGGAGAAGCAGCTCATCGTCGTCGGCTACCCCGGGCGCTCCGGCGTCACGCCCCGGTCACCCGACCGGGTCGTGCGACGGGGTGGTCAGGCGCGGGCGTCGGCGGCGACGGCGAGCAGCTCCCGGGCGTGCGCCCGGCCCGTGTCGCTGTCCGTCAGGCCGGAGAGCATCCGCGCGAGCTCACGCACCCGGTCCTCGCCGTCGACGGCCCTGATGTCGGTCGCGGTCACGCCCGCAGCGGTGTCCGGGGACTTGTCGACGACGAGATGGGTGTCGGCGAACGCGGCCACCTGCGCCAGGTGGGTGACGACGACGACCTGGTGGTCCCTGGCCAACCGCGCGAGGCGTCGCCCGATCTCACCGGCCGCCTGGCCACCGACCCCGGCGTCCACTTCGTCGAAGACCATGACCGGCACGGGATCAGCGCCGGCGAACACCACTTCGATGGCGAGCATCACCCGCGACAGCTCGCCGCCGGAGGCGCCACGGTGCACCGGGCGCGGCGGTGCGCCGGGATGGGGTGCGAGCAGCAGCGCCACCTCGTCGATGCCGTCGGCGCCGGGTGCATCAGGGGTGCTCTCGATCGAGAAGGAGACGCGCGCGCTCTTCATCGCGAGCCCAGCCAGTTCGCGCCCCACCTCGGCGGCGAAGCCCTCGGCGGCGGCGCGCCGTCCCGAGGAGATCTGCGCACCGAGCCCGTCCACCTCCACGCGGGCGCTGTCTCGTGCACCCGTCAGCGCCTCCAGGGCCTCGTCGGAGACGTCGAGTTCCGACAGCCGGCGCTCGGCGTCCTCGGCCCAGGCGAAGACGCCCACGAGCCCTTCGCCGACTGCCGCGTACTTGCGGACCAAGGCGGTGATCGCCGCCCGGCGGTCGAGCACCTCGGCGAGCCGGCCGGGATCAGCGTCGAGGTCCGCGACGTAACCGGCCAGTTGACCTGCCACGTCGGAGACCACCCCCACCGCGTCAGCCAGGTCGTGGGCCAGCATCACCAGGGCGGGGTCGTCGGAGCCGGCGAGCGCCCGCTCCGCGGTGGCGAGGGCCGCGGCCGCGTCCTGCGGCACCTCTCCCCCGGTGAGCTCCCCGGTCACGTCGCCGACCAACGCCATCCGCGCCTCGTCGGCGGCGGCCCGCAGCGCGTCGGCGTCACTGAGCCGCTTGGACTGGGTGTCCAGGGCCTCGTCCTCGCCCGGCTCGGGTGCGACGGCGCCGATGTCCTTCAGCCCGTGCCGGAGGACGTCGGCGGCCTGAGCCAGCTCCCGGGCCTGGGTGCGGCGCCGCTCGAGGTCGGCGGCCAGCTGCCGCCAGCGGTGGTAGGCCTCGCGGTAACGCTCGAGGAGCGCGAGGTGCTGCGCTCCGGCGTAGCGGTCCAGCGCGCGCCGCTGCTCTGCGGGCCGCGACAGCCGCAGCTGATCGGTCTGTCCGTGGACGGCGAGCAGCCCTTCGGCGAGCTCGGCCACCACACCGACCGGCACGCTGCGGCCCCCGAGGAACGCCCTCGAGCGCCCTTCGGCGCTCACCGTGCGGGCGAGGATCAGGCTGCCGTCGTCGTCGGCGTCGGCGCCCGCTTCGGCGGCTCGCTGCCACGCCGGCGAATCCGGCGGGAGGAGCAGACGGCCCTCCACGCCCGCCCGGCCATCGGCGCGGACACGGCCGGCGTCGGCGCGACCGCCGAACAACAGCGTCAGGCCCGTGACCACCATGGTCTTGCCGGCGCCGGTCTCGCCGGTGACGACGGTCAGCCCGCTGCCGAGCTCGAGGGTGACGTCGTCGATGGCGCCGAGCCCGCGGATGCGCAGCTCGGTCAGCCGGCTGGGGCCCGCCCCGGATGTCGGGGCGGGCACGGCGGGAGACGGTGAGGGGCGGCCGGCCCCCCGTTCAGTCGTGGGAGTGCGCGCCGGCACCGTCCACCTCCCCTGAGCCGGTGATGTCGCCGCTCACGATGTCGCGGGTCAGCACGTTGCGGCTGGTGAACAGTTCGTGGCCCGGGCCCGCGTGCCGCGCGTCGCGGAAACCGCGAACCGGCAGGCCGAACTTGGCCACCAGCCGGTCCCCGAAGGTGGCGGCGTGCACGCGCGCGATCCGTACCGGCTGGGCCGCCCGGCGGACGTCGACCCGGCCGCCGTCGGGCACTTCCAGCACGCGGCGGCCGTCGGCCGAGATGCGGGCCCGGTTGCCGTCCTTGGGTACCGCGACGGTCAGCACCGAGTCCGGTGAGGTGACCAACGGCCGGCCGAAGAGCGCATGTGCGTTGCTCGGCACCAGCAGCAGCGCCTCGACGTCGGGCCACACCACCGGTCCGCCGGCGGAAAAGGCGTACGCGGTGGAGCCGGTCGGTGTGGCGCAGAGGACACCGTCGCACCCGAAACTGGTCAGCGGCCGGCCGTCGATGGCGAGCACGACGTCGAGCACACGGGAGCGCTCCGCCTTCTCCACCGACACCTCGTTGAGGGCCCACGTGCCGCCGACGACCGCGCCGGTGCCATCGAGGACGTCGACGTCCAGTGCCAGTCGTTCCTCGACCGAGTAGAGGCAGCGTTCGATGGCGCTGAGGGTCTCCTCGACCGCTTCGGGTTCGGTCTCGGCGAGGAAGCCCACCCGACCGAGGTTGACGCCCATGAGCGCGGCATCGGTGTAGCGGGCGAGCTCGGCGGCGCGGAGGAACGTGCCGTCGCCGCCGAAGACCATGACGATCTCGGCCCCCTTGGCCGCCTCGGAGTCGGCGCGGCAGATCTCGGCGCCGTCGATGTCGAGATCCGGCGCCTCGTCCTCCAGCAGACGCACGGTGATCCCGCCGGCCATCAGCCGGGCCGCCGACGTCCGGGCCAGCTCCACGATGTCCCGCCGCCCGGTGTGCACGGCCAGGAGCACGCGCCGCGGTTCCTTCACCGCCGCGGTCGCCTCTTGCTCGGACACCGACGCCGTCCCCTCGTGGTCGCTTCCGGTCTGGCTCACTGGGGGCCCTCCTGCACTGCTCGACGGACGTCGTCCTCTTGGGGCGGACCTGCGTCGCGCCGCAACCACACGAAGAACTCCACGTTGCCGGCCGGACCCGGCAGAGGGCTGGCCACCACACCGGCGGTTCCCCAGCCCAGGTCGGCCGCGGACTGGGCGACCGCGAGGACAGCCTGCACGCGGTGCTCGGGATCGCGCACGACTCCCCCGGCGCCGAGCCGCTCGCGGCCGACCTCGAACTGCGGCTTGACCATCAGGAGCAGGTCGGCGTCCTCCCGCGCGCACAGGATCAGCGCCGGCAGCACGAGCCGCAGCGAGATGAACGACAGGTCGGCGACGACAAGGTCGACCGGTCCATCGATCGCCTCGGCGGTGAGCGTGCGCACGTTGGTGCGCTCCACGACGCGCACTCGCTCGTCGGTGCGCAGGGACCAGGCGAGCTCGCCGTACCCGACGTCGACCGCGACGACCTCGGCCGCACCGCGCCGAAGCAGCACCTGGGTGAAACCGCCGGTGGAGGCACCGGCGTCCAGGGCGCGCCGGCCTTCGACTGCCAGAGGCAGCGCGTCCAGGGCGCCGACGAGCTTGTGCGCACCCCGCGAGACCCAGGTGGGCTGGTCGGGGTCGGTGCGGACGAGGACGGGGGTGTCGGGCTCCACAGCCGTGGCCGGCTTGGTGGCGGCTCTGCCGGAGACGGCGACACGGCCCTCCGCGATCAGGGCCACCGCGTGCTCCCGCGACCGGGCCAGGCCACGGCGCACGAGTTCGGCATCGAGTCGGCTGCGCCGGACCATCAGAGCTGGTCGATCGTGCCGAGCTCCCGCTGGAGCCGGGAGTGCTCGGCCTCGAAGGCAGCGACGTGGTCGGCGACGGGTCGCTCGTCGAGGTCGGCGAACGGCCGCTCCACCGCCTGGTCGACATCGGGCACGGTCTGCCCTGATGCTGCGGTCAGCCCTGATGCTGCGGTCGATACGGGGGCCCGCGTCGGACTCGAGCCGGGCCGCGGCGGACCGGGCACCGGTCGCGGTCGGTTCGGCTCGGTCATCTGCTCGCCTCTCGGGGTCTCGCCGGCGTACGGACGGTCGGATCCGTCGCCGGACCGGTCGCTTCGGAGGTTACCGGCCGGGGAGGACGGGCACGGGCAGCGAGCGGGGCGATAGCGTCCCGCCGCCCGGTTTTCCCGCACCTGCACTGGAGGCACACCCGCGTGGCCACGATGGACGAGTGCCTGACCGCCCTCACACGCATTCTCGGCGACCTGGCGGCCAAACCGGCCGCGGCCGGCCTGGACCGGAGTCTGTCGTGCCGGCTCACCGACCTCGAGCAGGTGGTGCTGGGGCGGCTGAACTCCGGGTCGGTGCGTGACTTGACGGTGGTCGCGGACGGGACCACCGTGCCGAAGGCCGACATCCGGCTGACCATGACGAGCGACGACCTGGTCGCGCTGACCTCGGGAAAGTTGTCGTTCGCGCCGGCCTGGGCGAGCGGGCGGGTCAAGTTCGAGGCGGGCCTGCGCGACATGCTCCGCCTACGTTCACTGCTCTGAGCCGCCAGCGGCTCCCGCGAGCCCCCACGCCGAGAGAACCGCAGCCGCGGCAGGGTCGGCCGCTGCGATGCGTGCCGGTGCCCCCTCGTCGGGGTTCCCGTCCCAGTGGGCGACGCACAGCGCCCGCAGTCCGTCGAGCCCGTCGCCGGCCTCCGGGACCGAGGGATCCGCGGACAGGAGCCACGTGCCCTGCCCCTCCGCGGGACGGACCGTCCACGTTCCGCAACGCCAGCCCGCCGAGGCACGGCTGACCGGCGGATGAGCCGCGAGGAGTCCGGCGGCGTCGGCGGAGAGAAGATCGGGACGTTGATTCGGCTGTGCGGCGAGCAGGCCGACCGGATCGGTGACGCCGGTGAGGACGAGCAGGCTTGCCGCTTCGGCCCGGCGGGCGCCCTCGATGTCGGTGTCGAGCCGGTCGCCGACCACGAGGGGACGGCGGGCCCCGGTACGCCGCACGCATTCGGCGTGCATGGCGGGATCGGGCTTCCCGGCCACGAGCGGCGCCTGTCCGGTGATCGCGCTGACCACGCCGACCATCGCGCCGTTGCCGGGCAGGGGCCCACGGGGGGAAGGGATCGTCGCGTCGGCGTTCGTGGCGACGTGCCGGGCCCCGTTGCGGACGGCGACGACGGCCTCGGCCAATTCGGCCCATCCGACCTCGCGGCCGTAGCCCTGCACCACGGCGGCCGGGTCGTCCTCGGCACGCTGTACGACACGCAGACCCGCAGCGCCGAGCGCGGCGGCGACCCCCGGTCCACCGACCGGCAGGACAGCGGCACCCGGCCCGAGCAGTGCAGCGACCACGGTCGCAGCGGCCTGGGAGCTCGTGATGACGTCGTCCGCCCCGGCCGGCACGCCGAGCGAGGTCAGGTGCCGGGCGACCTCCTCGGGCGTGCGGGCGGCGTTGTTGGTGACGAACCCCAGCCGCATCCCGGCCGAGCGCGCCACAGCCAGGGCCTCCGGCACGCCCGGGACGGCGTCCGTGCCCACGTAGACGACACCGTCGAGGTCGAGCAGCGCCACGTCGAAGGCGTGCGACGGCGCCTCGCGGCTGCCGGTGGCCAGGCTCACGGAGGCACTCACGGGAGAGGGCACGCCGACTTCGCCACCTGCAGGGCGCGGACGCGTCGCAGCGCGCGGCCGTAGTGCACGAGGTCGGAGCGCATCGTGACCGCGAGGCAGAGGCGCTCGGCGGCGGGCCGAAGCTCCTCCGACCGGCTGGCGGCGGGGCCGAGGCCGAACTGCACGTAGTCGTCGGTGGGGTTGAGACCGATCAGCGCGGTGAAGGCGGTCATGGCGTCGGCGTAGCGCCCGGCGTCGCACAGGGACGGGGCGAGCGCCTCGAGGATGCTGCGGGGGTGCGGCCCTGCGTCGGAGGCGCGGGCCAGCAGCGTCGCCGCCGCCGGGTCGCCGGCGCGGAGCGGTTCCAGACCCCGCTGGTGCCACTGGTAGACGCCGCCCCTGGGCAAGGCTGCCTCCGACACTTGGGCTCCCTCCTCGTCCCGCTCGGACCGACCGTCGATCCTGTACCCGTGGTGCCGGCGACCTCGGTCGACCGGTCGCCGCCACGAGGCGGAACGGCACGCTCTTACGATCACCGTCGTGCTCTCTCCGTCGGCGGACTCTGACGTGTCTGGTTCGGCGGCGGGACTGGAGGTCCGGCCATTCCGGGCGCTGACCTACCGGCATCGCGAACCCGAGCATCTCGCCCGGGTGAGCTCGCCAGCCTACGACCTGGTGACGCCCGCCGGCCGCGCCCGTCTGGCCGACGCGGACCCGTACAACATCGTCCGCCTCATCCTTCCCCGGGTGGACGCCCCGGCCGTGGGCATGGAGGGTGACGCGGCGCTCCGGTCCGTCCAGCTGGCTGCGGCCTCCCTGCGCGCGTGGGAGGCCGACGGTGTCCTCGACCGGGACGATGAGCCGGCCCTGTGGCTGTACGAGCTCCGGCCGCCCGGTGGCGCTGCGCCGACTACGGGCTGGCTGGGGGCGGTGGCACTGCCACCGTCCGGGTCGGCGGCGGTGCTCCCCCACGAGGACACCTACGCCCCGGCCGTCGAGGGCCGTCGGGCGCTCCTGGCGGCGACCCGCACCGACCTCGAGCCGATCGTGCTGGCGCACGACCCGGAGCCCGAGGTCGCCGAGCTCACCCGCGCCGCCCGGCGGGGAGCTCCGACACTCGAGGTGGAGGACTCCGACGGCGTGCGCCACCGGCTCTGGCGGATGACCGACGCAGCGCTGTTGGGGGCGCTGACCGCCGCGCTGAAGCGCACGGGCGCCGTGATCGCCGACGGACACCACCGCTTCGCCGCCGCCACCGCCCACGCTCGCACGCAGCCGCACGCAACCGGCGTGGACGCCGTGCTCGCGCTCGTGGTGCCGATGGGTCCGGGCGGCCTGCGGGTGGACCCCATCCACCGCGTCGTCCCGGCCGTGGAGATGGACGCGGCCCTGACGGCGGCTGCGCAGGGTTTCCACCTCACTGAACTTCTGACGCGATCGGAACCGACGGCGATCGACACGGCGATCCGACGGTGGCTGGACTCCCCTGAGGAGAGCGGCTTCCTGGTCACCGACGGGTCCCGGCTGGTGCAGCTGACCCACCCGTCGGCGGAGATCCGGGCCACGGTGCCGCCGGAAGCACCGGAGGCCTGGCGCCGCCTGGACGTCGTGCTGGCCCATCACGGACTGCTGGGCCGGCTTTGGCACCGTGCAGACGATCCGGAGGCCGTGCTGATCGCACACAGCGTGGCTGAGGCGCTGGGAACGGCCCGCGACCGCGACGGCATCGCGCTGCTGCTGCGGGCTCCCTCCCCGGGTGACGTCGCCGCCGTTGCCCGCGCCGGGGCCCGGATGCCCCGGAAGTCGACGCTTTTCGTGCCCAAGCCGCGTACCGGCCTGGTGCTGCGGCCGCTCGACGACTGACATCTGGTCATCCGGCGCGCTCGGCGTCCGTAGTACCGGACCGCGGCACCTTGCGGCCGCGCCGGCAGTTCACCTCGCACACCGACGCCGTGCCAGTGCCCGTTCTCCAGAAGCGGCGCTGCAGGGCTCCTTCCACCTCCACCACGTCGCCCGGCTGCCAGGCGGCGGCCCGGCGCTGTAGCGAACGGTCGTAGGTGACGCAGGTGAGTACGTCGACCGACTGGCCCCTTGCCCGCGGCTCGGGGCGCCGCACCACTAGGCGGAAGGTCACCAGCGCGTCCCCGCTGGGCAGGGTGCGATGTTCTGCGGGGGCGGACATCCGCCCCCGCAGTACCACGTCGTTCCGGTCGATGACAGCAACGCTCATTGACCAAGCCTCGGGCCCGCCGGCCGCTGCACCCAGGTCCCGCCGGGAACTGTGGACGGCGGTTCCCGATGTGGACGACGGGAGCGAGGCTGTCAGGAACTCAGTCCCGTGCGGCGTCGCTCTCGGCCGCCGCGGGACGGCCAGTCGCAGGCTCGATCTCGCCGAGGAGTTCGGCGACTTCCGCCTCGACATCGGCGTCGAAGTCCGCACCGCCATTGCCTGGCTCGTCGGCGAGCGATTCCTCGAGCTCGGACGTGTCATCCTCCTGGTCGCCCGACTCGCTGCTCGCGGCTTCCGCGACCGCCTCGTCGGGCACCGCCTCGTCGGGATCGTCGTCCTCGTCGGAATCGTCGTCCTCGACATCGAGTTCCGTGAACTCGATGCCCAGGTCGTCGGGCTCCTCGTCGGCGATGGCCGTATGCCACTGCGCGGCCAGATCTGCCTCGCCCATCTCCTCGAGCAGGTCGGCGTAGGCGGTTGCAACCCGAATGCGGACCGGGTCGGCCCCGGCCAGGGACTCCGGCATCGGACGACCACCGAGCTCGGCCTCGAGTACCAGCCGGGCCGCGGGGTGCTCACCAAGGTCTCGCCGCGCTCCGGCCTCCACGAGCCGCAGCTCGACGGCCTCCCCGGAATCGGGCGTCTCCGCCAGGCCCTCTGCAACGAGGCGCAGCGACATTTCCGGACGTCCCAGCGCCCGCTCGCAGTCTGCCAGCACGGCTCGGTAACCGGTGTCGCCGCTCATCCGCCGGTAGGCGCGGATCTCGCGGGCAGCCTCGGCGAAATCACCGGCGTGGTACGCGGTCACCCCGACGGCTTCCCGGACCGCGGCGACCCGGGAAGCACGATCACGCGCGGCGCGGGCATGTGCCAGCGCCGTCTCGGGGTCGTCGTCGACCAATGTGCCGGCCGCCACCAGGTGGGCGGCGACACGCTCGGCATTGCGCGGGTCGAGGCCACGCAGTGCCTCGCGGATGGAGCGGTCAAGTACGCGCGGGTCGGCCCACTCGGGCAGCTCGGGCCCCGGAGGGAGCGGCGGACGCCGGTCCTGGTGGACCGCCGCCGGTTCCCTGCCGGCGGGACGGGCACCACGACGGTCGTCCGCGGGACGGTCCTGCCTCTGCGGACGATCACCACCCTGCGGACGCTCACCCTGCGGACGACGGTCCTGCCACTGCGGACGATCACCACCCTGCGGACGCTCACCCTGCGGACGACGGTCCTG
>JAOPWJ010000166.1 GCA_025965715.1 Blastococcus sp. | reverse complement strand
GCACCTCCATCAACGCGAGGTCCCGCACGGACACCTCGGGGTCCGTGTCCAGGCCGAAGGCGCAGAAGGTGCCGTAGACGGCGCCGTCGCTGAGCACCACGGGAACGCCGACGTGCCCGCGCATCTGTGGCAGGTCCCCCGGATGCAGGAGCATGGCCTCGGGGAACTCGCGCACGTCGGGCATGACCTGCGGGAGACGGCCGTCGACGACGGCGAGGCAGAAACCGCTGTCCCGTGGACCGGAGTAGCCGTCCTGCAAGTGGGTGAGCGTGGAGTCCACGACCTGCATCGTCCGGCTGGTCTCGTCGATGCGGCTCAGGAACGCCACGCTGAGGTTCAGCTTCCGGCGCGCCGACTGGAGGAGGCGAGCGATCTGCTGCTCGGCCTCCGAGCGGTTCTGTTGCACGTACCCTCCTGTGGATTTCCGTGTGCATCACATCGGCATCCCGGGCGGGCGACTGCAGCAGAACGGACGAACCTGTTCCGCTTCTCACTCGCAGGGGTGGCGGGCGGTCGAACCGGTGGAGGGACGTCGCCGATCGCCTCGCGGGGCATCATCGTCTCCGACCCGCAGGGAGACGAACGTCTGCGCCGCCCACGCCCTGTGCGGCCGGCGCCCGGAGGAGGAGTCACGGTGGACATCGACGATGTGGTTCCGGTGGCCGATCACGTCACCCGCCAGTCACGGGTGATCGACGCTCCGCCGTCCATCGTCTGGGAGGAACTGTACCGGCTGCAGCTCACATCGCTGCCGGTCTCTCTCCTGCTCGGAGCCGTGCGAGCGCTGCCGGTGCTGCTGTCCGGCCGGGGGCGCCGCCGCGCCGGCCTCGATCGGACCTTCCTGGACGTGGTGCCCATCCCGGTCCTGTCCTCCGAACCACCGTCGCACGTGGTGTTCGGTGGGCTGCTCCAGGCCTGGCGGCTGTTCGGCGGGAAGCGGCCCCCTCAACTCGACGCCGCCGGAGTGCGCGAGTGGTCGGAGCCCGGCTGGGTGAAGGTCGGCATGGAGTTCCGCCTCGCGCCGGCCGTCGGAGGGACGCGGTTGAGTTGCGAGACCCGGGTAGCGGCCACCGACGCGGGCACGCGACGGCGCTTTGCCCGCTACTGGCTCGTCGTCCGGCCGGGCAGTTCGGCGATCCGGTGGGAGCTGCTCACCGCCGTCGCCATGCGGGCGGAAGCGCGCGCCGGAAGCTAGGCGGCTGCCGGCGACCTCGCGGGCTGCGCGGGCCTCGGTGGCCGGCGCCGGTGCCCCCGCCGGGCGATCTGTCGCACGCACGACGCATCGCTCAGACACTTCTCATCGCGTGCCCAGGTCACACCCAGGTGCGGCCCGGACCATTCCGAGGACCGAACCCGGAACGCAGGAGCGTCACGATGACCACACCGGCAACTGCACCCACCCGCACTCCCGCCGACGATGCCGGTCGTCGGCGCGTCTACAGCGCCTTGACCGGCCTCGCCGCGCTCGCCGTCGCGTTGCAGGGCCTGTGGGCGGGCATCTTCCTGGAGCACGACGGCCAGCGGGACGACGCCGGCGGCTGGATCGACGTCCACGCCCGCGGTGGGGAAGTGGCCATCCTGCTGGCCGTGCTGGCCACCGGGTGGGCTCTCGTCCGGCTCCGCGGGCGCAGGGATCTCGTTCTCGGCGCGATCGCCCTGACCGTTCTCCTCGTGCTCGAGGCCTACCTCGGCGGGCTGATCCGTGATGACGGGAAGGACTCCCTCACCGCGATTCATGTGCCGCTGGCCATGCTGCTGATGGGACTGGCCGTGTGGCTGCCGTTCCGAGCAGCCCGAGAGCCCGCGTCACGCTGACCGGCATCCCGGACTGGCAACCACCCGGGGAAGGCGCGGTCGGGACGCGAGGGCGGTGGAGCCTGAAGTGATGCTGGCCCGACCCCCGAGGGAGCCGTACTGGCGCCGGCTGGCTATCGGCGGCCGAGGCGGTAGCCGACCAGGACGCCGATCAGGGTCAGCGCCGCGCCGCCGATGGCGCCCCACGCGAGCGTCTGCATGTCGCCGGTCGGAGCAGCGGTCGCCGCCTTGCCGGTGAAGGTCCGACCGGCCGCGACGGGAGCCCCGCCGACCACCAGCGAAGCGTCGCTGGCCGCCGCGGCGGCCGATGGCGCGGCGGCGATCGGCACGACCTCACCGGTCAGCTCGGCGTCGATCGCCGTGAAGAACTGCGCGGCCATCCGCTTGGCTACGCCGGTCATCATCCGCTGGCCCACGCCCGCCACCGGACCGCCGACCACGGCGTTCGCCGAGTAGGTCAGCGTCGTCCCCTCGTCGGAGGGCTCCATGGTGATCGTCACCGTCGCCCGCACGTTGCCCGGCGCACCGGCGCCCGATGCGTGCATGACGTAGGACTTCGGCCGCAGCTGGTCGGCGAGCTTGACCTCGCCCGCGTACGTCCCGCGGATCGCCCCGACGCCGACCGAGACGTTCATCTTGTACTCGTCGTCGCCGACCTGCTCCAGCGATTCGCAGCCGGGGATCGTCCGCGCGAGCACGGCCGGGTCCGTGATGACCGACCACACCGTGTCGGGGTCGGCATGCAGTACCGCGGATCCGTCGAGGTTCACGCCATCGCTACTGTTCCTGACCGCCGAAGGGAAGCGGCGGTTCGTTCCGAGTCGGGGGACCGCATCAGGTCGTACAGCTCGGTGGGGGAGATGGGCATCGCCGCGATCCGGCGGCCCACCGCGTCCTCGATCGCCGAGGCGATCGCCGCCGTACCGGGGATGACCCCGGCCTCGCCGGCGCCCTTGATCCCGAGCGGGTTCAGCGGCGACGGCGTCGACTGGTGGTCGATGTCGATGTCGGGCACCTCGGAGGCGTACGGCATCAGGAAGTCCATGAACGAGGCGTTCTGCAGCTG
>JAOPWJ010000164.1 GCA_025965715.1 Blastococcus sp. | reverse complement strand
GCCGATGTCGTCCAGACTGCCGCCGTTGGCCAGCGCCGCGGCCCAGACACCGCTGAATGCCGCGTCGGCCTGGGTCGGGTTGCCGTTGAGGGACACCTGGCCCTTGTACTGGGGGTCGAGCAGGGCCTCGAAGCTGGTCGGGCACTCCTCGACGACCGAGGCGTTGCAGCCGATGGAGACGTAGCCGCCGTAGTCGTTGTACCAGTGACCCTCGGTGTCCTTCTGGTTGTCCGGGATGTCGCTCCAGGTGGCCACCTGGTACGGCGCGAGCAGGTCCTGGGCGGCGGCCTGCTTGGCGAAGCTGGTGCCGAGGTCGAGGACGTCGGGGGCGCGGTCCTGCCCCTTCTGGCTGCTCACGGCGTTCACCTCGTCCTGGCTGGACCCGAGAGGGGTGGCCTCATTGATCTCGATTCCGTACTTCTCGCCGAAGGTATCGAGCATCTCGCCGTAGTTCGACCAGTCGCGCGGGAGCGCGATGACGTTGAGCGTCCCCTCCTTCTGCGCGGCCTTGACGAGGGCGTCCATGCCACCGAAGTCCTCGGCCGAGGTAGCGGTGGCCGCGTTCCCGCCACCGCCGGCGTTCCCACCGGTGCCCCCGTCGTCCGAGCCGCAGGCGGTCAGGGTGAGTCCGACCGTCACGACCGCCACCGCGGTCCGCAGGGTGCTTCGTCGCACGTGTCCTCCTGATGCAGTGCCGCGCCGTCCCAGGGCCCCGTTGGCCCTGACCGACCGGCTCCGAGATTCTGACCGAACGCGCTCGAATTGGGGTGGTCGGAGACCCTGAACGTGTGACGACCGTTATGGAACGAGCAGGAGAGCGTGGGCTCATCGCCCGGTGAACTGGGCCTTTCCTGGACCGCTCTCCAGGAACGACTGCATGCCGACCTTCTGGTCCTCGGTGTCGAACAGTTCCGCGAACAGCCGGCTCTCGAGGGTCAGCCCCTCGTCGAGCGTGCCGTCGAGCCCCTCGTCGATCGCGCGCTTGGCGGCGGCCAGGGCCCGCGGCGGGCCGGCAGCGAATTTACGCGCCATCGCGATGGCGGTCGCATGCACCTCGTCGTCCGGGACGACGGCGTCGGCCAGGCCGATCTCCAGAGCCTCCTCCGCGCCGACGTGGCGGCCGGTGAACACCAAGTCCTTGGCCTTGGCCGGCCCGACCAGCCGGGCCAGGCGCTGCGTGCCGCCAGCCCCCGGGATGACGCCGAGCTGGATCTCCGGCTGACCGATCTTCGCCGAGGCGCCGAGGACCCGGAAGTCCGCGCACAGCGCCAGCTCGTAGCCGCCGCCCAAGGCGTAGCCGGTGATCGCGGCGATGACCGGTTTCGGCAGGCGCGCCACCTGCCGGAACGAGTTCTGCAGCTCGCGCCCCCACGCCGCCATCGAGGTGCCGTCGAGCTGCGACATCGCCTTGATGTCGGCTCCGGCGGCGAAGACCCGATCGCCGCCGTAGATCACGACGGCACGGACGTCGTCGCGCTCCGCTGCCTCCATCGCCGCCGCCCGCACCTCACGGTGCAGCTGCTCGTTGATCGCGTTCATCTTCGGCCGGTCGAGGCGGATCGTGCCGACCCCGTCCTCGACCTGCAGGGTCACGAACTCGGGCGCATCAGCCATGACAGGCACCCTAAGGCCCCGTCCACGGGCTCGCCGCGAGCCTGGGAGCGGTGAGCCCGTGGACGGTACGGGGTCCTTCTCTCCCTACGCGGCCCTGCGGGCGGTGAAGCGGCCGTGGGTGCGGGACAGGGACAGCTTCAGCCCGAACGTGTCGGAGAGGGCGGCCTCGGTGAGGACGTCGTCAGCGGCGCCGCCGGCCACCACCTCCCCACCTCGCAACAGCAGCGCGTGGGTGTAACCGGGCGGGATCTCCTCGACGTGGTGGGTGACCAGGACCTGAGCCGGCGCGTAGTGGTACTTCGCGAGTTCGGACAGCCGGGCCACGAGATCCTCGCGGCCGCCGAGATCGAGCCCGGCGCCGGGCTCGTCGAGCAGCAGCAGCTCCGGGTCGGGCATGAGCGCGCGGGCGATCTGGGTGCGCTTGCGCTCGCCCTCGCTCAGCGTGCCGAACGCCCGGTTGGCGAAGGGGGCGACCCCCCACTGCTCCATCAGCATCGCCGCTCGGGTCAGGTCGTGGACGTCGTAGGGCTCCCGCCACCGGCCGACGACGGCATAGCCGGCCGACACCACGATGTCCCCGGTCCGCTCCGACGGCGCGATCCGCTGCGCCAGCGCAGCGCTGGTCAGGCCGATCCGCGGGCGCAGCTCGAAGACGTCGACCGCCCCCAGGGGTTCCCCCAGCAGCCGGACCTCTCCCCGCGTCGGGTGCAGCTGGGCGGCGGCCAGCTGCAGCAGCGTCGTCTTCCCCGCCCCGTTGGGGCCCAGGACGACCCAGCGGTGATCGGCCTCCACGGCCCAGTCGACGCCGCGCAGGAGGTAGGCCTTCCCCCGGACGACGTCGACACCGGTCATTCCGACGACCGCCCCGGGGGCGGCTGCACTCGACACGCCCCCATCCAATCAAGCCGGGGGGCGGCGCCTGCGCACGCACGCGCCCGGGAGACGGCACGATCGGTCCTGTGACCCCGCGCCCCGTCCCTCGAACCCCCGCCGGCGAGGTCCTTCCCGGCTCGCCCACGCCGCTCGGCGCGCACTGGGACGGGACGGGCACCAACTTCGCCCTCTGGTCGGCCTCGGCCTCGGCCGTGGACCTCTGCCTGTTCGACGCCGAGGGCACCGAGCACCGCTATCCGCTGGAGGAGACGACCCACCAGGTGTGGCACGGCCGGCTCGCCGGGGTGGGGCCGGGCCAGCGGTACGGCTACCGCGTCCACGGTTCCTACGACCCGGTCGCCGGACTGCGGCACAACCCGGCCAAGCTGCTGGTGGACCCGTACGCCCGGGCGCTCTCCGGGGAGCTGGCGCTGCACCCGGCGCTGTTCGGGTACGCCGGCGACGCGGTGGACGGGTCGACCCGCGACGAGCAGGACTCCGCGCCCTACGTGCCGCTCGGCGTCGTCGTCCACGACAACTTCCCCTGGGACGGCGACCGCCCGCTGCGCACCTCCTGGTCGGACACGGTCATCTACGAGGTGCACGTCAAGGGCGCGACCATGCGCCACCCCGACGTTCCCGAGCGCCTGCGCGGCACCTACGCCGGCCTGGCGCACCCGGCGTTCGTCGAGCACCTGACCACCCTCGGCGTGACCGCGGTCGAGCTCCTCCCCGTGCACCACTTCGTCAGCGAGCCGCACCTGCTCCGGCGGGGGCTGACGAACTACTGGGGCTACAACACCCTCGGCTACTTCGCCCCGCACGCCGGCTACAGCGCATCCGGCGCCGACGGCGGACAGGTCACCGAGTTCAAGACGATGGTCAAGGAGCTGCACGCCGCGGGCATCGAGGTCATCCTCGACGTCGTCTACAACCACACCGCCGAGGGCGACCACACGGGCCCGACCCTGTCCTTCAAGGGCATCGACAACCCGGGCTACTACCGCCTGGACGGCGGCAACCGGGCGCGCTACACCGACTACACCGGCTGCGGGAACACCCTCGACGTCCGCCGTCCCGCCGCCCTCGGCCTCCTCATGGACTCGCTGCGTTACTGGGTCACCGAGATGCACGTCGACGGCTTCCGGTTCGATCTCGCCTCGGCGCTGGCGCGCTCCATGCACGACGTCGACCGGCTGTCGGCGTTCTTCGACGTGGTGCACCAGGACCCGGTGGTCAGCAACGTCAAGCTGATCGCCGAGCCCTGGGACGTCGGCCCGGGCGGCTACCAGGTGGGGAACTTCCCGCCGCCGTGGACGGAGTGGAACGGCAAGTACCGCGACACCGTCCGGGACGTGTGGTCGGGCGCGCACGTCGGCGTCCGCGACCTCGCCTACCGGCTCACCGGCTCCTCGGACCTCTACCGGTCCGACGGTCGCCGGCCCATCGCCAGCATCAACTTCGTCACCGCCCACGACGGGTTCCCCCTGGCCGACCTCGTCACCTACGAGCACAAGCTCAACGATGCCAACGGCGAGGAGAACCGGGACGGCGAGAGCCACAACCGGAACTGGAACTCGGGCGTGGAGGGGCCCAGCGACGACCCGGAGATCCATGCGCTGCGCGCCCGCCAGGTCCGCAACCACCTCGTCACCCTGCTGGTGTCGACCGGCGTTCCGATGCTGACCGCCGGCGACGAGCTGGGGCGCACCCAGCAGGGCAACAACAACGCCTACTGCCAGGACAACGAGATCTCCTGGATCGACTGGAAGTCCGTCGACGAGGATCTGCTCACCTTCGTCGCGCGGCTGGTCCGGCTGCGCCGGTCGGCGCCGGTGCTGCGCCAGGAGGCGTTCTTCGAAGGCCACGAGATACCTCACAGCGAGGTGGATGGCAGCGGCCCGACGCGCGACCTCGCCTGGTTCGCGCCGGGCGGCGGGCAGCTGAGCACCGGCGACTGGTTCGACACCGACCTGCAGACGCTGGGCATGTACCTCGACGGACGAGGCATCCGACACCGCGACGAGCACGGCCGCGCGGTGGTCGACGACAGCTACCTGGTGGAGCTGAACGCCGGACCCGACCCGGTGACGGTGCAACTGCCGGGGCCGCCGTGGGCCGACGGCTACCAGCTCGTCGTCTCGACCGAGTACGCCACTGGCGCACCCCCGCAGACCACGATCGTCGCCCCCGACGCCGTGGAGCTCCCGGCCCGCACGGTGTGGGTGATGCGAGTGCTCCGACGCCCCTGAACTCGCCCGAGCCGCGCCGAGATCGGCGCTCTGGTCACGAAACGGCCGTTGGGACGACGAGATCGCCGATGTCGCCGCCGCCCGTGGACGACGGGATCTGGCCCGCCAGGAGCGCGTCCCGGCGGCGACGTCGGCGTTCTCGGGGTCCTAGTCCTGCGGCTGCTCGAAGGTGATGACGGTCCAGCCGAGGAGCAGGCGGTCGCCGTCGGCGAGCGGATGGGCGACACCCGGCTCGAGCTGGGTCCACTCGGTGGCCTCCGGCCCGGCCACGTGCGTGCCGTTGAGTGAGCCCAGGTCGACCAGGGAGACCTCTCGTCCGGCGCGCTGCAGCGCAGCGTGCGCGGAGGACAGGACGTTCTGGGTGTCGGCGATGGGCACCGGCCGGGCGGACCCGGTGGTGACCAGCTCGTGGTTGTCGGGACGCCGTCCCAGCACGAGGTCCTCGTCGACGGTGACGACCATGCCGTCGTCGAACCGCAGCACCGGCGCGGCCGCCTGGGCCTCGGGCCGCCAGAACGCGGTCTGCTCGCCCGAGTCGGCGCGCGAGGCGTCGAGCGGCTCGCGGGCCGAGCCGAAACCGGCGTCCGAGGGGGCGCTGAACGGCGACGACGACGGGGACGACGCCGGCACTGCCGCGGACGACGAGGGGGCGGCGGCGGCCAGCTGCAGGGTGGCCCCCGAGCCGGGCACCGTTCCCTCGACGAGGTCGTAGGCGACGCCCGGCGGGACCTGCGGAGCGGCTTGGCCGGGCCCGACGTAGAGCGTCTGACCCAGCGCGAAGCCGGAGGCGAGGGTGCAGCCCTCGACCGACGAGCCGGACACCGGCACGCCGTCCACGGCTGGCGCGCCCTTACCCGACCACAGCGCGACACCGGTGCCGGCGCCGCCGGAGGTATCGGCGAGGACGAGGGCGAAGGACGCCGTCCCGGAGGCGAGCGAGCTCACCTGTCCGGCGACGGCGGCCAGCACCCGGTCGGCGCCGGGGCCGGTGATGCCCAGGCACGCGTGCAACGCCGCGACGAGTGCGGGCGAGCCGGGTGCGTCGACCCACAGCAGACCACCGCCGCGACGAGCGACGACGGCGTCTCCTGGCAGGACTTCACAGCGGTCAGGCATGGCCTCCAGCCTAGTGATCAGGGCGCGGTCTGGGCGGCCGCGCGATCCCGCCACGCCGGGGCATCAGCCCACGTCGAGGGGATGATGGGACCTGCGTGGGTGAAGTGTCTCAAGTGCAGCCGTCAGGCGCTCGTCACGACGCCGAGCTCCGCCGGGTCGGCCAGGTGCTCCGAGTGCGGGAGCACTCGCACGGTGTAGCCGAACGCACCCGTCCGCTCCAGCGGCAGCGTGGCGGTGAACCAGTGCCGGGAACCGTCGGTCTGCTCGTGCTCCATGGGCACCGTGGTGACCTCGTGCAGCCCGTCGGCGTCGTCCACCCGCCCGTAGGCCGCCTCCACGGTGACGTCGGCCGGCGTGAGGTCGGGCAGCTCCACCTCGGCGCGCAGCGCAAGGGTCGAACCGATCTCCGGGGTGTCCTTCGCGCCCGTCGCCTCCACGTGGGCGACCCGCACCGTGTTCCAGTGCTGCAGCAGGTGCGACCGCCACGACGCCTCCTCCCGCGCCGGCGTGTAGCCCTCCAGCGCCATGGAGCGCGCGGACCCGGCCGCGGGCACGTAGAGCTGCTGCACGTAGTCGCGCACCATCCGGGTGGCGAGCACCTTGGGGCCGGTCTCGCGCAGCGTGTGCCGCACCATCTCCACCCAGCGCGCGGGGACGCCGTTCTGCCCGCGCTCGTAGAACCGGGGCAGCACCTGCGTGCCGAGGAGGTCGTAGATCGCCCGCGCCTCGACCTCGTCGCGGCGGTCGGCGTCGGCCACGCCGTCGGCGGTGGGGATCGCCCAGCCGTTCTGGCCGTCGAACCACTCGTCCCACCAGCCGTCACGGATGGAGAGGTTGAGCCCGCCGTTGAGCGCGGCCTTCATCCCTGAGGTGCCGCACGCCTCGAGCGGTCGCAGCGGGTTGTTCAGCCAGACGTCGCAGCCCCAGTAGAGGTAACGCGCCATGCCGATGTCGTAGCCGGGCAGGAAGGCGATGCGGTGCCGAAGCTCCGGATCGTCGGCGAAGCTCACCATCTGCTGGATCAGCTGCTTGCCGCCGTCGTCGGCCGGGTGGCTCTTGCCGGCGATGATCAGCTGCATGGGCCGCTCGGGGTCGAGCAGGAGCGCCCTGAGACGTTCGGGGTCGCGCAGCATCAGGGTCAGCCGCTTGTAGGACGGCACACGACGGGCGAAGCCGACGGTCAGGACGTCGGGGTCGAAGGCCGTGTCGGTCCACCCGACCTCCGCCTCGGTGGCGCCGCGGGAGAGCGCCGTCTCGCGGATCCGCCGGCGGACCTCCTCGACCAACCGGCCGCGCAACGTGCGTCGGATGCTCCACAGGTCCGCGGCGGGGATCTTGTCGACGCCGTCGAAGTGCACGGTGCCGCCGACGTCGACGGGGTCACCCTGGCTGGAGGTCTGCGTGCCCATGTCGACCAGCTCGCGGGCTGTCCAGGTGGGCGCGTGCACGCCGTTGGTGATGGAGCCGATCGGCACGTCGCTCTCGTCGAAGCCGGGCCACAGGGCGCTGAACATGCCGCGGCTGACGTGGCCGTGCAGCTGGCTGACCCCGTTGGCCCGTTGGCCCAGCCGCAGGCCCATGTACGCCATGTTGAACTTCGCCGGGTCCTCCTCGGCGCCCAGGCCCAGGAGCTGGTCCAGCGGCACCCCGAAGCCGGCGAAGTAGCGCTCGATCAGCGCCCTGGGGAACCGGTCGATACCCGCGGGCACCGGGGTGTGGGTGGTGAAGACCGTGCCGGCCCGCACCGCCTGGAGCGCCTCGGTGAAGCTCAGCCCGTGGGCCTCGCTGAGCTCGCGGATCCGCTCGACGCCCTGAAAACCTGCGTGGCCCTCGTTGGCGTGGAACACCTCGGGCATCGGCGTACCGGTGAGGCCGCAGTAGGCGCGCACCGCCCGCACGCCGCCGATGCCGAGCAGCATCTCCTGGCGCAGGCGGTGGTCCTCGTCACCGCCGTAGAGGCGGTCGGTGACGCCGCGCTCGGCGGGGGCGTTCTCCTCGATGTCGCTGTCGAGCAGCAGCAGCGACACCCGGCCGACCTGCGCCCGCCACACGTGCGCGTAGAGGGTCCGGCCCTCCGGCAGTGGAACGTTGATGACCACGGCAGACCCGTCGGCCTGGCGCAGCAGCTTGACCGGGAGGCCGTGCGGGTCGAGGGACGGGTAGTGCTCGAGCTGCCAGCCGTCGGCGGACAGGCCCTGGGCGAAGTAGCCGGCGCGGTAGAGCAGGCCCACGCCGATGAGGGGTACGCCGAGGTCGGAGGCGGCCTTGAGGTGGTCACCGGCGAGGATGCCGAGACCGCCGGAGTACTGCGGCAGCACCTCGGTGATGCCGAACTCGGCGGAGAAGTAGGCGATGCTGGCCGGCGCCTCGGCTCCGAGCGACTGGTACCAGCGCGGCGTCGCGAGGTACTCCTCCAGGTCGTCGACGGCGTCGGTGAGCCGGCGCAGGAAGCGGCGGTCCTTGGCCAGCTGGGCCAGCCGCTCGGCCGACACCTCGCCGAGGGCCTTGACCGGGTCGCCGCCGCACTTCTGCCACAGCGCGGGGTCGAGGGTCTCGAAGAGGTCCCGCGTCTCGGGATGCCAGGACCAGCGGAGGTTCATCACCAGCTGGGACAGGGGTGTCAGCGGCTCAGGAAGGGCTGCCAGGACTGTGAATCGACGGAGTGCTCGCACCGGGCGAGACTAACCGCACTGCACCGACCACCACGTCGCTGCGGAACAGATGGAGGCAACTCCGCCCATGACTCCCAGGCGTTCCCACGTCCCGCCGGTCCAGACCGCGGGGTTCCGCACTCTTTCTCCGACCAGCGCCGATGTGCTCGCCAGGGCCGATCTCGATAGCGTGGCGGCGATGACTGGCCGCCCTGACCTCCGCCTCGGCATCTCCGATGTCGCCCCCGTCGTCTCGTGCGGGACCTTCTCCGCTCGCGCCGTCGTGGGCGAGCACGTGCCGATCACCGCCACCGTGTTCCGCGAGGGCCACGACGCCGTCGCCGCCAACGTCGTCTGGAGCCCGCCGGGGGACGACAGCACCCCGCCGCTGGTCCGCATGGTGCAGCTGCCACCCGAGCCCGACCGCTGGCTGGCCACCGTGCTGCCCGACCGCGAAGGACTGTGGACCTTCTGCATCGAGGCCTGGAGCGACCCCCTGGCCACCTGGCACCACGCCGTCGAGGTGAAGGTCGAGGCCGGGCAGGGCGCCGAGGACCTCGCCAACGACCTCGAGGAGGGGGCCCGGCTGCTCGACCGGGTCGCCGCGGAGGCCTCCGGCCAGGACGAGCAGGCCGTCATCGCCGCGGCGGCCGCGCTGCGCGACACCTCCCTGGAGCTCACGGCGCGGATCGCCCCGGCCCTCACCGCGTCCCTGCAGCGCTACCTGCTCGACCACCCGGTGCGCGAGCTCATCACCCGGACGCCCCGGTACGAGGTGTGGGTCGACCGCCCCCGCGCCCTGTACGGCTCCTGGTACGAGTTCTTCCCGCGCTCCGAAGGCCCCGTCGTCGGCGGCAAACCGACGCACGGCACCTTCGCCACCGCGCAGGACCGCCTGCCGGCGATCGCCGACATGGGCTTCGACGTGGTGTACCTGCCGCCGATCCACCCGATCGGCACGGTCAACCGCAAGGGCAGGAACAACACCCTCACCCCGGAGCCGGACGACGTCGGCTCGCCGTGGGCGATCGGCAGCGCCGACGGCGGCCACGACGCCGTCCATCCGCAACTGGGCACCATGGCGGACTTCACGGCCTTCGTGGCCCGCACCCGCGAACTCGGGATGGAGATCGCGCTGGACTTCGCGCTCCAGGCCGCTCCCGACCACCCGTGGGTGGGGGCGCACCCGGAGTGGTTCACCACCAAGCCGGACGGCACGATCGCCTACGCGGAGAACCCGCCGAAGAAGTACCAGGACATCTACCCCATCAACTTCGACAACGATCCCGAGGGGATCTACGCCGAGTGCCTCCGGGTCATCAGGGTGTGGGTGGACGCCGGCGTCCGGATCTTCCGCGTCGACAACCCGCACACCAAACCGCTGAACTTCTGGCACTGGCTGATCTGGCAGGTCAAGAAGACCCATCCCGACGTCCTGTTCCTGGCCGAGGCATTCACCCGGCCGGCGATGATGCACCAGCTGGCGCGGATCGGGTTCACGCAGTCCTACACGTACTTCACCTGGCGCACGGAACGCGAGGAACTGGAGGAGTACGGGCGCGATCTCGCGTCCACGGCGCACTACATGCGGCCCAACTTCTTCGTGAACACCCCGGACATCCTGCACGAGTCGCTGCAGTTCGGCGGGCCGCCGATGTTCAAGATCCGGGCGGCGCTGGCGTCCATGATGAGCCCGACCTGGGGCGTCTACTCCGGGTTCGAACTCTTCGAGCACGTGGCGGTGCGGCCGGGCAGCGAGGAGTACCTGGACACGGAGAAGTTCCAGCTGCGGCCGCGGGACTGGGCGGCCGCGGAGGCCTCGGGACGCAGCCTCGCGCCCTACCTCAAGCGGCTCAACGAGATCCGGCGGGCGCACCCGGCGCTGCAGCAGCTGCGCACCCTGCGCTTCCACCCGGTGGACAACCCCAACCTGCTGTGTTTCTCCAAGACCGACCCGGGCTCCAGCGACGCGGTCCTCGTGGTGGTCAACCTCTCCAGCCACCACACCGAGATCGGGACGACGTCGCTGGACCTGCCCACGTTCGGCCTGGACTGGCACGAGCGCTTCTCGGTCACCGACGAGATCACCGGTGCGGGCTACGACTGGGGCCAGTTCAACTACGTGGAGCTGGACCCCTACCGGGAGCCGGCCCACGTCTTCGGCCTCAGCTTCGCGCGGCCGGTGCGGTTCCCGCCGCCCGTTGCCTGAGAAAGGACGCGCGTGAGAAACCCCCGTGCCCCCCAGCACTCGCCGGCTCGCGGTGGGGCCCCGCAAGAGGGCCGCTGCACCCGAGCCGCCACCGCACGCCGCACACCGAACGAAGGCACTCGCCACCCATGACCGTCTCCGTCCCCGACTTTCCCTCCAGCGGCTCCGCCCTGCCCCCGCCGGGCACCGATCCGGAGTGGTTCAAACGCGCCGTCTTCTACGAGGTGCTCGTCCGCGGCTTCGCCGACAGCAACGCCGACGGCGTCGGAGACATCCGCGGCATGATCGACAAGCTGGACTACCTGCAGTGGCTCGGGGTCGACTGCCTCTGGCTGCCGCCGTTCTTCGCCTCGCCCCTGCGCGACGGTGGCTACGACGTCGCCGACTACACGGCCGTGCTGCCCGAGTTCGGCGACATCGAGGACTTCCACGAGTTCCTCGACGCCGCCCACTCCCGGGGCATGCGCGTGATCATCGACTTCGTCATGAACCACACCTCCGACCAGCACCCCTGGTTCCAGGCCAGCCGCAACGACCCGCAGGGGCCCTACGGCGACTTCTACGTGTGGAGCGACGACAACACCCGGTACTCCGAAGCGCGGATCATCTTCGTCGACACCGAGACCTCCAACTGGACGTTCGACCCGGTCCGCAAGCAGTACTTCTGGCACCGCTTCTTCTCTCACCAGCCGGATCTCAACTTCGAGAACCCGCGGGTGCAGGAGGCGATCATCGACGCGCTCCGCTTCTGGCTCGACCTCGGCATCGACGGCTTCCGGCTGGACGCCGTCCCCTACCTGTTCGAGGAGGAGGGCACCAACTGCGAGAACCTGCCGAGGACGCACGAGTTCCTCAAGCAGGTGCGCAAGGTGGTCGACGCCGACTACCCGGACCGGGTGCTGCTGTGCGAGGCCAACCAGTGGCCCGCCGACGTCGTCGAGTACTTCGGCGAGAACGGCGACGAGTGTCAGATGGCCTTCCACTTCCCCGTGATGCCGCGCCTGTTCATGGCCGTCCGCAGGGAACAGCGCTTCCCCATCTCGGAGATCATGGCCCAGACGCCGGAGATCCCCGACAACTGCCAGTGGGGCGTCTTCCTGCGCAACCACGACGAGCTGACGCTGGAGATGGTCTCCGACGAGGAGCGCGACTACATGTGGGGGGAGTACGCGAAGGACCCCCGCATGAAGGCGAACATCGGCATCCGCCGCCGGCTGGCGCCCCTGCTGGACAACGACGTCAACACCCTCGAGCTGTTCAACGCGCTGCTGCTGTCGCTGCCCGGGTCGCCGGTCCTCTACTACGGCGACGAGATCGGCATGGGCGACAACATCTGGCTCGGTGACCGGGACGGCGTCCGCACGCCGATGCAGTGGACGCCTGACCGCAACGGCGGCTTCTCGACCGCCGACCCCCAGCGGATGTATCTGCCGCTCAACGCCGACCCGGTCTACGGCTACCAGGTCACCAACGTCGAGTCGCAGCTGCGCAACACCACGTCGCTGCTGCACTGGATCCGCCGGATGATCCAGGTGCGCAACCAGCACCCCACCTTCGGGCTGGGGTCCTTCACCGAGATCGGGTCGCGCAACCCCACGGTGCTCTCCTTCGTCCGCGAGTTCGGCGACGACCTGGTGCTGTGCGTGAACAACCTGTCCCGGTTCCCGCAGCCTGTCGAGCTGGACCTCCGCCGCTTCGACGGCTACACCCCGATCGAGCTCACCGGCCGGGTCGAGTTCCCGCAGATCGGCGTCCTGCCGTACATGCTGACCCTCGCCGGTCACGGCTTCTACTGGTTCGAGCTGGCCAAGCCGGCCGAGCCCGTCCCCGACGAGCACGAGGACTGGGAGCAGGTCAGTTCCAGTGCCGTCGCGGACTCCCTGCTCGCGGCCGGGTTGGTCAGCGCGGCCGATGAGACCCCCGGCGACAACGCCCCGGCCGACGCAGCCGACGACGCCCATCCCCAGGGGGACCCCCGATGAAGGCTCTCACCGACCTCTTCCGCGAATGGATGCCGAACCAGCGCTGGTTCGGCGGCAAGGGCCGTGAGTGGGCCGACGTCTCCGAGGACGGCTTCTTCCTCGACCGCGGCGACCCCGTGCTGTCGGTCCACCGCGTGCGGGTGACCTACTCCGACGGCGCCCAGGAGACCTACCTGGTGCCGTTGTCCTGGCGTGACCACGCCGTCGAGGAGCTCTCGACAGCGCTGATCGGCGCGGTGGCCAACGACGGCAAGGAGAACTACGCCTACGACGCGATGCGCGACCGCGACGCCACGGCGCCCTGGCTGATCCACCTCGTGAACGCCTCGACCGTCGGCCCGATGCACTTCCACCCGGCGGGGGTCGCCTACATCCCGGAGGGGCTGCCCGGCGACATCGTGTCCACTGAGCAGAGCAACACGTCCCTGGTCTACGGCCAGGAGGCGATCCTGAAGCTGTTCCGGCGGCTGGAGCCGGGGCTCAACCCCGATGTCGAGATCCACGACGCCCTGCGCCGAGCCAACAACGAGCACATCGCGCCGCTGTTGGGCCACATCGAGATCGACGACGCCGATCCGGCCAACGAACCCGCCACGGTCGCGATGCTGCAGACGTTCGTCCCGAACGCGAGCGACGGCTGGCGGCTGGCCACGGCCAGCGTCCGCGACCTCTACGCCGAGGGCGACCTGCACGCCGACGAGGTGGGCGGCGACTTCGCCGCCGACAGCGAGCGGCTGGGCGCGGCCACCGCCTCCGTGCACGCCGACATGGCGGAGGTGCTGCCGAGCGAACCGGCGGCCGACGACTGGTACGCCGCGGTCGCCGCCCAGATGAACGAGCGGCTGGACGCGGCGCTCGAGGTCGTTCCGCAGATCGCCGAGCACGCTGACGGACTGCGCAGGCTGTACGCCGCCGTGGCCGAGAGCACCGAGCCCGTCGTCCGACAGCGGGTGCACGGCGACCTGCACCTGGGCCAGGTGCTGCGCACGGCCACCGGCTGGATCGTGCTCGACTTCGAGGGCGAGCCGGCCCGGTCACTGGCCTCACGGCGCGAGCTCGACAGCCCCCTGCGCGACGTCGCGGGGATGCTGCGCAGCTTCGACTACGCCGCCCGCCACATGCTCGTCGAGCAACCCGACGACCCGCAGCGGGCGTACCGGGCGCAGGAGTGGGCGGCGCGCAACCGCTCCGCCTACTGCACCGGCTACTCCAACGCGAGCGGGCTCGACCCCTGCGGGGACTCTCCCCTGCTCCGCGCCTTCGAGGCGGACAAGGCCGTGTACGAGTGCGTCTACGAGGCACGCAACCGGCCGCACTGGCTGATGATCCCGCTCACGTCGCTCTCCCGGCTGACCGGCCAGGACTGACGCGACCACGCACTTCGACACCCAAGAGGACGGCCAGACGATGACGACCGACGACCGAGGCGACCAGCCGGTGGCCGACAAGGAGCAGCTGCAGCGCGCTGTCGACGAGCGGGTGGCCGCGGTCGAGGCCGCAGCGGGTTCCGAGCCGATCGTGAATGCCGCCCCGGCCAGGAAGGCGGCGAAGCGGGCGACGGCCACGAAGGCACCTGCCGCGAAGAAGGCGCCCACCGCCAAGAAGGCACCCGCCGCCAAGAAGGCACCCGCCGCGAAGAAGGCACCCGCCGCGAAGAAGGGACCCGCGGCCAAGAAGGCGGCGACCGCGGCGGCCGCCTCGCAGCCCGGTCCTGAGGACGTCGTCACTCCGGACACCGCCCAGGTCGTCACCACGGCCAATCCGGTCGTGCCTCCGGCGCCGATCGCCGAGCCGGGCGACCCGACCGGCGCACCGGCCCCGCAGCCGGAGCCGCCCAGTCCCGACCCGGCGGAGCCCAGCACCCCCCAGGTGCCGGCCGACTCCCACATGCCGGACGACCGGCACATGGCGAGCGACTCGCACATCCCGGCCGACTCGCACATCCCGGCCGGGAGCCCGACCGGCCACGCCGAGCCGGTGACCGCGCCCCGTGAGGTCACCGACGAGGAGATCCGGGCCGTCGTGGAGGGCTGGTCGCACGACCCACACGGCGTCCTCGGTACGCACCTGACCGGCGAGGGCTGGGTGGTGCGCACCCTGCGGCCCGACGCGACCGCCGTCGCCGTCCTGGACGAGGACGGCAGCCGCTACGAGGCCCGCAGACTGCACGAGGGTGGCGTCTTCGAGGGACAGCTTCCCCAGCAGCCCGGCGACTACCGCATCGAAGTGACCTACCCCGACGGCTCGGGCGGCCAGAACACCTTCACCGTCGACGACCCGTACCGATGGATGCCGACGGTCGGCCAGGTCGACGAGCACCTGATCCGTGAGGGCCGGCACGAGCGCCTGTGGGACGTCCTCGGGGCACACGTCCGGCACTACGACACCCCGCGGGGCACGGTGGAGGGCGTCTCCTTCGCCGTCTGGGCGCCGAACGCCCGGGGCATCAAGGTCACCGGCGACTTCGACTACTGGGAGGCCCGCGCCTATCCGATGCGGTCGCTGGGCTCCTCCGGCGTGTGGGAGATCTTCGTTCCCGGCGTCCAGGTGGGCAGCCGCTACCGCTATCACGTGCTCGGCAGCGACGGCGTCTGGCGGGAGAAGTCCGACCCGCTGGCGTTCGCCACGGAGGTCCCGCCGCTCAACGCCTCGGTGGTCACCGAGTCGCGACACGAGTGGTCGGACGATGCCTGGCTCGCCGAGCGGGCGAGCGGGGGCTGGCACGAGCGACCGATGAGCGCCTACGAGGTGCACGCCGGCTCCTGGCGCCAGGGCCTGGGCTACCGCGAGATGGCCGACGAACTGATCGACTACGTGGTCGCGGCCGGTTTCACCCACATCGAGTTCATGCCGCTGGCCGAGCACCCCTTCGGTGGGTCGTGGGGCTACCAGGTCACCTCCTACTACGCACCGACCTCGCGTTTCGGCAGCCCGGACGACCTCCGCTACCTCATCGACCGGGCGCACCAGGCCGGCATCGGGGTCATCGTCGACTGGGTTCCGGCGCACTTTCCCAAGGACGAGTGGGCGCTGGCCCGGTTCGACGGCACCGCGCTCTACGAGCACCCCGATCCCCGCCGCGGCGAGCAGCTGGACTGGGGCACGTACGTGTTCGACTTCGGCCGTCCCGAGGTGCGCAACTTCCTCGTCGCCAACGCGCTGTACTGGTGCAAGGAGATCAACGTCGACGGCATCAGCGTGGACGAGCTGTCCTCCATGAACTACCACGACTACACCCGCACCTACTGGGTGCCCAACGTCCACGGCGGCCGGGAGAATCTCGAGGCGGTGGCCTTCCTGCAGGAGATGAACGCCACGGTCTACCGGGAGGTCCCGGGTGTCGTCACCATCGCCGAGGAGTCGACCGCGTGGCCCGGCGTCACCCGGCCGACGCACCTCGGCGGCCTGGGGTTCGGCTTCAAGTGGAACATGGGCTGGATGCACGACTCGCTCGGCTACATGGAGCGGGAGCCGGTGTACCGCAGCTACCACCACGGCCAGCTGACGTTCTCGATGATCTACGCCTACTCCGAGAACTACGTACTGCCGATCAGCCACGACGAGGTCGTCTACGGCAAGGGCTCGCTGCTGCGGAAGATGCCCGGGGACCGCTGGCAGCAGCTGGCCAACCTGCGCGCCTACCTCGCCTACATGTGGGCCCACCCCGGCAAGCAGTTGCTGTTCATGGGCTCGGAGTTCGGACAAGATTCCGAGTGGGCGGAGAGCCGGTCGCTGGACTGGTGGCACCTGGAGGACCCGGCGCACCGCGGGATCCTGCAGCTGGTCACGGACCTGAACGCCCGGTACAAGGAACTCGACGCCCTGTGGTCGTTGGACGTCTCCGCCTCCGGCTTCCAGTGGATCGATGCCAACGACGCCGTCGGGAACGTGCTGTCGTTCCTGCGGTACGGCCGGCCGCCGGCCGAGGCGGCCGGCAGCAGCGACGCCGATCAGGACGGCGCCCCGCGGGGTTCGGCGCTCGCCTGCGTCGTGAACTTCTCCGGCGCCGCGTACGGCGAGTACCGGATCGGTCTGCCGCGCGGCGGCCACTGGCGCGAGGTGCTCAACTCCGACGCCGAGAGCTACGGCGGCTCGGGCGTGGGCAACTTCGGTGGCATCGAGGCCGTGGCGGAGGCCTGGCACGGCCAGCCTTTCTCCGCGACCCTCGCCGTGCCGCCCTTGGGCGCCGTTTGGTTCCTGCACGAGTGAAAGGCCCCCCGTACCCCCCACCGCTGGCCCGCTCGCGGCGGGCCCCTGTACGAGGGCCGGTCGGCGTGCCGGAGCGCCCCGCGAGCGCCCCCGACCGGGCATCCTGACCGGGCTTGCGATCGCGCCGGCCGCACGAGGGCCGGCTCCACCGGACGAGGGAACGAGCCCCGATGCAGCAGCTCCTCCGCCGGGTCGTGCCCATCGCCGTCGCCGGACTGCTGCTCACCGGATGCTCCACCACCGTGCTCACCGGGAGGGCCTCGCCCGGCGAGGGTGAGCCCGTCGACGTCGTCGCGGCCCAGTTCCCGATCACGGGCGTCAGCGACTCCGCCATCGACCAGTTCGCCCGCAACGCGTTGACCGACCTCAACACCTTCTGGGCCGAGGCGTACCCGGAGTTCTTCGGCGCGGAGTACCGGCCGCTGGAGAACGGCTACTTCTCCGTCGACTCCGAGGCCGTCGACGAGAGCGCCTATCCCGCGACCGGGATCGGCTGCGAGGGCTCGCCCACCTCGCCGGACTCTGTCGCGGGCAACGCCTACTACGACCCGGGTTGCGACCTCATCGCCTATGACCGCGCCCTGCTGGACGAGCTTGCGACCGACTACGGCCGGTTCCTGGTCCCGGTCGTGATGGCCCACGAGTTCGGGCACGCGATGCAGGGCCGCTTCGGCTTCGCGGCCTCCGGCCGCGGCATCCAGGACGAGACCCAGGCCGACTGCCTGGCCGGCGCCTGGACCGCCTGGGTCGCCGCAGGGAACTCCGAGCACGTCACCATGCGGACACCCGAGCTCGACGACGTCGTCCGCGGGTTCCTCCTGCTGCGCGATGACGTGGGCAGCGACCCCGAGGCCACCCAGGCGCACGGCTCGTACTTCGACCGCGTCTCCGCCTTCTACGAGGGCTTCGACGGCGGGATGGCGCCGTGCCGCGACGACTTCGGCACCGACCGCGTCTACACCGCCGCGACCTTCGCCTCCGACCTCGACTACGCCAACCAGGGGAACGCGCCCTACGCCGACATCGTCGGCTGGATCGACCAGACGCTGCCCCTGTTCTGGAGCTCGGTCTTCCCCGAGGCGTTCGGCACGGAGTTCGAGCCGCCGGCGCTGGAGCCCTTCGACGGCACCGCGCCGGACTGCGGCAGCCTCGGTGGCGACGACCGGGACCTCGGGTACTGCGTGGACGACGAGACGGTGTACTACGACGAGACGGAGCTGACCCGGCCCGCCTACGAGGAGCTGGGCGACTTCGCCGTCGCGACGGCGCTGTCGCTGCCGTACTCGCTGGCCGCCCGCGCGCAGGCCGGCCTCGCCGCCGACGACGGCACCGCCACCCGTTCGGCGGTCTGCCTGACCGGCTGGTACGCCGCCCAGTGGTACAACGGCGCCTTCGCCGACTCCCTCGAGGTCACCCTGAGTCCCGGCGACCTCGACGAGGCCGTGCAGTTCCTGCTCACCTACGGCGTGGATCCCCAGGTCTTCCCCGACGTCGCATCGTCGGGGTTCGAGCTGGTGGGGGCCTTCCGCACGGGCTTCCTGGACGGCGGCACGGCCTGCGACCTGGCATCCTGAGGGGCGACGACACGGGAGCGGGGGTTTGCGCGCGCTGTGTCCCGGCGATCCACGGTGCATGGACCGCGCCGCGTGGGCCCACCGGATCATGGCCGTCGCCACGGTCGTCGGCGTCCTGTGCACGACCGGTTGCGCGACGATCGTCATCGGTCGCCCCACTTCGCTGCAGCCCTCGCCGGCCGATGTGCCCGCCGGCGAGATCGAGGTCGTGGGCGCCACTGACGAGCCCGTGGACGAACTGGCCCGCAACGCCCTGGCCGACCTCCAGGACTACTGGTCGACCACCTTCCCCGACGTCTTCGGCCAGCCGTTCCAGCCCCTGTCCGGTGGCTACTTCAGCGTGGACCCCGGGAACGTGGACCCGCAGGAGTATCCCCAGGGCGTGGGGTGCGGCGCGAAACCGCTGGAGGCGGAGAACAACGCGTTCTACTGCCAGGCTCCCCACACACCGCACTCCGACGCGATCACCTACGACCGGGCCTTCCTGGCCGATCTGGCCGGCGACTTCGGCCGGTTCATCCCGGCGCTGGTCATGGCGCACGAGTTCGGGCACGCGGTGCAGGCACGGGCGGGCTCGCCGCGGTCCTCCATCGCCGTCGAGACGCAGGCCGACTGCCTGGCCGGCACCTGGACGCGCTGGGTGGCCGAGGGGAATGCACAGCACTCCCGCCTCCGCGAGCCCGAGCTGGACGAACTGCTGCGGGGCTACCTGCAGCTGCGGGACCCCGTGGGCACCAGCACGGCCGCACAGTCGGCGCACGGCTCCTACTTCGACCGCGTCTCCGCCTTCCAGGAGGGCTTCGACGACGGCGCCGAGGCCTGCCGCGACCACTTCGGTCCGGAGCGGGTCTTCACCCAGGGGACATTCAGCGACCAGGACCTCCCGACACGCGGAAACGCGCCGTACGACGTGCTGTGGACCATCGTCGAGGGCTCGCTGCCCACGGTGTGGGGGCAGGCGTTCAGCGACGTCTTCACCGAGGACTTCACCGAACCGTCGATCGACCGCTTTCCCGGCGACGCCCCCGACTGCGCCCAGGACCCCGACCAGGAACTCGTCTACTGCAGCGAGGGCGCGGTGATCGGCATCGACGAGACGGAACTGGCCATGCCCGCCTACGACGACATCGGCGACTTCGCCGTCGCCACGGCCGTGGCCATCCCCTACAGCCTGTCCGTGCGGGATCAGCTGGGTCTGTCCACGGACGACGAGGACGCGGTGCGGTCCGCGGTCTGCCTCACCGGCTGGTACGGCGCCAAGGTCTACAAGGGTGAGGCCGGGGATCAGGTGCAGATCAGCCCCGGTGACGTCGACGAGAGCGTGCAGTTCCTGCTGACGTACGGCAGCGACCCGAAAGTGCTGCCCGACGTGGGCCTCAGCGGCTTCCAGCTCGTCGATCTCTACCGCAACGGGTTCCTGCAGGGCATCGACGCCTGCGGGATCGACCGTTGAGGCTTCAGAACAGCGCCATGGTGAGTCGGCGCCGGGCGGCACCGACCCGGGGGTCCTCGTCTCCGACCACCGCGAACAGGCCCACCAGATGCTGGCGAGCCATGTCGCGATCCTCCCCCGACGTGCGCGCGATGACGTCGAGCAGGAGTTCGAAGGCCGCGTCGATGTTGCCTGTGCCGAGCAGGAAGTCGGCCGCGCGCGTCTGGGCGGCGACGTCGTCGGGCGCAGCCTCGGCGGCGGCCAGCGCGTCGGGCCCGGCCTCCTCGGCCCGCCGGAACAGCTGCACCTGCTGGAGCGCGAGCGCCGCCTCCGGGTGGCTGGGCTCGGCATCGAGGATGGCCTGGTAGGCGGCCTCGGCCGCGGCCAGGTCTCCACGTTCGAGAGCGGCCTCGGCTGCGTCGAGCCGTGCGTCGTCGATGCCCGGGGCCTCGTCGCCCTCGGCCCCGGGAAGCGCCCCGCCGGTGGTCGCGCTCACCAGCTCGTCGACGAACTGCCGGGCCTGCTCCTCGGGGATGGCACCGGTGAACTCGGCGACCAGCTGGCCCTGCCAGACGGCCTTGACGGCGGGGATGCCCTGTACCCGGAGCCCCTGTGCGAGGGCGGGGTTGGCATCCACGTCGACCTTGGCGAGCACCCAGGCTCCCGCGCCCTCGGCCGCGAGCCGCTCGAGCACCGGGGAGAGCTGCTTGCAGGGGCCGCACCACTCGGCCCACAGATCGAGCACGACCGGCACCTGGAAGGAGCGGTCGAGGACCTCCGCCTGGAACGTCGCCTCCGTCACGTCGACGACCGCCGACCCCGGCGCACCCACCGGCGCGGCGGCGCTCGGCGGCGGTGCCGCCTGTGCGCGGGCGGCCGCCTCGCTGCGCGCCTTGACCGCGGCGAGGTCGACCGCACCTGCCATGGCTGCGGCCATCGTGGCCTGCTGGGCCTGGGCCCGTGGGTCGGGACGTCCGGGACGAGTCGGCTGCATGCCTCCGATCATCCCACTCGCTCAGGAGTGCGGACGGTGACCCGTGCCGGCGACGACCTGCCGGGGGGTCGGCCCGTTCTGCCAGTCGCCGCGGCGCGCGGCGGCCGGCCCGCGGCGGCCGGGATGTCTCCAGGTCCATGTCCCAGGTCAGCTCGCGCACCGACGCGCCCCCTCGACCGCCACCGACGTCCGGTCCTCCAGCGACCATGTGCCGGCGAGTCGTGTCACCCTCGCGCTGCCACTCAGAACCGAGCGGGCTCCGTGTAGCCGCCCCACTCGCTGCGCAGCGCGTCGCAGATCTCGCCGAGGGTGGCCTCGGCGCGAACGGCGTCGAGCATCGCCGGGATCATGTTGGCCTCCGTGCGGCCCACCTCGACCATGCGCGCCACCGCGGCACGGGCGGCGTCGCCGTCCCTGGTCCGGCGGCGCGCGGCGAGCTCGGCCCTCTGGTCGATCTCGACCTGGTGGCTGACGCGCAGGATCTCCAGCTTGTCGTGCGCCTCGACCGAGCCGGTCAGCGTGTTGACGCCGACGACCTTCTTCTCGCCCTTCTCCAGAGCCCGCTGGTAGACGAACGCCGCCTCGGCGATCTCGCCGGTGAACCACCCGTCCTCGATGCCGCGGAGGATGCCGGAGGTCATGGTGCCGTCGGTGCCCATGTCCCTGATGCGGGCGAACATGGCCTCGGCCTGCCGCTCGATGTCGTCGGTGAGCGCCTCGACGTACCAGGAGCCCCCGAGCGGGTCGGCAACGTTCATGACGCCGGTCTCCTCCATGATCACCTGCTGGGTGCGCAGCGCGATCTGGGCGGCCTTCGCGCTGGGCAGCGCCAGCACCTCGTCGAGGGCATTGGTGTGCAGCGACTGGGTCCCGCCCAGGACCGCCGAGAGAGCCTCGACCGCCGTCCGGACGATGTTGTTGTCCGGCTGCTGGGCGGTCAGGGACACCCCCGCCGTCTGGGTGTGGAAGCGCAGCTGCTGCGCCTTCTCGGTCGTGGCCCCGTAGACGTCGCGCAGCCACCGGGCCCAGATGCGGCGGGCGGCACGGAACTTCGCGATCTCCTCGAAGAAGTCGAGGTGGGAGTCGAAGAAGAACGAGAGCCCGGGCGCGAACCGCTCGATGTCCAGACCGCGCGAGAGACCCAGCTCCACGTAGGCGAAGCCGTCGGCCAGCGTGTAGGCCAGCTCTTGGGCTGCGGTCGAGCCGGCCTCGCGGATGTGGTACCCCGAGACCGATATCGGCTTGTATGCGGGGATCTTCTCGGCGCAGTACTCCATGAGGTCGCCGATCAGGCGCAGGTGCGGCTGGGGCGGGAACAGCCACTCCTTCTGCGCGATGTACTCCTTGAAGATGTCGGTCTGCAACGTGCCGTTGAGCTTGTCCAGGTCCACACCCTGGCGTTCGGCCGCCACCAGGTACATGCAGAACACCGGGACGGCGGGACCGCTGATCGTCATCGAGGTCGTGGTGCCGTCCAGTGGGATGCCGTCGAAGAGCTCGTCCATGTCGGTGGCCGAGTCCACCGCGACACCGCAGTGACCGACCTCGCCCAGCGCCCGCGGGTCGTCGGAATCCTTGCCCATGAGGGTGGGCATGTCGAAGGCGACGCTGAGGCCGCCGCCGCCCTCGGCCAGGATCATCTTGTAGCGCTCGTTGGTCTGCTGTGCGTTGCCGAAGCCGGCGAACTGACGGATCGTCCACGCCCGGCCGCGGTAGCCGGTGGCGTGCAGGCCACGCGTGAAGGGGAACTCGCCGGGATAGCCGATCCGGTCGAAGCCGGGGACGGCGGACTCGTCGGCGGGCCCGTAGACCGGGTCGACCTCGACCCCCGAGAGGGTGGTGAAGTCGGCGTCTCGCACCTTGCCCGCCGCCAGCGCCGCGTCGTACCGCTGCTGCCACCGCTGACGGGCGTCCTGGCTCATGACCAGGATAGTAGGACGTCCAACTATCTTTCGTCGACCGCCGTACCGGCCGGGCCGATCCCGTCCACGTCACCGGCGCCGAGGCGCACCCGCTTCAGGACGTCGAACAGCGACGCCCGCTCCGCCTCGGCCAGATCACCGAGACCGAAGTCGAGGTCGGTGAGCGCCTTCGTCGCCGCCTCCACGACAGCCCTGCCCTTCCCGGTGATCCCGGCGAGGACGCCCCGCCCGTCCTCCGGGTTGGGCCGGCGCGCCACGTAGCCGGCGGCGACCAGTCGGTCGATGGCGTTGGTGACGCTCGTCGGATGGACCATGAGCCGGCTGCCGATCACCTTCAGCGGCAGCTCGCCGGCCCGGCTGAAGGTGAGCAGGACCAGGACCTCGTACCGGGCGAAGGTCAGTTCGTGCGGCCTGAGCGCCTCGTCGAAGCGGGCCAGCAGGATCTGCTGGACGCGGAACACCGACGTCGCCGCCCGCATCGCCGACGCCGGGCCGAACCGCCGCTCCCAGGTCTCTCCGGCGCGTTCGATCGGGTCGAAGGGAAGCCCCAGGGCACGGACCATGCCCGGAACGCTACCGGCCGGCGGGCACCGCCCCTGATGCCAACGCCGCCATCACCCGGTCGTCGGCGGACGATCGTCGTCTTGCCGCCTGGACGTCAACTCCATGAATCTTGCAGCAGTCACTGCTCCCGAGGGGCAGCGGGACACGAAGGCTCAGATGAAGGTCCGGTTCCCGCCCGGCATCCACACGGCCCTCGGAACGGGACCGGCTGGCCTCCCTCAGGCGGCGGGGGGGCGCAGGGGCGGGACGGTCCGGACGCCGAACACCTCGCGGAGGGCGACGCGCGCGGCGTTGTCCCCGCACTGGCCGTGCACGGCGGGCCCGGGCGGGGTGGCCGCGGAGGCGAGATAGGTGCCGCGGACAGGGGTCTTGTAGGTGTTCCAGCGCGGGACCGGGCGCGCCAGCATCTGCCGGAGGGTCGCCTGGCCGTTGGAGATGTCGCCCCCGAGGTAGCTCGGGTTCCACCGCTCCATCTGGACGGCCGTCTTCGTGTGCCGCTCGACCACCGTGTCGCGGAACCCGGGCGCGAACCGCTCGATCTGGTTCTCGATGGCATCGGTCATGTCGACGTCCGAGCCGTGCGGCACGTGCACGTAGGCCCAGAGGATGTGGCCGCCCTCGGGCGCACGGCTGGGATCGGGCACCGTCGGCTGCACGGCGAGCACGTACGGGCGATCGGTCAGGCGTCCCCGGTTGGGTGCCCGCTCGCCCGCGATGGTCTCGTCGAGGTTGCCGGCGACGTGGATGGTGCCGGCCCGCCGGACCTCGGCGTTGGCCCACGGCACCGGCTCGGAGAGGATCCAGTCGATCTTGAAGACGCCGGCGCCGTGCCGATAGCGGGACACCCACCGCCGGTAGCCGGCGTTCACCCGGTCGCCGGCCATGGCGACGAAGGCTTCCGGCGTGGTGTCCAGCAGCACGGCGGGGACGCCGTCGAACTCCCGCAGGTCGGTGACGTGGTGGCCGGTGACCACCTCACCGCCCTGCTCCTCGATGGCGGTGACCATCGCGTCGGCGAGCTTCTGCGACCCGCCCTGGATCAGCGGCCAGCCGACGTGGTGGGACAGCATCGTGAGCAGCATCCCCAGGGCGGAGGTCAGCGGCTTCGACAGATCCAGCATGCCGTGCGCCGCGGCGCCGCCCAGCAGCGCGCGCGCCCCCTCGGTCTCGAAGTACCGGTGCGCCAGCCACCGCACGTTGGGCAGTCCGTTGAGCCCGAAGTGCGCGATCTGCAGCGGACTGCGGGTGGGAAGGCGCCGCAGCCTGCTGGTCAGGAAGAAGTCGACGACGTCGGTGCCGTGCTCGACGAGGGGGCCGAACAGCCGGCGGTAGGCGGCGGCGTCGGCTCCGAGCCCTGCCGCCGTCTCCTCCAGCGACCGGTGGGAGAGCGCGGCCCGCCCGCCGTCGAGGGGATGGGCGAAGTTGATCTCCGGCTGCACCAGCCGGACCCCGCGGCTCTCCAGGTCGAACTCGCGGAAGAAGGGTCCGGCCGCGGCCATCGGCTGCACGATCGAGCAGACGTCGTGGAGGAAACCCGGACGCATCAGCTCCTCGGTGCGCATTCCTCCGCCCGGGCGCTCCGCCGCCTCGACGACCTGCACCCGCAGCCCGGCGGCCGCCAGGCGCAAGGCGGCGGCCAGCCCGTTGGGTCCGGCCCCGACGACCACGGCATCCGGTCGCCCCGCCGCATCCGTCACCCGGCGATCGTTCCGAGCCCGACGGGGATCCGCAACTCTCCGCGCCGGTCGGCCGGGGAGTCGCACGCACACCACCAGGCTCATACGAGACTCCGTAGTACGGCAGCGCGCGCGCCAGGCCCCGATGCGGCGGCCGGGAGCCCTACCCTGCCCCGATGCTGCCGCAGCCCGTCCCGGAACCTCCCGCGGGGCCCCTGGAACTCCGCCTGACCCCAGGGGGACGTCGACGGCGGCTGATCGCGACGGCGATCGCGTTGGCCCTGTTGCTGGCCGGCAGCGCTTGGGGCGACGACGACGGGTTCCCGTTCGGGCCCTTTCGGATGTACTCGACACGCGCCGACCCGAACGCCCCGGTCATCTCCACCCGGACGGTCGGGCTGACCGCGACGGGCGAGGAGGTCCGGCTCTCCGGCGGTGAGGTCGGTCTGCGGCGGGCGGAGTTCGAAGGGCAGGTCGACCGGGTGAAGGACCACCCGGACCTGCTGGGCCTGCTCGCCGACGCCTACGCGCAGGCCCACCCGACCGCGCCGGACCTGGTGGCGGTGCAGGTGGTGCAACGCCGGTTCGAGCTGGCAGACGGCATGCCGACGGGCCACGTCGACGACCGGGTCGTCGTGGAGTTCGACCTGGAGCAGGCACACCGATGAGCACGACCGACACCGCTGCGACCGAGCCGGTCAGCCGCGGGTGGTCGCCGCCGGTCCCCCTGGCCCGGATCGCGGTGTTCCGGGTGATCGTCTACCTCTTCATCCCGATCGACGTCTTCCTGACCACTCCGTGGGTGGGCGCGCACGCCGACGTGCCCACGCAGTGGTACGCCCCCCTGCTCGCCGGCCGGCTGCTGCACCTGCCGACCCCGACCCACGGCCTGGTGCTCCTCGTGCAGTGGGCGGTGGTGCTCGCCGCACTGGCCGCCGCCAGCGGCAGGGCCCCCCGACTGCTGGGCACGGCCGTCTTCCTGCTGTACGCGGAGTGGATGGTCATCGCGATGAGCTACGGCAAGGTCGATCACGACCGGATCGCCTTCTTGGTCGCGCTCGCGGTCCTGCCCACCATCGGCCGCGCGCGCCTCCGGGATCCGCGCCGGTCGGAGGCCGCCGGCTGGGCCATGGCCGCGGTGTTCGTGACGGTCATGCTCACGTACTTCCTGGCCGCGTGGGCCAAGGTCCGCTTCGGCGGGTGGAACTGGCCGACCGGCTCCACCCTGACCCGCGCCGTCATCAGGCGAGGCACCGTCTTCTCCGACTGGACGCTGTACGTGCCGTGGGTGCTGCCGATCGCGCAGTGGCTGATGGTGGGCTTCGAGATGGCCGCCCCGCTGATGCTGCTGGTCCGCAGCGACCGCGCCCGGATCGGGCTGGTGCTGTTCCTGCTCGGCTTCCACGTCATGGTCTACGCCGGCGTCACGATCATCTTCCTGCCGCACTGCATCGCGATCCTGTCGATCCTGCCCCTGGAGCGGCTGGCCGCACACCGGCTGGGAAGGCTCCCGCCGGTGGTCTCCGCGCCCAGTCCGGCGCCGGGCTGACCGCCCGGGCGCTACAGCTGGTCGAGCAGCTCGTCCGCGGCCCGATAGGGGTCGGACTCACCGGCCACCACCCGGCCGGCGAGGGCGTCCAGGGCCGCCGAACCGTGCACGTCGCCCATCCGTCCGCGCAGGGTGGCCAGGGCGATGGCCTCGATCTCACGCGCGGCGCGCTCGCTGCGCCGGCGGTCACCCTCGCCCGAGGACTCCAGCCACTCCCGGTGCTGCTCGATCCTCGCCAGGACCTCGTCGATGCCGTTGTCCGTCTCCCGGGACGCCACGGTGCGGCAGATCGGCGGGCGCCATCCGCCGGCCTCGGAGTGCCGGCCGCCGAGGGACTGCATGTAGCGCAGGTCCCGCACGGTCTGGTCGGCGCCGTCCCGGTCGGCCTTGTTGACGACGAAGACGTCGGCGACCTCGAGGATCCCGGCCTTCGCGGCCTGGATGCCGTCACCCATCCCGGGCGCGATCAGCACCAGGGTGGTGTCGGCGAGCGAGGCGATCTCGAGTTCGGACTGGCCGACGCCCACCGTCTCCACGAGCACGACGTCGCACCCGGCCGCATCGAGCACCCGCAGCGCCTGCGGGGTGGCCCACGACAGCCCGCCGAGGTGACCGCGGGAGGCCATCGACCGGATGAACACACCACTGTCGCCGGCGTGGTCCTGCATGCGGACCCGGTCGCCGAGGAGGGCACCGCCGGAAAAGGGGGACGACGGGTCGACCGCCAGCACGCCGACCCGCCTGCCGGCCGCCCGCAGCGCCCGCACCAGCGCCGTGGTCGTCGTCGACTTGCCGACACCGGGCGAGCCGGTCAGCCCGATCACCTGGGCGCCCCCGGTGTGCGGCGCGAGCGCGGCGGCCACCTCCCGTAACGCCGGGCTGGCGTCCTCCACCAGGGAGATCAGCCGAGCCACCGAGCGAGCGTCGCCCTCCCGGGCGCCCCGGATCAGCGCGCCGACGTCGGTCGCCCGCCGGCCCCGCCGGCCCGCCGGACTCACCCGCGAGCGGGCACGTGCAGGATCAGGGCGTCACCCTGACCACCACCGCCACACAGGGCGGCCGCGCCGACGCCGCCACCCCGGCGGCGCAGCTCCAGCGCCACGTCCAGCACGACGCGGGCGCCGCTCATGCCGATCGGGTGGCCGAGGGCGATCGCGCCGCCGTTGGGGTTGACCTTCTCCGGGTCGATGCCCAGCTCCCGCGTGGACACGATCGCGACGGCGGCGAACGCCTCGTTGAGCTCGACGAGGTCGAGGTCCTTCGGGTCGATGCCCTCCCGCTCGCACGCCTTCTGGATCGCGCGGGAGGGCTGGCTCTGCAGCGTGGCGTCCGGACCGGCCACGACGCCGTGCGCGCCGATCTCGGCGATGGGGGTCAGCCCCAGCTCGGCGGCCTTCCGGGCGCTCATCACCACGACGGCGCAGGCGCCGTCGGAGATCTGCGAGGCGGTGCCGGCGGTGATCGTGCCGTCGGTGGCGAAGGCCGGCTTCAACCTGGACAGGGTCTCGACCGTGGTGTCCGGACGGACGCCCTCGTCGTCGCGGAACTCGACGGGGTCGCCCTTGCGCTGCGGAATGAGGACCGGCGTGATGGCCTCCGCGAAGATGCCGTCCTTCCCCGCGCGCGCAGCCTTCTGGTGACTCTCCGCGGCGAACGCGTCCTGCTCCTCGCGGGTCAGGTCGTACCGGCTGTTCGCCTGCTCGGTGAGCACGCCCATCGCCACCTGGTCGAAGGTGTCGGAGAGCCCGTCGTGCGCCATCGCGTCGACCAGCTTCGCGTCGCCGTACTTGGTGCCGGTGCGGGAGCTGGGCAGCAGGTGCGGCGCCTGGGTCATCGACTCCTGACCGCCGGCCACGACGATGTCGAACTCACCGGCGCGGATGAGCTGGTCGGCCATCGCGATGGCACTCAGGCCGGAGAGGCAGACCTTGTTCAGGGTGATCGCCGGCACCGTCATCGGGATGCCGGCGGCCACGGCCGCGGGACGAGCCGGGTTCTGTCCGGCGCCGGCCTGCAGCACCTGTCCCATGATCACGTAGTCGACCTGGTCGCCGGAGATGCCGGCCCGCTCCAGCGCGGCCTTGATCGCCACGCCACCGAGGTCGGCCGCGGAGAAGTCCTTGAGCGAGCCCAGCAGGCGGCCCATCGGGGTGCGGGCGCCGCTGACGATGACCGAGCGGGGTCGGGTGCTCTGGGTCATGGGGGCCTCCAGTGCCGGGCCGCCGACTCCGGCGACCATCTCGACGGTGCAGAACGCCCGACCGCGCGCGATCGGCTGTCCACAGGATAGGACGACGGGGACAACGAGCGACCCCGCACGCAATGCCGTCCACCCGGGCGTGAAGCCTGCCACACCGATGTGTCGTCTGAGACGTCTTGGCGGCAGGATGCCAGCGTGACCATCCACGACGCGGCGTCGCCCAGTCCGGACACCGGCCTGCCCGCCGAGCTGTTCACCACGATCGACCACGTGGGGATCGCCGTGCCCGACCTGGACGAGGCGATCGCCTTCTACGCGCAGGCCTTCGGTGTCCGGTCCGTGCACGAGGAGACCAACGAGGAGCAGGGCGTCCGCGAGGCGATGCTCGCGGTGGGCGACGGGCAGACCCGCATCCAGCTGCTCGCTCCGCTGACGCCCGAGTCGACCATCGCGACGTTCATCGGCCGCTCCGGGCCCGGCCTGCAGCAACTGGCCTTCCGCGTCGCGGACGTCGAGGCGGTCAGCGCCACCCTGCGGGAGCGCGGGCTCCGGCTGCTCTACGACACACCCCGGCGGGGAACCGCCGGCAGCCGGGTGAACTTCGTGCACCCGAAGGACGCCGGTGGCGTCCTCGTGGAGCTCGTCGAACCCGCGACTGGCCACTGATCACTACTGGCCAGTAACATCCCCGCACCCGCACCGCCCCACCCGCCCACCGATCCCTCCGAGCCGACGAAGACCCGGGAGACCAGCGTGAACGAGATCAGGGACGCCATCCTCAGCGACTCGCTCGACGCCGTGGGAGGGCTGGCCGTGCCGGAGTCCTACCGCGCGGTGCTGGTCCGCAAGGACGAGCAGGACATGTTCGAGGGCCTGGCCACCAAGGACAAGGACCCGCGCACGTCGCTGCACGTCGAGGAGGTGCCCACCCCCGACCTCGGCCCGGGCGAGGCGATCGTCGCCGTGATGGCGTCCTCGGTGAACTACAACACCGTCTGGACGTCGATCTTCGAGCCGGTCTCCACATTCGGGTTCCTGGAGCGCTACGGGAAGCTGTCCGACCTGACCAAGCGGCACGACCTCCCGTACCACGTGGTCGGCTCGGACCTCGCCGGCGTCGTGCTGCGGGTGGGTCCCGGCGTGAACAGGTGGAAGCCCGGGGACGAGGTCGTCGCGCACTGCCTGTCGGTGGAGCTCGAGGACCCGGCCGGCCACGACGACACGATGCTCGACCCGCAGCAGCGGATCTGGGGCTTCGAGACCAACTTCGGCGGCCTGGCCGAGCTCTCGCTGGTCAAGAGCAACCAGCTGATGCCCAAGCCGGCACACCTCACGTGGGAGGAGGCGGCCTGCCCCGGGCTGGTGAACTCCACCGCCTACCGGCAGCTGGTCAGCCACAACGGCGCGAACATGAAGCAGGGCGACGTCGTCCTGATCTGGGGCGCCTCCGGCGGACTGGGCTCCTACGCCACCCAGATGGCGCTCAACGGCGGCGCGATCCCGGTGTGCGTGGTCAGCAGCCCGGAGAAGGCCGCGATCGTCCAGTCCATGGGCGCCGAGCTGGTCATCGACCGCTCCGCGGAGAACTACCAGTTCTGGACGGACGAGAACACCCAGGACCCCAAGGAGTGGCAGCGCCTCGGCGCGAAGATCCGCGAGCTGACCGGCGGCGACGACGCCGACATCGTCTTCGAGCACCCCGGCCGGGAGACCTTCGGCGCCAGCGTCTACGTCGCCCGCCGCGGCGGCACCATCGTCACCTGCGCCTCCACCAGCGGCTTCCTGCACCAGTACGACAACCGCTACCTGTGGATGAACCTCAAGCGGATCGTCGGCTCGCACTTCGCCAACTACCGCGAGGCGTGGGAGGCCAACCGGCTGATCGACCGCGGGCTGATCCACCCCACGCTGTCCAAGACCTACGCGATGGCCGACGTGGGCCAGGCCGCCTACGACGTCCACCGCAACCTGCACCAGGGCAAGGTCGGCGTGCTGACCCTCGCCCCCGAGGAGGGCCTGGGCGTGCGGGACACGGCCAAGCGGGAGCGGCACCTGACCGCCATCAACCGCTTCCGGGACGTCTGAAAAAGGACCCCCTTGCCCCCCACCCCTCGCAGGCTGGGGGTGGGCCCCTGCAAGGGGGCCTTCAGGCGGCGGCTTGGAGTTCCCTGGGAGAGCTCTCGGGCACCCTGACCCTTACCGGTGTTCTCTGCGAGGATGAAGCCCATGACCGACCCCCGCGACGACTTGCTCGCCTACCGCGACGGCGGCCCCACCTTCGACGTGGTGCGCAAGGGGTACGACCGGGAACAGGTGGCAGAGACCCTCGCCGGCCTGGACGCCGACCTGCGGGTCGCGCTGGCCGACCGGGATGC
>JAOPWJ010000157.1 GCA_025965715.1 Blastococcus sp. | reverse complement strand
CCTCGATCGTGCCCGCGGCCATGAGCCGCGGGATGGACTCCGGGTCGACCATGTCGTGCAGCGCGTCGTAGAGCGGCCGCAGGTAGGGGTCGATCTTCTCCGACAGCGTGCCGGGCAGGTAGCCCAGCCGCTCGCCGGCCTCGACCGCGGGACGGGTGAGGATGATCCGGTTGACCTGCTTGGTCTGCAACGCCTGCACGGCCTTGGCCATGGCCAGGTAGGTCTTCCCGGTGCCGGCGGGGCCGATGCCGAAGACGATGGTGTTCGTGTCGATCGCGTCGACGTAGTGCTTCTGGTTCAGCGTCTTGGGTCGGATCGTCCGCCCCCGCCGGCTGATGATGTCCAGGCTGAGGACGGCGGCGGGTCGCTCGTCGCCGCCGCTGCGCAGCATGGCGATGACCCGGCGGACGGAGTCGGGTCGCAGCTGTGCACCTGTGCCGAGCAGCGCGATCAACTCGTCGAAGACGGCGACGGCGAACGCATTGTCCGCCGGCTGACCGGTCACGGAGACCTCGTTGCCGCGCACGTGGACGTCTGCGGCCACCTCGCTCTCGACGAGGCGAAGCAGCTCGTCGCCGGAGCCCAGCAACGAGACCATGGGGACGGAGTCGGGAATGGTGATGGTGGCCCGGACGGGGGCGGGAGCGCCGCCGAGGGGCTGGACAGGCGTGAGTGACGAGGCACCGTCCTGGGCTGCGGCGCGCGCCGAAGCCGTTCGGGACGCGCTGCCGTCAGGCACGGGAACGCCTGCGGAGGTGTCGGGCAAGAACCCTCGACCCTGCCTTCCTGCTCTGGGGATTGCGGACCGATCGAGTCTACCCGCGAGGGCAGGGGCAAATCCCGGCTTCACCCCCGCGTGAGCGGGCCGGCGGGCGGTCAGCGCCCCGAGTAGGTCGCCTTCCCCGGGCCGTCGGTCAGGAACGAGGCGACGGCGCCGCGCAGGTCGGCAGTGCCGAACAGCGCACCCGAGACCTCCGGGACGAGGGCGTCGGCGGCCCGGGAGCCCTCGCGGACCGCGGTCGACACCAGCCGCTTGGTGGCCGCGTGCGCGAGGGTCGGGCCGGCGGCGACGCGGTGGGCGTACACCCGCGCCGCGGCGGCGAACCCCTCGTCCGGCAGCACCCGGTTGACCACGTTCCACCGCTCGAGAACGGCGGCGGGATACCGCTCACCGGTGAAGACCAGCTCCCGGGCCCGCGCCGGACCGGCACGCTCGGCCAGCCGCTGGGGCCCGCCCATCGAGGGGGTGAGCCCGACGACCATCTCCACCAGCCCGAACGAGGCCTTCTCGGCCGCCAGCAGGATGTCGCACGCCAGGGCGAGCTCGAAGGCGGCGGTGAGGGTGAGCCCGTGGGCGGCGAAGACCGTGGGCACCGGCAGGTCCTCGAAGGTCTGGGTCACGCGCAGCAGGCGGGTCCACAGGTCCGCCCCCAGCCGGACGGGCTGGAGGCTCTCGGCGATGTCGCGGAAGAACGCCACGTCGACCCCGCCGGAGACGACCTTGCCGCGGGCCTCGACCAGGACGGCGCGTGCCCGTGTGGCGTCGGCCGGATCGGTGAGCGCCACCAGTTCGGCGGCCACGTTCTCCAGGGCGTTGAACATCGGCGGGTCGAACAGGTTCAGCGGCGGGCTCTCGAGGACGACGACGGCGACGTCGCCGTCCCGTTCGATCCGGATGGGGGCAGCGTCGTCGGTCACGCTGCCAGTGTCGCAAGAGCGGGCCCCGCCGAGGTCACCGCGTCGCGGCGAGCCAGACCAGCTCGACGGCGGCCGGCACGACCCCGATCGTCAGGAGCCAGGACCGGACCGGCCGGCCGGCGGCACGGCAGGCGAGCGCGACCGCGCCGACTCCGGTGACGGCCGAGAAGATCAGGTCGCGCCCGATCAGCCCCGGGTCGTCTGCCACCCCGGACGCCCCGGCGAGCAAGGCGAACCCGACGGCCACGGCGCCCAGCACGGCGGCGTAGACGGCGGTGAGGACGGCCACGCCGTTCAGCCCGGCGGCCAGGTGAGGTGTCGCCCGCCCAGGACGTGCAGGTGCACGTGGGGGACGGTCTGGCCCGCGTGGGGCCCGGTGTTGGCCACCAGCCGGTAGCCGGGCTCCGCGCCGTCCCCGCTGACCAGTCCCTCCTGCCGGGCGACGGCGTGCGCGGCCACGACGACCTCGCCCAGCAGCGCCGGGTCGGCCTCGGCCAGGGCCCCGGCCGTCGCGTGGTGGTCCTTGGGGATCACCAGGACGTGGGTGGGCGCCTGCGGGTTGATGTCGCGGAAGGCGAACACCCGGTCGGTCTGGTGGACGACGTCGGCGGGGATCTCGCCGGCGACCATGCGGCAGAACAGGCAGTCGGTCACGAACCGACCCTAATGCGGCTGGCCCTGATCGGTTCTGGAGCAGGATCGGGGCGCCGGTCGCCGTCCTCCCCCGTGGGCACCGGCCTGGACCGCCGGCCGGTCGTGCTGGTCCGAGGCCGTCCACCGGCACGGGGCGACGGTGGACACCCGGGAGCGGTGGTCTGGTCGGGATGGCGGAACCGGCGGCCGACGGTCGCGTGCACGCGGGGCTCCGGCGCGCCTCCGGGCGGAACGGCGACCGCACGCTGCCCGCGCGGCGCACGCCCCCACGTCGCCGACGACGGGCATACGCTCCCCGGCACTCCTTGGGGGTCGCCATGAGTTCTCGCCGGACTCGCTCGCTGCGCACTGACTGGCTGCTCGTCTTCCTCGTCGCGGTGGTCGCCGCGGTGGTGCCCGCCGGAGCGGCACGGGCCTCCGAAGCCTCCGGGGGCCCGGGGAGTCGCCCCGAGATCAGCGTGATGACCCGGAACCTCTACCTGGGCACGGGCCTGACCAACCTGGTCACGGCCGTCACGTTGCCCCAGCTCGTCGCCGCGTCGACCCAGGACTGGGCCAACGTGGTCGCGACCGACTTCCCAGCCCGGGCACGGGCGCTCGCTGAGGAGATCCGGCGGGCCCGGCCGGACGTCATCGGCCTGCAGGAGGTCTCGCTCTGGCGCGACCAGAGCCCCAGCGACATCCTCGGCCCGGACGGCGCGCTGATCGGGGCCCGGACACCGAACGCGACGCACGTCGTCTACGACTTCCTCGCCACCCTCCGGGCGCAGTTGGCCGCCCGTGGCATTCCGTACGTCCCGGTGTCGACCTCGGTCAACGCGGACGCGGAATCGCCCCGGGCCGCGGCCGGGGGCGGTTTCACCGACGTCCGGCTGACCGACCGTGACGTGATCCTGGTCCGTGCGCCGCTGGCCGGGAGGTTCGGCAACGCCGCCGCCGGGCACTACGCCGCTCAGCTCACGATCCCCGCCATCGGCGGGCCCGTCGCCTTCACCAGGGGATGGGCATCGATCGACTACCGGGCCGACGCGCGGACGGTCCGGATCTTCGACACGCACCTCGAGGTCGAGGAGCCGGCGATCGCCGCACTGGTCCAGGAGGTGCAGGCGGTCGAGTTCGTCGGCCACGTCCTGGCCAGCCCGTATCCGGTCATCGCGCTGGGTGACTTCAACTCCGCGGCCGACGGCTCCACCACGTCCACCTACGAGCTGCTCACCCACGTGCTGACCGATGCCTGGCACACGGCGCGCCCCTACGACCCGGGTCCGACCTGCTGCCAGTCGCAGCTGCTCGACAACCGGCAGTCGACGGCGACCCAGCGGATCGACCTCGTGCTCACCAGGGGGCCCTGGTCCGCGCAGGACGCGCACCGCACCGGGTGGGTGCCCTTCCGGATGACCCGCTCGCCGTTCTGGGCGTCCGACCACTTCGGCGTGGCGGCGGAACTGGAGCTAGGCCGCTGAGGGTGCCGGCGGCGGTGCGGCAGCCCGAGCCACGCGGTTGGCCCTGAGGCGCCCTGCGGGCGAACTCAGGCCCAGCGGGTGCGGGTGGAGAGTGCGGCGAGCGCGGCGGCGCCGGCGGTCGACGTGCGCAGCACCTCTGGACCCAGCCGGACGGCGTGCGCTCCCGCCGCGCGGAAGGCGACGACCTCGCCGTCGGTCAGCCCACCCTCGGGCCCGACGACCACCACCACGGTGCCGGTCGGCGGGATCGGCAGCTCGGCCAGCGGACGGCGGGCCTGCTCGTGCAGCACGACCGCGAGGTCCGCGTCGGCCAGCAGGCCGCACACCTCGCGGGTGGTCATGGGGGCGGGAACCTCGGGCAGATGCGGACGGCGGGACTGCTTGGCGGCCGCCCGCGCGGCGGACCGCCATTTGGCGAGCCCCTTCTCCGCCCGGTCCTCGCGCCACCGCGTCACGCAGCGGGACGCCGTCCAGGGCACGATCCGGTCCACTCCCAGCTCGGTCGCGAGCTCCACGGCGAGCGGGCCGCGGTCGCCCTTGGGCAGTGCCTGCACCAGCACGAACTCGGGGTTGGGCCGCGGCACCTCGTACCGCGCACGGACGGCGACCCGCAGTCCCTGGGTGCCGGCCTGCAGCACCTCGCCGTCGGCCACGACGCCCCGCCCGTCGCCGATGCGGACGGTCTCGCCGGGCGTCAGCCGCAGTACCTCGACGGCGTGCCGGCCCTCGGAGCCGTCCACGAGCAGCTCGTCGGTCTCCGGAACGGCGTCCAGGAGGAACAGCGGTGCGCCGTCCAGCTCCGGAGCGGCGGCGCCGTCGGCGGTCACCGCCTCACCGTCCGTTGAACGCGTCGCGGACCCGCGAGAACAGCCCGCCCTGCGCCTCGCGGTGCGACTCGGGCTGGTCCTCGCCACGGAGGGCGGCCAGTTCGCGCAGCAGCTTCTCCTGCTCCGCGTCCAGCCGGGTCGGGGTGGTGACCTCGACGTGGACGACGAGATTCCCGCGGCCCGTGGCCCGCAGGCGCGGGGCGCCGTGGGCGCGCAACGTGAGCTGACTGCCCGACTGCGTGCCCGGACGGATGTCGAGGTCCTCCTCGCCGTCCAGCGTCTTGAGGCTCAACGTGGTGCCCAGCGCCGCAGAGGTCATCGGCAACGTCACCCGGCAGTGCAGATCCTCGCCGTCCCGGGTGAAGACCGGGTGCGGGCGCTCGTGGATCTCCACGTAGAGGTCGCCGGCGGGCCCACCGCCGGGCCCGACCTCGCCCTGACCGGTGAGGCGGATCCGCATGCCGTCCTCGACGCCGGCCGGGACCTTGACCTGGATGGTGCGACGCGACCGGACCCGGCCGTCCCCGGCGCACTGCGGGCACGGCTCCGGGATGACCTGCCCGGTACCGGCACAGGTGGGACACGTGCGGCTGGAGACGACCTGGCCGAGGAAGCCACGCTGGACGCTCTGCACCTCACCGCGGCCGGAGCAGGTGGTGCAGGTGGCGGCGTGCGTGCCGGGAGCCGCCCCCGAGCCGGTGCAGGTCGTGCAGAGAATGGCGGTGTCGACGGTGAGGTCCTTCACCGCGCCGAAGACGGTCTCGTCGAGCTCGAGCTCGATCGGGATCAGGGCGTCGCGCCCCGCCCGGGTGCGGCTCCGGGGTCCGCGGGTGGCCGCGCCTCCGAAGAAGGCATCCATGATGTCGCCCAGCCCGCCGAAGCCGGCTCCACCGAAGCCGCCCGCCCCGCCCGCGCCGTTGTCGAAGGGGTCGCCACCCAGGTCGACGATCCGCCGCTTCTCCGGATCGGTCAGCGCCTCGTAGGCGCGGGTGACCTCCTGGAAGCGCTCCTTGGCGCCGGGCTCCGGGTTGACGTCGGGATGAAGGTCGCGGGCCAGCTTGCGGTACGCGCGCTTGATCTCGGTGTCGGTCGCCCCGCGGGCGACGCCCAGCACGCCGTAGTAGTCCGTTGCCATCGAGAAAGTCTCGCCCCTCAGCTCTCGGCCAGCAGGTGGCCGACGTAGCGAGCCACGGCGCGAACCGCGGCCATGTTTCCTGGGTAGTCCATGCGGGTGGGGCCCACGATGCCGAGCCCGCCGAGCGCCCGTTCGCTCGAGCCGTACCCGACCGAGACGAACGAGGCACTGCTGAGCGCCTCGTGCGCGTTCTCCTCACCGATGCGGACGAGCACGGTCGTGGGGTCCACCTCCCCCATCAACCGCAGTACGACCACTTGTTCTTCCAATGCCTCCAGCAGCGGCCGCATCGTGCCGGGGAAGTCGAGCGCACTCCCCCTGGCCAGGTTGGCCGTGCCGCCGATGACCAGCCGGTCCTCGCTGGGCTCCACCAGGGTCTCCATCAGGGTGGAACTCACCGTCGCGACCAGACCCCGCAGGTGCGAGGGCGCCGTCTCCAGGAGGTCGGGCACCTTGTCACCGGCGTCGGCGAGCTTCACCCCGCTGAAGGCCGAGTTGAGCAGAGTCCGCAGTTCCGGGACGGCGTCCGGGTCGACCTCGACAGGCGACTCGACGACGCGCTGCTCGACCCGTCCGGTGTCGGTGATCAGGACGAGCAGCAGCCGGGACGCCGCCACGTGCACGACCTCGAGATGGCGGACTGCGCTGCGGGAGAGCGTCGGGTACTGCACGACGGCGACCTGCCGGGTCAGCTGGGCCAGCAGCCGGACGGTGCGGCCGAGGACGTCGTGGAGGTCGACGGCGCCGTCGAGGAAGCGCTCGATGGCCCGGCGTTCGGCCACCGACAGCGGCTTGACCGCCGAGAGCCGGTCGACGAAGAGCCGGTAGCCCTTGTCGGTGGGCACCCGGCCCGCGCTGGTGTGCGGCTGGGTGATGTAGCCCTGCTCCTCGAGCACCGCCATGTCGTTGCGGATGGTGGCCGGCGAGACGCCGAGGTCGTGCCGCTCGGCGAGGGCCTTGCTCCCCACCGGATCGTTGGTCGAGACATAGTCCTGGACGATCGCCCGGAGAACCTCCAGGCGGCGTTCGTCGTGCGCCACGGTGACACCTCCCGTCCCGGTCGACGTGCCGTGCGGCCCCTGCGGAACGGGCCCGGCGCTGGTGGAACGGAGCCCGCCCAGCACCCCGGAGTGCTGGCACTCGCACGCACAGAGTGCCAGGCCAGCATACGTCCGGCGGCGACCCTCGTCGCGGGGCTCGCGGAGGAGGGAGCCCGGAAGGACCGCGCGCCCCCACCGCGCGCCGGCTCGGGGTGCGATCCCGCACCGAGGCCGCCGAACCACCGGCCTGCTCGCGCGAGCCTCCGGACGCAAGCACCCGGAGGGCGGGGCACCCTGACGGGCGTGCGGTTAGGGTGTCAGCCGTCGGCGCCCGGTCCGGGGCAGAGAGTGGAGGTCGGTCTCCCTGATCTTCAAAGCGGTACACGACGGCCGCCCGTATCCGGACCACGGCCTGTCCACCCGGGACTGGGCGATGATCCCGCCTCGTCAGGTTCGGATGGACACGCTAACGACGACGAAGAAGGAGCTGGCGCTCGACGCGCTCCTGGCCGACGACTCGACCTTCTACGGCGACCTGTTCCCCCACGCGGTGCAGTGGCACGGCGAGCTCTACCTGGAGGACGGCCTGCACCGCGCACTGCGGGCGGCGCTGCAGCAGCGCAATGTGATCCACGTCCGGGTGCTCGACTTGGACGCGCTCACGCCCGTGCAGGCCTCCACCGGCCCCAACACCGCAGCCATCCCCGCGCAGCCGCCGGTTCCCAACCCCCGCCGCACCTGAACCGCGTCAGTCAGACCTGCTCCTCGGCCACGGGGGCGGCCTCGACGCGGGTGCGCGCCCCGGTCCTGCCGATGGCCCAGGGCGGGTGGTTGCGCACCGTTCGACGGCCACCCTGGCCGCTGCAGGACAGGGGTGACCCGCAGCTGACGCGGCCACCCGAAGCACGGTCGAACCAGATGCGAAGGGTCGGGGCGGAGCAGCGGCACCAGGACTGCGGGATGTCGTGACTCCGTCACGCGCCGGCGGCCCGGAACGCCGTCCGGGAGGCGGTCAGTCGGTCAGGTCGCGCACCACCGCGTCGGCGAGCAGCCGCCCGCGGCCGGTCAGGACGGCGCGGCCGGCGGCATGCGCGGCCGACTCGAGCAACCCACGGACGACGGCGTCCGCCGCTCTCGCCCGTCCGGTGTCGGACAGTGCGGCGAGCGGGAGTCCGTCGCGCAACCGGAGCCCGAGCATGACGGTCTCCAGTGCGCGGTCGGCGTCGCTGAGCAGTTCGGCGTCCTGCGCCGGGCTGAGGCCCGCGGCCAGCCGGTCGGCGTAGGCGGCCGGGTGCTTGACGTTCCACCACCTCAGGCCGCCGACGTGGCTGTGCGCGCCGGGCCCCACGCCCCACCAGTTGGCGTTCGCCCAGTAGAGCTCGTTGTGCCGGCAGCGCGCCGCCTCGCCGGTCGCCCAGTTGGACACCTCGTACCACTCCAACCCGGCCTTGCCGAGCGTGGCGTCGGCCAGCTCGTACCGGTCGGCCAGGACGTCGTCGTCGGGCATGGGCAGCTCGCCGCGACTGATCCGGCGGGCCAGCCGGGTGCCGTCCTCGACGATGAGCGCGTAGGCGCTCACGTGGTCGACCGGGCTGGCGAGGACCGCGTCGAGCGAAGCGGCCCAGTCGGCGTCGGTCTCCCCCGGCGCCCCGTAGATCAGGTCCAGGTTGACGTGCTCGAACCCAGCCGCGCGGGCCTCGTGCGCTGCCTCGACCGCCCGGCCGGGGGTGTGCCGGCGTTCCAGGACGGCGAGCACGTGCTCGGCGGCGGACTGCATGCCGAGGCTGATGCGGGTGAAGCCGGCCCCGCGCAGGCGAGCCAGCGAAGAGGGGGTGACCGACTCGGGGTTGGCCTCGGTGGTCACCTCGACGTCGTCGTCCATGGGGAACAGGTCGCGGGCTGCCGCAAGGACGGCGGCGAGGTCGTCGGCCGGCAGCAGCGTGGGCGTGCCACCGCCGACGAACACGGTGGAGATCGACGGCAGGTCGGGACCCAGGGTCCGCGCGGCGCGGCGCAGCTCGGCGATCGCGGTGCCGGCGTACTCGGCGCGGTTGGCGCCGGGGCCCAGCTCGTCGGAGGTGTAGGTGTTGAAGTCGCAGTAGCCGCAGCGGGTCGCACAGAACGGCACGTGCACGTAGAGGCCGAACGGCGTCGTCGTCAGGCCGGCGCGGGCGCTGTCGGGGAGCCGGTCGGGTCCGGGTGACCCGGGGGCCGGACCCGAGTCGGAAAGCAGCGGCAGGACGGTGTTCATCTGCTCCCAGTGTGCCGCGCCTCCGCCACCGCCCGGCAGGATGCCGCTGTGACGTCGGACGAAGTGGTGCAGGTGCGCGTCGCCCGCGGTGTCGCGACCTTGACGCTCGACTCCCCGGCCAACCGGAACGCGCTGTCCCGCGCCATGCGGGCCCAGCTCCGCGCCGCGCTGACCGACGCACTGGCGGACGACGCCGTCCGGGTGGTCGTGCTGGACCACACCGGCCGCGTGTTCTGCTCGGGCATGGATCTCGCCGAGGCGGCGGGTGGCGGGTCGCAGCACCAGGGCGTCCGGGAGTTCCCGGAGCTGCTCGAGCTCATCTGGTCGTCGCCCAAGCCCGTGGTCGCCGTGGTGCGCGGCCCCGCCCGCGCGGGTGGGGTCGGGCTGCTCGCGGCGTGCGACATCGTGGTGGCCGGCTCGTCGGCGACCTTCGCCTTCTCCGAGGTGCGCCTCGGGCTGGTGCCCGCGGTCATCTCCGCGGTGGTGCTGCCGAGGATGGTTCCGCACGTCGCGCACCGACTGATGCTCACCGGTCAGGCGTTCGATGCGGAGGCCGCCGTCCGCGGCGGGCTCGTCGACCTCGTGGTGCCCGACGCCGATGTGGAGGCCGAGCTGCACGCCCAACTCGTCGAGCTGACCGCGGGTGCTCCGGCCGCCCTCACCGAGACCAAGCGCCTGCTGCGCGCAGGGACCAGCCTGGAGTTCGGGGACCTGCTCGAGCTCTCGGCGCGCTTCTTCGCCGGCGACGAGGGCCAGGAGGGCATCGCGGCCTTCCGGGAGAAGCGCGCCGCCCGCTGGGTGCCGATCGACGACTGATCACCCTCCCCCGGTGGCGGGGGTGCGGTCGCCGGCTGCGGCTTTGCGGTCGCTTCCCCTGGAAGAGCGGGGTCAGAGGGCGCGGAGTGCGGGCCGTCGAGCTTCCCGCCCACGTAGCCACGGAACGAGTTCGGTGGCGGGCATCGCGCGGCTGAGGTGCCAGCCCTGGACGAGGTCGCAGCCCATGGAGGTCAGCAGGTCCCACGTCGGCTGATCCTCGACGCCCTCGGCGACGACCTCCAGCCCCAGGTGCCGGCCGAGGTCGACGATCGCGCGGACGATCGCCACGTCTGCCCCTTGGTCGCTCAGGTGCGTGACGAAGCTTCGGTCGATCTTGACCTCGTCGACCGGCAGGCTCTTGAGGTAGGACAGCGACGAATAGCCGGTGCCGAAGTCGTCGACCGACAGTCGGACACCGAGCGCCCGCAGTTGGTGCAGCAGCGCGATCGCACGCGCCGGGTCGGCCATGACGGAGCCCTCGGTGACCTCGAGGGTGAGCCGCGACGCCGGGACGCCGTGCCGGCGCAACAGCCGGGACACCTCGTCGACGAGGTCGGCATCGTGCAGGCTGCGGGTGGAGAGGTTGACTGCGATGCCGAGGTCGACGCCCTGCCGCGCCCAGTCGGCAACCGCGGCCAGGGACATGTCGAGCACCCGGGTGGTGACGAGCCCGATCAGGCCACTGCGCTCGGCCACCGGGATGAACTCGTCGGGCGGGACGAAGCCGAGGTCGGGGTGGTTCCAGCGCACGAGCGCCTCGACGCTCACCGTCTCCCCCGTGGCCGTCCGGGCCTGCGGCTGCACGTGCACCTCGATCCGGCCCTGGTGCAGTGCCGTTCGCAGCTCCGACACGAGCATCAACCGGCGGGGGTTGTCCGAGTCGGGGTCGGCCTCGTAGAGCCGCACGCCTCCGGTCGAGGCCTTGGCGTCGTACATCGCCATGTCGGCCCGCTTGAGCAGCGCGGCAGGGTCCGTGGCATGCGCCGGGGCGATCGCCAGGCCCAGCGAACCACCGACCTCGATCTCCAGGCCGTCGAGCGACACCGGCTGCTCCAGCGACCGCAGCAACCGGCGACCCATCCGGACGGCGCGGTCCTCGCTGTCGGTACCGCCCAGCAGGATCGCGAACTCGTCGCCACCGAGGCGGGCCACGAAGCCCGCCGACCCGACCGCGGTCCGCAGCCGGGTGGCGACCTCGATCAGGAGCTGGTCGCCGTGCTGGTGACCCAGGGTGTCGTTGACCTCCTTGAACCGGTCGAGATCGAGGATCATGACCGCCGCTCCCGGGGAGCGGCCGTCTGCGACCTCCTCGAGCGCCGCGGCCAGCTGGCGCTGGAGGGCTGCCCGGTTGGGCAACCCGGTCAGTGCGTCATGGAGCGCCTCGTGCCGCAGCTGGTCCATCAGCTTGCCGTTCTGCAGCGCGACGCTGGCGTGACTGGCCACCGTCTCGAGCAGCCGTACGTCGTCCTCGGCGAAGGTGGGGACGTCCCCGACGCGGTCCGTCACGACGAGGACGCCAAGGATGCCGGTGCCGCCGCGCAGTGGCACCGCTACCGCCTCACGGGCGGCCTGGGCGTCGAGCCACCGACGCTCGACGGCGTCCCGGGTTCCGCGGCTGATCAGCAGCGGTTCCCCGTCCCCGACGACGCGCGAGAGCAGCCACTGGTCCGCGGGCGCGGGAGCTTCCGAGGAGCGTCCGAGGCGCCCGGTGGCACCGAGGCGCACGTGGGCGACGTCCCCTCCGTCGGTGGCGACGAAGGCGACCTCGGCACGCCCCGCCCGCAACAGCTCCTTGGCCTCCCGCAGGAGGTTGCGCAGGGTCTCGTCGACCTCGGGCGAGCTGGTGACGGCCTGCGCGAAGCGGTAGAGCCGCTCCGTGCCCAGGTGCCGGTCGGCGAGCGAGGCGTAGGCCCGGTAGCCGAGCAGCAGGCCGGCACCCGTGACGAGCAGCAGCCAGGCGCTGTGCTGGGCGGCCGAGAGGCTCAGCACCGCGATCAGACCCAGGGTGATCACGAACGGTGCGAAGGGTTCGCCGGTCACCATGTCGTCGAGGATCGGACGGACACGCAGGTCGCGCTCGTAGACGGCGATGACGAGGGCCAGCGCGATGCTGCCGACGCAGTTGGCGGCGATGGCGCCGGCGTAGGCACCGAGCCAGACCAGCGGGCTACTCACCTCCCGGCCCCCGGCCAGGAGGTGGAACAGGGCGACGGCCACGGCGGTCTGCAGACTGACCAGCGCGAGATTCCACGCCGTCTTCAACCGGGGGGCGCGCCGGTGCACCAGGAAGATCGCCACCGAACCGGCCAGCCGGCCGAGCAGCAACTGCGCCGGTGAGGCGAGGAAGAGACCCAGCACGAGCGGCAGCTCGCTGATCGAGACCGTCCGTGCCTGCTGCTTGGTCTGCAGGTAGAACACGCACGACTCCGTTGCGGCGAAGCCGACACCCAACGCCCACCAGGGCAGGTTCGCGATTCCCAGGTAGGGCGCCAGGCCCACGAACGGATGGCCGACGAGCGCGGTGAGGCCCAGCAGGGCGACGATCATCGCGACGACCACCACGGTCTGCCGCGCCGGCCGCAGGGCGGTACGCAGACCGAGCAGGACACTGTCCATTTCCTCACCTCCTCCGTGACGACGACGGCAGGGCGGGGTGGGACGTTGAGTCCCACCCCGCCCTGCCTCACCCGATCGGGTGGATCGAGGAAGCCCTGCCGCCCCGACCGCTACCTCGGCGTGGTCACGACCAGTTCTCGCTGCTCCACGTCTTGGCCGACCAGGAGTCGCTGCTCCACGTCTTGGCCGACCAGGAGTCGCTGCTCCACGTCTTGGCCGACCAGGCGTCGTTGGTCCAGCTCTCGCCGGTCCAGTCGTTGCTGAGCCACCTCGTGGTCGGCCAGGCGCCGTTCTGCCAGGCGTCGCCGGACATCCGCTCCGCGTGCCAGCTGCCGCGGTCCCACGCGTAGCCGCCGGCGGCCTGCTTGGCCCACGTGGAGCCGTTCCAGGTCTCGCCGAAGATGTCGATCTCGCCGCGGAGCTGCGACGTGCCCGAGCCGACGTGGAAGGTGCCGCGCGCCTTCTCCAGCGACCCCGTCCCCGTCCCCCACGCCGGACCCAGCAGGGAGTCGAGAAGCCCGCCGACGGTCTTGAGCAGGGCGCTGATCGGGTTGGTCAGCACCGTGCGGAGGTTCACCAGTCCGCTACCGCCGAAGATCGGCAGGGTCGAGGCGATGCCACTGGCCGTCGTCGTCATCAGCTGCTTGACCTGGTCCGGCGCCAGCCACGGGTACTGCTGCAGGATGAGGGCCGCCTCGCCGGCGGCCACCGCGGTCGCCTGGGAGGTGCCCGACGCCCGCGCGAAGCGGTCGCCGACCCGGGCCTGCGGGTTCTCCGAGTCTTCGAGGCCTCCCGGCACGCGGAGGCCGAGCACCGACACGCCCGGAGCGACCACGTCGACGTGCCGGGCGTCCGTGCCCCGGGTGGACCACTCCGGCACCGTGTCGTCTGAGGGGTCCACAGTGCCGGCGTCGTCCATGGCGCCGACCGCGAGGACGTGCGGGTCGTAGGCCGGGTCGGCGAGCGTCTTGCCGGGCTGACCGTCGTTGCCACCGGCCGCGACGACGAGGATCCCGTGCTTCCAGGCGTTCTCGACGGCGAAGGCGAGCGGGTCGACGCGGCTGCTCTGGACCGAGTCGGTGCCGTAGGAGAGGCTGATCACGCGGATGTTGAGGCCCGGGTCCTTGGCGTGCTCGACCACCCAGTCGATGCCCGCGATGACCTGCGTGACGTCGACAGCGCCGTTGCTCGCCCCCACCTTCACGCTCACCAGGGTCGCGTCGGGCGCGACCCCGGCGAAGCGCCGGGGGTCGAGGTAGGAGGAAGGGGTCCCTGCGACGTCACGGCCGGCGATGATCGACGCCAGATGGGTGCCGTGCCCGAAACCGTCGAGGTGCGCGAGGCCGGGCAGCTGGCTGTCGAACGACAGGTCCGGCCCGTCCACCACGTTGCCACTGGTCAGGCCCTGCACCGGAACCACGCCGGTGTCGATCAGCGCGACACCGACGCCCTTGCCGGTCAGCCCGCGCCGGTAGGCGTCGTGGGCGCCGACGACCTCGGCGATGTTGTAGAGGGAGCCCTTGTTGGCGACGGCGTCGTAGCCCAGTGCGGGATCGACGTCGGCGTGCGCCACGCCGATACCGGCGCCGGCGAGGAGCGCGCCCAACGTCGACACCGCAACACCGCGGGCAATGGCGCGCCGACTCGAGCGTCGACTGTGCCGGTAGCCAGATCCTCGTGACACTGAGTCACCTTCACTTTCGCTGACGTGATGTTTCGGAGCGGCCCATCCGTGGGCCGCACTCTCAGTAACAGGTCCGTTGCGTCCCGTGTCAGCAGTCCGCGGACGGCAGGCACCCCATGGGGTGACGGATTCGGGGCTGTTCGGCGACGCCGGGCTGCTCGCCCGCCGGACGCATGGCCGCCGCCGGAGGCATCGGCCGCTCACGCTGCGTCGAACCGAAGCCGGCCGTCGCGAACCTGCGGTCACCGCGAGCGCTTCTCACACCTGCCCGGGCCGGTGCTCCCCGAGGACACGGCGGAGACGGTCGACGCCGGGTATCCCCACCACCCCGGTCCGACGAGCACGAGGAGCGGGCCCGGATGCTCCGCGAGGCAGGCGGCGTCTGAAGCCGCCACCGTCGTGTGTGTGCCGGACAGTCGCGGTGCTGACCTCTAGCCTGCCCGGCATGCCGAAGCAGATCGCGCCCTTCCTGATGTTCACGGGTGACGCCGAGCAGGCGATGACCTTCTATACGTCGCTCGTCGACGATGGGCGCATCGTCGACATCACCCGGTACGGGCCGGAGGGACCGGGCGCCGAGGGAACGGTGCAGCGCGCCAGGTTCTCCCTGGCCGGCCAGGAGTTCCTGTGCACGGACAGCCCTCCTGTTCACGACTTCTCGTTCACTCCGTCGTTCTCCGTCTGGATCGAGACCGAGTCGGAGGAGGAGATCCAGCGGCTCTTCGCAGCCCTCGCTGACGGCGGAACCCAGCTGATGCCGCTGGACGACTACGGCTTCAGCCGCCGGTTCGGCTGGGTGAACGACCGCTACGGCGTCTCGTGGCAGCTGAACCTCGCCTAGGAACGAGCACGACCGGGCGGTCCCGCCCTCGCCGCCCACCAGCGCCGACGCGGGGGGCCACGGCTCAGCGCAGCCGTCGGGTGTTGTCGGGCAACCGCGCGGTGACGCCACGCGCGTCGAGCCACTCGGCCAAGGGGACGGCGACCCGCCGGCTGGTGCCCCATGCCTGCCGCGCCTGACTGAGGCTGAACGGCTGCGGGATGCCGGCGAGCCGTGCCCGCGCCTCCTCGGCGATCCCCGGAGCCAGATAGATCCCGTCGGCGATCCGCACGAGCTGCTCGCTGCGCACGGCCGCCGCCAGTTCCCGGACGCCGAGCCCCGCCGAGGTCAGATCGCCGGCCTCCGGCGCCGCGAACGGGTCGGTCGCGAGACGGGCACGGATGACGTCCACCGCCCGCTGCACAGCCGGCGGAAGGTCCCCCGAGCCGTCGACGACCCGGCCCTCCCGCAGCACCAGGGGCGGGTGGACGACAGCCGGGAGGAGCTCGGCGTCGGGGAGGTCGAGCTCCCGCCGGACCACCTCGGCGGGCGGGCCCGGCTCCAGCGGATGCGCCCGCCGATAGTCCGCGACCAGCCCCGGCACGGCGGCGGCCAGCTCCTCGACCAGCCCGGCCGCCAGCAACCAGGACCCGATCCGCGCGGCGCCCGACGGCACGGGCCATCCCATCGCGACGAAGTCGTCGGCCCGCACGACGCGGCGGCGGGCCAGATCGGTCGCCGCGCCGGCCGGACCGGGCGGCTGGGCGGCCAGCTCGGCAGCGCGCTGACGAGCCGCGCCCCGACGACGCAGCTCCGGCGGATCGACGTCCCGGACATCGGCGCCGGACACCCGCCGCGTGCCCGGGTCACGTACCAGCAGCCGGTCGCCGATCCGCAGCGGCAGCGGCGCCGCGAGGCGGAGGCGAACCACCCCGCCGTCCAACCGGCGGAGTCGGGCACCCACCGTCGCCGAGCCGATGTGGACCACCGCCTCGGCCGGCAGCCTGCCCTCCGGGGCACCGGCGAGGGCGACGTCGACGACCGCCGTGAGCCGGAAAGCGCCGGGCGTCAGCAGGGCATCACCCCGGGAGAGCTCCTCGACTGCGATGCCGCGCAGGTTCAGGGCCACCCGGGCGGTGGCGGAGGCCCGTTCCACCGGCTCCCCGAGCGACTGCACGCCCCGCACGGTCACCTCCCGGTGGCCCAGCGCGAGCCGGTCACCCGGGGCGACGGTGCCCGCAGCGAGCGTGCCGGTGACCACCGTGCCCGCACCGCGGATGGTGAACGCCCGGTCGACCCAGAGGCGCACGGGGGCCGCGGGGTCGGCCGCGGGGAGTGCGGCGAGCATGCCGTCGAGCGCGATGCGCAGCTCGGCGATCCCCCCGCCGGTCACCGTGCTCACCGCGACCGCGGACACCGCCCCCATCGACGTCGTCGCCAGCCGCTCACGGGCGTCGGCGAGCACGGGCGTGGGATCTGCGAGGTCGGCCTTCGTGACCGCGAGCAGCGCGTGGCGGACGCCCAGGGCGTCGAGGACGGCGACGTGCTCGGCCGTCTGCGCCGACCAGCCGTCGTCGGCCGCCACCACGACGAGGGCCGCGGGCACCGAGCCGACCCCGGCCAGCATGTTGCCGACGAACCGCTCGTGCCCGGGCACGTCCACGATCGCCAGCCGCCGCCCTGAGGGCAGGGTCGTCCACGCGAAGCCGAGATCGATGGTGAGCCCCCGGCGGCGCTCCTCGGCCCACCGGTCGGGCTCCATGCCGGTCAGCGCACGTACCAGCGCGGACTTCCCGTGGTCGACGTGCCCGGCGGTGGCGATCACCTGCATTCCTGTCACGGGGCGGGGAGCTCCAGAACGGCGCCGGCCAGCACGGCGCCGGCGAGCACAGCGGTGGCCAGGAGGTCGTCCTGGGACGGCAGGACGCTCCGCAGGTTCAGCACGGTCCGGTCGTCCTCCACGTAGCCGACGACCGGCGGGGTGACGCGCCGGAGCGGCGCCGCGAACGACGCGGGCAGCGACACGCCCGCACCGGACAGCGGGTGCTCCGGCGCCCCTCCCCCGCCCACCCGCGCCGGGGCGTCGACGGCGACGGCGTCGATCCCGGCCGCGGCGAGCCGGGCGGCCAGGGTGCGGGCCCGTGCGCGCAGGCCGTCGAGGTCGGCGGCGAGCATCTCCTGCACCGGTGGCAGCGGTCCGCGCAGCGTCGCCTCCAGCGCGGCGAGCGTTGTCTTGTCCACCCGCAGTGCGCGGTAGAGCGGGTGCCGGCGCAGCCGCTGGACGAGTTCGGCGCGGCCGAGGACCAGGCCCGCCTGCGGGCCGCCGAGCAGCTTGTCGCCGCTGGCCAGTACCAGGTCGGCGCCCGCGGCGAGGGTGCTCTGGAGGTCGGGCTCGTCGGGCAGCAGCGGGTGCGGCCGGAGCAGACCCGAGCCGACGTCGGCGACCAGGGGAATGCCCGTTCCGGCCAGGGCAGCGGCGAGTTCGCTCACGGGGACGGCGCGGGTGAACCCGCGGACGACGAAATTCGACGGGTGCACCTTGAGTACTGCGCCGGTGTCGGGCCCCAGGGCGGCGCGGTAGTCGGCCAGGGTGACCCGGTTCGTCGTCCCCACCTCGTGCAGTCGAGCACCGGTGCTCACCAGGAGGTCGGGGATACGGAAGCCGTCGCCGATCTCGACCAGCTCGCCGCGGGCGAGAACGAGCTCGCGGTCCTGACCGAGCGCGGTGGCGACCAGGGCCAGCGCGGCGGCGCAGTTGTTCACCACCAGGGCGGCCTCGGCGGCGGGGACGGCGTCGAGCAGGGCGGCGAGGGCCGCCTCGCCGCGGGGGCCACGGCGGCCGGTGCCCAGATCCAGCTCGACGGCCGTGGTGCCGGCGGCGGTGGCGACCGCCTCGACCGCCGCCGGCGACAGCGGCGCCCGGCCCAGGTTCGTGTGCACCAGGACGCCGGTCGCGTTCAGCACCGGCTGCAGACTGCTGGCCGTCGAGGGCAGCGAGGCGAGGACGGCGCCGACGGCGTCGAGCGGGGCGACCTCCCCGTCCCGGATGCGCTGCTGCACCCGCTGGACCGCCCCCTTGACCAGCGCATGGCCGAGCCGGTCGCGGGCGAAGGCCAGCTGCGGGTCGGCGAGCAGTGTGTCGGTGCGGGGCACGTGCCTGCGGGGATCGCTCATCGCTTCGCAGCGTAGGTGGGCATACGACTTGGCGGAGGCGGACGGGAATCGAACCCGCCTGACCGAGCTACTCGGCCACGTCGGCTTTAGAGGCCGCGGGGGTCACCAGACACCCTGACGCCTCCGCTCGGCAACTTACCGTGGCCGGTCTCAGAGCAGAGCGGGTGCCAAGGTCGCGGCCAGCAGTGCCACGCCGGCGGTGCACCCGACGACCCCGGTGAGCACCCGGCGAGGAACGGCGGTGCGGACCATCAGCACCGACGGCAGGCTCAACGCGGGGAGGGTCACGAGCAGGATCGCTGCCAGGGCCGGTGGCGCGCCCGCGGCGAGCGCTGCGGCGACAACGGCGACCTCGCCGCCAGTCGGCACCGGCAGCAACAGACCGGCGACGACGAGCAGCAGCCCGACGAGGACGCCGCCGCCCGCTCCGTTCCCGATCGGGAAGAGCACGCCCCGGAACATGCCGAGGAGGAAGACCACGCCGAGCAATTCCGGCACCAGCCGGAGCGCCATCCCGGCCAGCGACCTCACGAACCGGGCCGGCAGCGGGCCCGGGGGCCCGACGGGCGCATCGTCGGGGACCGGGACGGGAGCGGCCAGCGCTCCACGCCGCTCGGCGGCCCGGGCGATCGCGATCCCGGCGGCGACCACACCGACACCGCCGGCCAGCCGCAGCACGGTCCACGGCCAGGGCAGCACCGCGAGGCAGAAGACGAGCACCACCGGATTGAGCGCGGGATTGCCCAGCCAGAAGGCCACCGTCCCGGGCAGGCTCACGCGGGCGCGGCGGAGCCCCACTGCCACCGGTGCGGCACAGCAGGAGCACATCAGCGTGGGGATGGACCACAGCCCGCCACGCACGCCGCCGGCCACGCCACCCGAGCGGCCCAGCGCCCGGCGCAGCCAGCCCGCCGGCAGCAGGACCTGCACGGCCGCGGCGAGTACCAGCCCGACCAGCAGGGCCTTCCACACGGCCCGCAGGTAGGCGACGGTGAAATCCCACCCGGAGGCGAGCGACACGGGTCCGGGCTCGCCAAGGATCGACGGACCGAGGTCATGGACTCCCAGCACGGCCGGCACGGAGACGAGATAGGGCTGGTACTTGGCCCAGGTCAGCAGCCCGACCGCCGCCACGATGACGGCGAGGCCCACGAGCAGCGGCGACCGGACGCTGGTGGAGGTGTCCCGATCGGCCACGTGCACCCCTCGATCTGCTGACCGGCCCGCCCGGATCAGCCTAGATTCTGTGGCCGACCCCGCGACGTCCGCCCTCCGCCCTCTGCCCTCCGTCCCTCAGCCGCCTTCCTCCGCCGCCGTCCCTCCGCCGCCGCCCCTCCCCCGCCGTCCCTCCCCCGCCGGGCGGTCACGAGAACTGTCAGACGTCGCTGCGAGCATCCGTCTCGTGAACCGCATCGAGCCCCGCTCCCCCGCCGCGCTGCCGCCGGTCACCCTCGCGCCCGAAGAGGCAGCAGCCATCGCCGTCGCCCTCGCTTCCCGCCCCGACGGCCCGTACGCCGACGCCGGGCGCGGCGCACTGGAGAAGGTGCTGGCCGTACTCGAGCCCGATCCGCGACGGCGTGCCGACCTGCTGGCCACGAGCCTCTGGGTCAGCGCCGAGGCCGGTCGGGCGGATGAGATCCACGCGGTCGTCGAGCAGGCGGTCACCCGGCGCCGGGTCCTGGCCCTCCATTACCGGAGCGCCCAAGGCCGGGCCTCTCGGCGCGAGGTGGAGCCGCAGCTGGTCGTGCGCAGCAGCGACCACTCCTTCCTGGTGGCCTGGTGCCGGGAGCGGCAGGCCCTGCGCTGGTTCCGGGAGGACCGCATGGAGGCCGCCGAGCTCACGGACGAGACGGCACCCCGGCGCAACCTGACCGGTCTCGGCGCCCCTCCGGTCCCCCGCCACCCCGCCACCGCTCACCCCGCCGCCCGTCATCCGGCCGGCCGAGCGCTGGGCCACACGAAGGCGGCTGGGCCTCCCCGGCTCGTCGTCGTCCCGGGCGGCCAGGCCTAGGCTCTCCGCCTAGATTCGTCCCGTGACCACCGCGCCCACCCGCATCCGGCTGACCCAGTACGCCCACGGCGGCGGGTGTGCCTGCAAGATCCCGCCCGGCGAGCTGGAGGCCGTCGTCGCGGGCCTCACCGCCACCGGTCCGAGCTTCCCCAACGCCGAACTCGTCGTCGGTCTCGACGACGGCGACGACGCGGCGGTCGTCCGCATCGCCGGCGGTCAGGGGCTGGTGCTCACCACGGACTTCTTCACCCCGGTCGTCGACGATGCCTACACCTTCGGCCGGATCGCGGCGGCCAACGCGCTCTCCGACGTCTACGCCATGGGCGGCAACCCGCTCGTCGCGGTGAACCTGCTGGGCTGGCCCCGCGACGTGCTCCCCGCCGAGCTCGCGGCCGAGGTGCTCCGCGGCGGGCTGGACGTGGCGCAGGAGGCCGGCTGCCACGTCGGAGGGGGGCACTCGATCGACGATCCGGAGCCCAAGTACGGCATGGCGGTCACCGGCCTGGTCGACCTCGACCGGATCATCCGCAACGACGCCGCAGTCGCCGGCACGCCACTGTCGCTCACCAAGCCGCTCGGCGTCGGCGTGCTCAACAGCCGGATGAAGGCCACCGGCGATGTGTCGGAGGAGGCCGTCGCGTCGATGACCGCGCTCAACCGTGAGGCCGGGCAGGCCGCGACCGCCGCCGGGATCCGGGCGGGCACCGACGTGACGGGCTTCGGGCTGCTGGGCCACCTCTACAAGATGGCGCGGGCCAGCGGACTCACCGCGGTGGTCGACGCCGCCGCCGTCCCCTACCTCGCCGGAGCGCGAGAGGCACTGACCGCTGGCTTCGTCTCCGGGGGCACGCGGCGCAACCTCGACTGGGTACGGCCGCACACCGACCTCTCGGCCATCACCGGGGACGAGGCACTGCTGCTGGCCGATGCGCAGACCTCCGGCGGACTGCTGCTGGGCGGGGAGATCGACGGCGCCCCGGTCATCGGGGAGTTCGTGCCGCGGGGCGAGTTCGTCGTCGTCGTCCGCTGACACCCGCGGGGGCACCGCCGCGAGCGCCAGCGAGGCGCGGAGGCGGACCGCATGACCGTCCGCCGATCAGCGGGCGGTGAGAACGAGGTGCCCGTCGACCTCGACGTTCCGTCGAGGTCGACGAGGTCGTCGCGACCTCGCAGCTGGGTGCCGACGATCCAGGCCGGCAGGGGACCGACGCCCACTCCGCGGACATCGACACCCTGAGCCGCCCAGCCGCTGACCAGGCCGGGTTTCCCGGCGATGCCGGGGCCCCTCCAACCGCCCATGACGAGTGCGCGCGTCGTCATGACACGCACCCGCGCGGTCCAGTTCCGGAGAACGGCGAGGTCAGGAGCCCGGTCGAAAGGCACCGCCGACGCCGCGTCGCTGGCGCCCACCGACTCGGTTACCTTCCGGTCATGCTGGCCGTCTTCGTCTCTGCCCCCGCCCCGAAGGACCCTCTGTCCGTCCTGGAGGTGGGCCAGCGCCCGGAGCCGGAGGTGCCCGACGGCTGGACGACGGTGCAGGTCAAGGCGGCGTCCCTGAACCACCACGACCTGTTCAGCCTGCAGGGCATCGGGCTGCCGCAGGAGCGGATGCCCATGATCCTCGGGACCGACGCCGCCGGGCTCGACGAGGACGGCAACGAGGTGATCGTCCACGGGGTGGTTGCGAGCCCCGGCTGGACCGGGGACGAGACGCTCGACCCGAAGCGCACCCTGTTCTCCGAGCTGCACCAGGGCACGCTGGCCGAGCGGGTCGCCGTCCCGAAGCGGAACCTGCTGCCCAAACCGGCCGACCTGTCCTTCGCCGAGGCGGCCTGCCTGCCGACCGCCTGGCTGACGGCTTACCGGATGCTGTTCGTGAAGTCGGGCCTGCGCCCGGGGCAGACGGTGCTCGTGCAGGGGGCGAGCGGCGGTGTCGCCACGGCGCTCATCGTGCTGGGCCGGGCGGCCGGCTTCCGGATCTGGGTGACCGGCCGCAGCGAGGAGAAGCGGGCCGCCGCGCTGGTCCTCGGCGCCGACCAGGCGTTCGAGTCGGGCGCTCGGCTGCCGGAGCGGGTGGACGGCGTGATGGAGACCGTCGGCGAGGCCACCTGGTCGCACAGCATCAAGTCGCTCAAGCCCGGCGGCGTCCTGGTCACCTCAGGTGCGACCACGGGCTTCAACCCCGGCGCCGAGCTCAACCGCGTCTTCTTCACTCAGCTGTCGGTGATCGGCTCGACCATGGGCACCCGCGACGAACTGGCATCACTTCTCCAGCTGTGCAGCGTGACCGGCATCCGGCCGCTGATCGACGTCGAGCTGCCGCTGAGCCAGGCGCGCGAGGGCTTCGAGCGCATGCTCGAGGGCCGCACCGCCGGGAAGATCGTCTTCACTATCTGAGCCGCGGCAGAGCCCCCCTCTCCGCCCAGTGCGGAGTTGTGGTCGCCCGCTTCGGCGCGTCCTCCCGTGTCGCCGCCAACAACTCAGCACTCGGCCACAAGTCAACCGGAGTTGACGCCGCGCGACTCCGCAACCTAAGTTGACAGGCATGGCGGACACAGGGCAGGTGGCCACCGCCGCGAGCAGCAAGGACCCGGCGGTCGGTCTCACGGCCGTCCGATCACTCCGGGTCCTCGTCGAGCGGCTGGAGGCCCTACAGGTGCAGAACGCGCGCGATCAGGGGTGGACCTGGGAGCAGATCGCCCAGCTCCTCGGCGTCACCCGGCAAGCGGTGCACAAGAAGTACGCAAGTGGCCGCGGGCCGCTCCGACGGAAGGACTGAGCGATGTTCGAACGGTTCACACAGCAGGCCCGCCAGATCGTGGAGGGGGCACAGGGCCAGGCTCGGCAGCTGCACTCGGGCCGGGTCGGCACCGAGCACCTCCTTCTCTCTCTCGTGGCGCAGGCGGGCAGCGCGAGCGCCGACGTTCTCGCCGCCCACGGTCTCACCCACGACTCGGTCGCGGAGTCGGTTCGGGCATACGTCGGCGCGGGAGACCTCGACGCCGACGCCCTCACGACGCTGGGCATCGACCTCGACGCGGTGCGCGACCGCGTCGAGGCCACCTTCGGCCCCGGGGCCCTCGACGGCGGCCCGGCAGGCCGGAACACCGGCATGATCGGGCACATCCCCTTCACGCCCCGGGCCAAGAAGGTGCTGGAGTTGTCGCTGCGGGAGGCGGTCGCGCTGAAGTCGAGGACCATCGCCGACGGGCACATCGCTCTGGGCCTGCTGCGGGAGGGCGAAGGGCTGGCGATGAAGGTGCTCGCGGACCGGGGGGTCGACCTGGAGGCGGTCAGACGGGAGCTGCGGACCGCGCTGCAGGCCTGACCTCACGCAGCAGCGCCAGCGCCGCGACCGCCGCGAGCCCGGCGGCGAGGGCGGCACCGGCGAAGACGGTGTGCAGCTGGGTGAGGACGGCGGCTTTCGCGGCCGCCTCGTACGCGGCACAGTCGGCCGGGCTCTGCGGGCACAGCTCGATCGGCGAGCCGATGGCCGCCACCTCGGCGGTGAACCGGCGCAGCGCGACGGCGGTCAGCAGGGACAGGCCCACGAGCATGCCGACTGTGCGTGCGACGACCGCCAGCGCGCCGGCACTTCCGTGCACGTCCGAGCTGGTGACACCCAGCAGCACCGTGTTCACCGGGGCGATCGTCAATCCGAATCCCAGACCGGCTACCAGGAGGACGACGGTGGACCACGCGCCGTCCAGTGACTGCGCATCCCACGTCGTCATGACTGCGAACGCGACCGCGGCCAGCGCCATGCCTGCGCCGGCCACGACCCTCGGCGCGGCGACCCGGCACAGCCAGCCGCCGGCCACCGCTCCCACCGGTACGGCGACGAGCAGTCGCAGGAGGACCAGCGCCGCGCCGAGCTGGTCACCGGGCGTGGTGGTGTTGCGGGCGAACAGGGGGACGTCGACCAGCGCCGCCACCAACGCGACGCCGACGAGCAGGTTCACGACCAGTGCTCCCCACGCACCCACCGGACGCAGCGCGCGGATCGGCAGGACCGGATCGGCGACCCGACGCTCGTGCAGCACGAAGGCGAGTGCGCCGAGGGCGGCGAGCGGGAGCAACCACTCGCCGTGCGCCACGACCTCGGTGGCCGGTTCGGCCGCCGCGAAGGCCCAGACCAGGCAGCCGAGCGTCAGCACCACCAGCGCCGAGCCGGCGACGTCGACCTCGCTGGCCAGCCGGCGCAGTCCGCGCAGCGGGAGCACGGCGCGGGAGGGGGCCGTGAGGCTGCGGACGACGAGCGCGATTCCGGCCACCGCGGCCGCGATCGCCAGTGGAGCGGAGGAGGCGACCGACGGGACGAGCGGCACGTAGAGCAGGCCCAGGGTGACGTCCTCCGCCAGCGCGGCGGGGGCCGCAAGCAGCAGTCCGAGCGCGGCAGCAGCCACCACGGCGAGGACAAGTCCCACCGGATCGGAGCGGCGCGCTCCCCCGCCGGCCCGCACGCCGATCGCCAGCCCGAGGCCCAGCAGCAGGTTGAGCCAGAAGATGGCCCGCCAGTCGGCGACGGCGAGTACCGCCGCACCCGCCAGCGGTCCGAGCACCGCGCCGGCCTCCTGCACGGCTCCGACGACTCCCAGGGGCAGGGCGCGTCGCTCGGGCGGCCAGCGGTCGGCGACCAGCGCGAGCGTGGCCGGCACGAGTCCCCCGGCACCGATGCCCTGGAGCCCGCGGCCGAGGACCGCCGTCCCCAGGCCGTCGGCCGTCGCCGTCAGCAGGGAGCCGAACGCGAAGAGGAGGAGGCAGCCCACGAGGACCGGAACCCGCCCGCGCACGTCGGCCAGGCGGCCCAGCAGTGGCAGTGTGGCGGTGTAACCGAGCAGAAAGCTCCCGACGATGGGCGTGGCGCGCTGGAGCTCGTCGAGGCCGATCCCGACGCCGGTGAGGATGTCGGGCAGCGCGAGGACGACGACGTAGGTGTCGGCCGCGGTGACCAGCACCGCCAGGGTCGCGAGGACGACGACCGGCAGGCCCGGTGCCGGGCGCCCGCCGGTCGCGCGGTCAGCCGGTGGGCGGCGCGGTGATCTCGACATCGGCCCCGAAGTCGCTCAGCTCGATGGTGTAGGTCGCGTCCTCGTCGGCGGTGAAGAACGGCCCGGTCAGCTGCGCGCGGCGGAGCTCACCGCTGTCGGCGGCGATGGCGAACACCGCCTGCACGGGCTGGCTCGGGTCCTGACTGGTCAGCACCTGCTCGACGAGGTCACCGGGGATCTGGGCGGTCACCTCGCGCACCACTTCCCCGCCCACCCGCCGCTCGTCGCCGAGTTGGGGCGACTCGGCGAACTCCAGGAACTGCGAGATGCCCGCCTCGGGGTCGAGCACGTCGGCCGGGTCGCCGACCCCGAACTCCGCCGGGTCCACCACGCTGAATCCGGTGGTGAAGGGCAACCGGGCGTACACGGTGTCGTCGACGGAGATGACCTTCACGTCGACGGAGCTGCCGGCCGCCAGAACCTGCAGGTTGCCCTCGAAGGACGCCGGCCGGAGCACGTCACCCTCGCCGCCGAGCAGACCGACGCCCGTGGTCGGGGCGTCCGCACTCTTCAGGACGAAGTGCACGCTGCTCGCTCCGTCGATGACCTTCTTGGCACGAGCGAGCAGATCGGGAGCCGACTCCTCGGAGCCGCCGGTGCACGCGGCCAGGGCCGGCCCGGCGAGCATGAGGAGAGCGAGCAGCATCGGGCGCACGCGGTGCGGCAACATGACGACCTCCCCGTTGGCCGGACTTCCTCGGCCCGGCGGACAGTAGCGCGCCGCCGGGCTCCGGTCAGCGCCGCGCGGCCAGCCGCTTCTCGATCTTGGCGGTGTACGCAGCCTGGTCCTTGACCGGCAGGTAGCGGACGGCGGGCGCCAGCTCGGGCAGGCGGGACTTCTCGCGCATGTCGATGCGGAACGCCTCAGCGACGGTGATGCCGTGGGTGGGGCGCAAGACGACCTCGACGGGATCGCCGGCGCCGATCTCCCCGATGTGCAGCACCCGCAGATAGGCGCCGGTGGCACCGTGGGCAGTGAAGCGCTTGACCAGGTCGGGGATGCCCCAGAAGCGGGCGAAGTTGGCGCACGGGATACGCCACGAGGTGACCTCGAGCAACGCCGTCCCGACCCGCCACCGTTCGCCGAGGACGGCGTTGCGCAGGTCGAGTCCCGTCGTCCGCAGGTTCTCGCCGAACCGTCCCGGCGGCAGCTCACGCCCCAGCTCGGCGATCCAGTGCTCCGCGTCCTCCTGGGCGTAGGCGTAGACCGCCTGGCCCTCGCCTCCGTGGTGCTTCTTGTTGACCTGGACGTCGCCGTCCAGACCGAGCTCGCGCAGGGGGACCCGGCCGTCGACCGGCTTCTTGTCGATGCCGCTGCGGTTGGGCCGCTTGTCCGGCAGCGCCAGGAGGTCTGCGCCCGAGACGCAGACCGCCAGCAGCCGCCCGCTCACTTCTTGGACGCGGTCGACTCGTTCGTGGAGAGCGCGGCGACGAACGCCTCCTGGGGGACCTCGACGCGCCCGACCATCTTCATCCGCTTCTTGCCCTCCTTCTGCTTCTCCAGCAGCTTGCGCTTGCGGGTGATGTCACCGCCGTAGCACTTGGCCAGGACGTCCTTGCGGATGGCGCGGACCGTCTCGCGGGCGATCACCCGGGAGCCGACGGCGGCCTGGATGGGCACCTCGAACTGCTGACGCGGGATGAGCTCACGCAGCTTGCCGGCCATCATCACGCCGTAGCCGTAGGCCTTGTCCTTGTGCACGATCGCGGAGAACGCGTCGACCGCCTCGCCCTGGAGCAGGATGTCGACCTTGACCAGGGACGACTCCTGCTCACCCGCCTCGGCGTAGTCGAGGCTCGCGTATCCCCGCGTGCGCGACTTCAGTGCGTCGAAGAAGTCGAAGATGATCTCGCCGAGGGGCAGCGTGTAGCGGAGCTCGACGCGGGACTCCGACAGGTAGTCCATGCCGCCCAGCTGCCCGCGGCGGCCCTGGCACAACTCCATGATCGCGCCGGTGTAGTCGCTCGGCGCGATGATCGTGGCGTTCACGATCGGCTCGAAAACCTTGTCGATCTTGCCCTCGGGCCAGTCGCTCGGGTTGGTGACGGTGATCTCGGAGCCGTCCTCCATGACCACGCGGTAGACGACGTTCGGCGCGGTGGAGA
>JAOPWJ010000139.1 GCA_025965715.1 Blastococcus sp. | reverse complement strand
AGTACGCCGTGGTGCACGACTGCGGCAACGTGGTGAACCCGATGATCGTCGAGGGCCAGGTGCACGGCGGCGTCGCGCAGGGCGTGGCCGGTGCGCTGTACGAGCGGATGGCCTACGACTCCGACGGGCAGCTGCAGAACGCCTCGTTCATGGACTTCCTCATGCCGTACGCCTCCGAGGTGCCCGACATCGAGATCGACCACCAGGCGACGCCGTCACCGCTGAACCCGCTCGGGCTCAAGGGCGCCGGCGAGGCCGGGGTCATCCCCGGGACCGCGGCGATCGCCTCGGCGATCGAGGACGCGGTGGGCCGCCGGATCGCGGCGATGCCCATCTCCCCCACCGAGCTCTACGACCTCATGCGATCCCCCGACTCGGAACGAACCGCCGCTTCCCTCCGGCGGTCAGGAACAGGAGCGATGGCGTGAACCTCGACGGATCCGCGGTACTGCATGCCGACCCCGACACGGTGTGGTCGGTCATCACGGACCCGGCCGTGCTCGCACGGACGATCCCCGGCTGCGAATCACTGGAGCAGGTCGGCGACGACGAGTACAAGATGAACGTCTCGGTCGGCGTCGGGGCGATCCGCGGGACGTACGCGGGCGAGGTCAAGCTCGCCGACCAGCTGCGACCGAAGTCCTACGTCATGCACGCCTCGGGCGCAGGTGCGCCGGGCAACGTGCGGGCGACGGTGACGATCACCATGGAGCCGTCCGACGAGGGGACGACGCTGACCTACTCGGCGAACGCCGTGGTCGGCGGCCCGGTGGCGGGCGTGGGCCAGCGGATGATGACCGGCGTAGCCAAGCGGATGGCCGGCCAGTTCTTCACGGCGATCGACGACGAACTGACCGGTGTGGTCGTGCCGATCGCCGCCGCGCCGTCGGCCGCCGCTGCGGCCAGTGACGCTTCGCTGATGGTCGGCGGGGCTCCCGTCGCGGCCGGCCGGACCTTCACCGGCAAGGCGGCGGCCGCTGCTCCGACCGGCGACATGCAGACGCTCGCGTGGGGCGCCATCGGTGGCGCGGCGCTGACCCTGATCGGCGTCCTCGTCGGCTACCGCCTCGGCCGCCGATAGGCAGACGGGGCCGATACAGCTCCACAGGAATCGGGCCAGCAGCTCTTCGGGCTCCACCGGACGCGTACCGACCGCGCCTTCCCCGGGCGTTGCCGGCCCGGGGATGCCGGTCAGCGTGACGCGGCCTCTCGGGCTGCCCGGAACGGCAGCCACACGGCCAATCCCATCAGCAGCATGGCCAGCGGCACATGGATCGCGGTGAGGGAGTCCTTCCCGTCATCACGGATCAGGCCGCCGAGGTAGGCCTCCAGCACGAGGAGAACGGTCAGGGCGATCGCGCCGAGGACGAGATCCCTGCGCCCGCGGAGCCGAACCAGGGCCCACACGGTGGCCAGCAGGGCCAGCAGGAGGGCTGCCTCCCCGCCGTGGGCGTGGACGTCGATCCAGCCGCCGGCGTCGTCCCGCTGACCGTCGTGCTCCAGGAAGATGCCCGCCCACAGGCCCTGCAACAGGACGGCGAGGGCGGCGAGGCCGGTCAAGGCGCTGTAGACGCGCCGACGACCGGCATCGTCGGCGGGGGTGCGGGTGGGTGCAGTTGCCGGTGCGGTCATCGTGACGCTCCTGCGTTCCGGGTCCAGTCCTCGGAATGGTCCGGCCCGCACCTGGGCGTTACCTGGGCACGCGATGAGAAGTGCCTGAGCGATCCGTCGTTCGTGCGACAGATCGTCCGGCGGGGGCACCGGCGCGGTCCATCGAGGTCCGCTCAGCCCGCGAGGTCGCCGGCGGCCGCTAGCTTCCGGCGCGCGCGTCCGCCCGCATGGCGACGGCGGTCAGCAGCTCCCACCGGATCGCCGAACTGCCCGGCCGGACGACGAGCCAGTAGCGGGCGAAGCGCCGCCGCGTGCCCGCGTCGGTGGCCGCTACCCGGGTCTCGCAGCTCAACCGCGTCCCTCCGACGGCCGGCGCGAGGCGGAACTCCATGCCGACCTTCACCCAGCCGGGCTCCGACCACTCGCGCACTCCGGCGGCGTCGAGCTGAGGCGGCCGCTTCCCGCCGAACAGCCGCCAGGCCTGGAGCAGCCCACCGAACACCACGTGCGACGGCGGTTCGGAGGACAGGACCGGGATGGGCACCACGTCCAGGAAGGTCCGATCGAGGCCGGCGCGGCGGCGCCCCCGGCCGGACAGCAGCACCGGCAGCGCTCGCACGGCCCCGAGCAGGAGAGAGACCGGCAACGACGTGAGCTGCAGCCGGTAGAGTTCCTCCCAGACGATGGACGACGGAGCGTCGATCACCCGCGACTGGCGGGTGACGTGATCGGCCACCGGAACCACATCGTCGATGTCCACCGTGACTCCTCCTCCGGCGCGCCGGCCACGCACGGCGTGGGCGGCGCGGACGTTCGTCTCCTCGCGGGTCGGAGACGGTGATGCCCCGCGAGGCGATCGGCGACGTCCCTCGCCGGTTCGATAGCCAGCCACCCCTGCGAGTGAGAAGCGGAACAGAATCGTCCGTTCTGCTGCAGTCGTCCGCCCGGGATGCCGATGTGATGCA
>JAOPWJ010000135.1 GCA_025965715.1 Blastococcus sp. | reverse complement strand
CCGGCTACGGCAGCGTGAAGCTCAACAACCCGGCCTACGACCCGTACGTCCTCGCCGTCGGCGGGTCGGACGGCCTCGGGACGGCCACCACGGACGACGACATCGTCGGTTCGTGGTCGACCAGTGGCGACGGCCAGCGCAACCCGGACGTCGTCGCACCCGGCCAGTCCGTGGTCAGCCTGCGAGTGCCCAACTCGCAGCTGGACGCCGCTCACCCCGAGGGTCGCACCGGCGAGCGGTTCTTCCGCGGAACCGGCACGTCACAGGCGGCTGCGGTCGTCTCCGGGGCTGCGGCGCTGCTCCTCGAGCAGCGTCCGGAGCTCACCCCGGACCAGGTGAAGGCGCTGCTCACGGGCACCGCCAAGCCGCTGGGGAAGCACGACCGCAAGGCCCAGGGCAACGGGCTCATCGACCTGGCCGCGGCAAGTGCCGCAGCCACGCCGAACGCCGTTCAGACCTGGGAGCGCTCGACCGGTACCGGTTCCCTCGAGAAGGCGCGTGGTAGCCACCACGTCCAGCAGCAGGGCAAGGAACTCCGGGGCGAGACCTCCTTCACCGGCAAGCAGTGGAACGGCCAGCAGTACGCCAGGGCGCTCAAGACGGCAGTCCAGGGCAACGGTCCGCTCCCGGGCGCCGTGTCCGCGTCGGGCCTGTCCTGGTCGGGCCTGTCCTGGTCCGGTCTGTCCTGGTCCGGTCTGTCCTGGTCCGGTCTGAGCTGGTCGGGTCTGTCCTGGTCGGGTCTGTCCTGGTCGGGTCTGTCCTGGTCCGGGCTGAGCTGGAGCTGACGACATGACGACGATGACGAACGGCGGCCTCGTGGCAGGCATTCGCCGAATTCAGTTGGGCGTTTCCCAGCGCATCGGGCTGCTCACCGCAGCTCTGGGCGTTGCTGCGGTGCTGCTGTTCGTCATCGTCGTCGACTCACTGCCCGCAGCACCCACGGCCGTGACCCTGCCGTGGGTGCTCTGGGCGGCGGCCTTCGCGGTCAGCGAGGTGCTGGTCGTGCACGTCCAGTGGAAGCGCGAGTCGCACACCTTCTCGATCAGCGACCTCGTGCTCGCCGCCGGCCTCGTGCTGGCGGCCCCCGGCGACCTCGTGATGGCCCAGGTCCTCGGCACCGCGGCCGCACTGGTTCTCTACCGGCGCCAGCGTGGTCTGCGGGTGGCCTTCAACGTCGCCCAGTTCGCCCTGTCGAGCTGCCTGGCGACGATCGTCTTCAACGTGCTCGCGGTCCCCGTCGGTCCAACCTGGCTGTGGGTGGTGCAACTGCTGGCCGTCGCGGTCTCCACCGTGACCGCCGCGCTCGCCATCTTCGCGGTGATGAGCCTGTCCGAGGGGCGCCCCGACGTCCGCCCCCTGCTGGGCATGCTCGGCTTCTCGTTGCCGTTCACGCTCGGCTCGGCGTCCATCGGCGTCGTCGTCGCCCGGACGTCGGCACAGGACCCGGCGGCGCTGGCGATGCTGGCCCTGCCGACGATGCTGATCATTTTCGCCTACCGCGCCTACACCCGTGCCCGCGAGCAGCAGGAGAACCTGCGCCTGCTGCACGAGGTCACCTCGCTGCTGCACTCCGACGACACCCAGGAAGCCCTGGGCGACTTCCTCGCCTCCGTCCGCTCGGCGTTCCGCGCCGACATGGCCGAGCTCGTGCTGCTCGGCCCGGCCGGCCGCGAGGGCGCGACCGTGACCCGCAGCCGGGAAGGTCACGAGACCATCGTGATGGCCCCGCTCGACGACCCCGAGGACCACCAGAGCCTGCTGCGCCTGGCGTCCGCCTCCGGCGCCCTGACCACCCGGACCGGTTCGGGCCGCGGCCAGCAGCTGGACGCCTACGCGGCCGGCCGCGGGCTCAAGGACGCCATGGCGGCCGCGCTGCGCACCGACGACCGGGTGCACGGGCTGCTGCTCGTCGGCGGCCGCCTCGGTGACGTCACGACCTTCAGCTCCAACGACCTCGCGCTGCTCGACACCTTCGCCCGCCACGTGGCGACGTCGCTCGAGCGCGGCCGGCTGGAGGAGAACCTCCGCCAGGTCACCGACCTCAAGGAGCAGCTCCGGCACCAGGCGCTGCACGACCCGCTGACCGGGCTGCCCAACCGCACCCTGTTCCTCGACCGCGTGCGCCACGCCGTCGACACCTCCGGTCGCACCCGCATCTACCCCGCGGTCCTGTACCTGGACCTCGACGGGTTCAAGCCGGTCAACGACACGTTCGGCCACGAGGCCGGCGACGTGCTGCTGCGTACCGTCGCCGACCGCCTGCGTGGCTGCCTCCGGCCGGCCGACACGGCCGCCCGCCTCGGCGGTGACGAGTTCGTGGTCCTGCTCAACGGGCCGATCGACCGGTTCGGCGTCGCCCGCGTCGTCGAGCGCATCCGCACGCAGCTCGACGTCCCCATCCTGCTCGGCGAGGGCGTCGTCACCACGGTCGGCGCCAGCATCGGCGTCGCCATGGGCGACGCCGACATCGTCGACGCCGACTCCCTGGTCCGCAAAGCCGACATCGCGATGTACGCGGCCAAGCGCCAGGGCGGCAATGACTTCCTGATGTACGAGCCGGGTCTCGGCGACACCACGGTGATCCGCAAGGACTCCGCGTCGGAGCTGGCCGAGGCCATCCGCGACGGTCAGCTCCGCACCGTCTACCAGCCGCTGATCGACATGCGCACCGGTCGCCCCATCGGGGCCGAGGCGCTGGTGCGCTGGCAGCACCCGGTCGACGGCCTGCGTTCGCCCGACCAGTTCATCTCGCTGGCCGAGGACAGCGGCCTGATCACCGAGATCGGTGCGCTCGTGCTCAACGACGCGTGCCGGCAGGCTGCCCGCTGGGTGGCCGAATCTCCCGACCAGGAAGACCTGCTGGTGACGGTCAACCTCTCGGCGCGCCAGGTGGCCGACGACGCGATCGTCGAGCAGGTCACCGCGGCCCTCGCCGACTCGGGCCTGGAGCCGCACCGGCTCGTCCTCGAGATCACCGAGACCGTGCTGATGCACGACCGCGACGCCGCGGCCGCCACGCTGTGGCTGCTCAAGGGTCTCGGCGTGCGGATCGCGATCGACGACTTCGGCACCGGGTACTCCTCGCTCGCCTACCTGCGGCGGTTCCCGATCGACATGCTCAAAGTGGCCCGCGAGTTCGTCGACGGTCTGGGCCGCGACGCCCACGACGACGTGATCACCCGCGCCATCGTGGAGCTGGCCAACACCCTGGGCCTGCTCACCGTCGCCGAGGGCATCGAGACGACCCAGCAGTCCGAGACCGTGGCGGCCCTGGGCTGCGACATCGCGCAGGGCTATCTGTTCTCCCGACCGATCGAGGCCGACGCGGTCCGCGCCGTCATGTCGGCGTCGGTCGTGTCCGAGATCATCCGGCCGCGCGGGACTTTCGCCCTGGAGCCGGGTATCGCCGTGGAGCTGGCTCCCGCGAGCTGAGCGACCCTCAGCCGGCGGGCACCAGTCCGGCGCTCTCGATCAGCCGAGCCTGCTCGCGGCACCACGGTGACCAGGCGTCGCCCTCCGTCTCCTGGCGCCGCCGGAACGCGGTCCACTCCAGCAGCTCCCACTCCCCCACCTCGCTGGACTCCGGAGCCGGCGGCCCGCTGAAGCGCCCCAGGTACACGGGGCAGATCTCGTTCTCCACGACCCCGCGGAACTCCGCCCGGTAGCGGTAGCCCGGCAGCGCCGGACGGACGTCGCTCACCGGCAGGCCCAGCTCGAACGCCGCCCGCCGGGCGATCGCGGCGGCGTCGTCCTCGCCCGGTCCGGGATGGCCGCAGACGGTGTTGGTCCACATCCCCGGGAAGGTCTGCTTGCCCTCGGCCCGGCGGGTGACCAGCAGGCGGCCGTCGCCGTCGAAGAGGTAGGCGGAGAAGGCGCGGTGCAGCGGGGTCTCCCCATGGTGCACCAGCGGTTTCGGCATGGTGCCGATCGTCCGGCCCTCGTCGTCCACGAGGACGATCAGCTCCTGCATGGCCCTATGGTTCCTGACCGCCGCCGCCCGCGCCCGAAAGGGTGGACGGCTCCGCTGCGGAACCGCACCTGCCCGCGCACGCCTCAGGCGTCGTAGTCCACGGTCAGCTGGTCCGACACCGGCAGCGACTGGCAGGTGAGGACGTAGCCGGCGGCCACTTCCCCGGGCTCGAGGGCGTAGTTGCGCCGCATCCGCACCTCGCCGTGCGTGACGCGTGCCCGACAGGTGCCGCAGACGCCGCCCTTGCAGGCGAACGGCAGGTCGGCGCGCACCCGCTGCGCTGCGTCCAGCACCGGCAGGTCGCGGGGCAGGGTCAGGGGCGTGGCCCGCCCGTCGAGGACGACGGTCACCTCGCTGCTCGGTCCCGCCACCGTCGCGGCGTCCCCGCGCACCGGCTCCGGCGGGACGTCGTCGACGTAGAACAGCTCCTGGTGCACCCGTTCCCGCGGCACGCCCAGCTCGGTCAGCAGCGCCTGGGCGGCGGTGACCAGGCCGTGCGGACCGCACAGCCACCAGTGGTCGACGCGGGGCACGTCGACCAGTGCACCGACGAGCCGGCGCAGCCGCGGGCCGTCGAGCCGGCCGCTGGTGACCTCGGCGTCGCGAGGCTCACGGGACAACACGTGGACGAGCGTCAGCCGGCGGCCGTACCGGTCCTTGAGGTCGGCCAGATCCTCGGCGAACATCACCGTGTCGGTGCGGCGGTTCCCGTACAGCAGGGTGACGGTCGACTCGCCGTCCGCCAGGAGCGTCCCCGCCAGCGACAGGGCCGGGGTGATGCCCGAACCGGCGACGACGAAGACGTGGTCGCCCGGCACGGACAGATCGGCGGTGAAGCGCCCGGACGGGGGCAGCACCTCGATCTCGTCGCCGGGGCGCACCCGGTGTACCAGCCACGACGAGAACAGCCCGCCGGGCACCTCCCGGACGCCGATCCGCAGCGGTGAGCCCGCCGGGGCACAGATCGAGTAGTCGCGGCGCTCGTCCCGGCCGCCGTCGCCGCGCCGGAGGGTGAGCGACTGGCCGGGCCGGAAGGCATAGTCGTCGGCCAGGGCCGGGGGGACGTCGAAGGTCAGCGCCGCCGCGTCATCGGTGAGCCGGTCGATCCGGGCGACCCGCAACCGGTGGAACGCCGGGCGGGGTCGCACCGCCACCGCGGTCATCAGATCTCCTTCACGTGCTCGAACGGCTCCCTGCAGTCGCGGCACCGACGCAGCGCCTTGCAGGCCGTGGCACCGAACTCGCTGAGCTGCTCGGTGTCCTCGGAGCCGCAGAGCGGGCAGCTCGCGGCGCGGCGCGTCGTCCCCAGGTCGAGCGGCACCGGCCCGGCGGAACGGACGGGCGCCGGTCCGGGCGGCGCGATCCCTGCCTCGGCCAGCTTGCGGCGCCCCTCCTCCGTGATCCAGTCGGTGCTCCACGCGGGGGCCAGCACGGTGCGGACGTCGACCTCGTCGAAGCCCGCCTCGTGCAGTGAGTGCACCAGGTCGGCCCGCATGACGCCCATCGCCGGGCAGCCGCTGTAGGTGGGGGTGATCTCCACGACGACGGTGCCGGTGCCCTCGGTGCGGACGTCGCGCAGCACCCCCAGGTCGGCCAGCGTGAGCTGCGGCAGCTCGGGGTCGGTCACGGTCTCCGCCACCGTGCGCGGGTCGGCCGGTCGCGACCTCGTACCCGCGCCGGGCCGCTGGAGCGGCGGGTCGTTCACCAGGTTCCGGCCGGGTGTTCGCGGGCCAGGCTTTGCAGCGTGCGCAGGAGGGCGACGAGCTCGGGGCCCTGCTGCCCCTCGCGGCCCGACGGGGCGGTGTCCTCGGGCCACGGCGGAACGGCCAGGGTGGCTTGCTCCAGCACGTGGACGAGCACTCCCTCCACCTCCTGGCGCAGCTCCCCCGGGTGGACCGCGACCCCGGCCGAGGTCAGCCGCCGCTCGACGTCCGTGGCAGTGAAGGCATCGGCCAGCAGGGGCCACACGCCGTCGGCTCCGGCCTGCGCGCGCCGGTGCGACCGCGGCGTTCCGTCGCCGAGGCGCAGCACCCAGCGGGCGGCGTGCTCGCGGTGATAGGTGAGCTCGGCGACGCCCTTCGCCGCGACGGCGGCGAGCACGGGGTCGCGGGAGTCGCGCAACCGGACGAACAGGGCCAACCGCCAGGTCGAGGCCACCAGCAGCCGGACGACGGTCCGGCCGAAGTCACCCCCCGGCGCAGCGACGAGCCCGGTGCAACGGAACTCGTCGGGGTCGCGGAAGTACGCCAGGGCGTCCTCGTCGGGGATGGACGCCGTCGCTCGCCCCCGGGACCGGCCGAGCGCACCGACCGACGCCGCGCGGGCCAGCAGCAGCCGGGCCTGACCCAGCAGGTCCAGGCCGATGTTGGCCAGCGCGACCTCCTCCTCGAGTTCCGGGCCCCGGGTGACCCACTCGGTGAGGCGCTGGCTGAGCACGAGGGCGTCGTCGCCGAGCATGAGGCAGTACGCGCCCAGGTCGGCCGGGTGGACGCCCTCGGGCACGGTGGTGTCGACGCCGGCGAGCGGGTCGTCGAACCCGGTGCCGAACGCCCATCGCGCGTCGTCGCCGTGGGCGGCGGTCAGCGCGTCGTACACGGTCTCCTCGTGCATCGCTCTCCTGGTTGTGGAGTGGATTCGTGCGCGTCACGTGCGCAGATCCACTCCGCTCAGATGTGGGGGACGTCGTCGGGGATCTCGTAGAACGTCGGGTGGCGGTAGACCTTGTCGCCGCTGGGCGCGAACAGCGGGTCCTTCTCGTCGGGGCTCGACGCCGTGACGTCGGCCGACCGGACCACCCAGATGCTCACGCCCTCGTTGCGGCGCGTGTAGAGGTCGCGGGCGGCGTGCACGGCCATCTCGGCGTCCGGCGCATGCAGGGACCCGACGTGCACGTGGTTGAGCCCGCGCTTGCCCCGGAGGAACACCTCGTAGAGCGGCCACCCCCGGCGCGGCGGAACCGGTGTGCGCACCGGCACGTCCGGCCCGGTCGGGACGGCGCCGTGGCCACCCCCGGCCGTGACATCGGTGCTCATGCGTGCTTCTCGGCGTACGCGGTCGCCGCCTCGGTCACCCAGGCGTTGCCGTCCCGGGTGGCCCGTCGCCGCGTGATCCGCTCGGCGTTGCACGGCCCGCCACCGGTCAGGACCCGCTTGAACTCCACCCAGTCGATCGCGCCGAACCGGTGGCGACCGGTCTCCGGATCGAGGGCCAGCTCCGGATCGGGCAGCGTCACGCCGAGGAACTCCGCCTGGGGCACCGTCATGTCGACGAAGCGCTGCCGCAGCTCGTCGTTGCTGTGCCGCTTGATACCCCACGCCATCGACTGCGCGGAGTTCGGGCTGTCGGCGTCGGGCGGGCCGAACATCATCAGCGACGGCCACCACCACCGGTCGACGGCGTCCTGCACCATCGCCCGCTGCTCGTCGGTGCCGCGCATCATCGTCAGCAGCAGCTCGTACCCCTGCCGCTGGTGGAACGACTCCTCCTTGCAGATCCGGATCATGGCCCGCGCGTAGGGACCGTAGGAGGACCGGCACAGCGGCACCTGGTTGCAGATGGCCGCGCCGTCGACCAGCCAGCCGACCACGCCGACGTCGGCATAGGTGAGGGTCGGGTAGTTGAAGATCGAGCTGTACTTCTGCCGGCCCTCGATGAGCATGTCGGTGAGCTCGTCCCGGTCGGCCCCGAGGGTCTCGGTCGCCGAGTAGAGGTAGAGACCGTGCCCCGCCTCGTCCTGCACCTTCGCCAGCAGGATCACCTTGCGTCGCAGGCTCGGGGCCGCGAGCAGCCAGTCGCCTTCGGGCTGCATGCCGATGATCTCCGAGTGCGCGTGCTGGGCGATCTGCCGGATCAGCGTCTTCCGGTAGCCCTCGGGCATCCAGTCGCGTGGCTCGATCCGGTGGTCGGCGGCGATCGTGGCGTCGAACTCCGCCTGCCGCCCAGGGTCCGTAGCCAGCGCTCGGTCCCGCGGAGCAGCGGTCATCGCTCCCCCTCGAGGCATTTACTGACCGTCCGGTCAGGAATAGTGTGACTCAGGCCACCCATCTCGCACAAGACATCGCTGCTCCTGACCCCGGCGGCACACGAGGGAGCAGGCATGACGCAGGACGCGGGCGCCGGGCGGATGCGGCTCGGGCACGCCGCCGAACCGGACTCCCTCGGCGCGGCGGAACCGACGAGCGTCGGCGAACTGCGCGCCGCCCAGTGGACCCGGCTGCGGTGCGCGCTGCGGCCCGCCTGCGGGAACGCCGCCCGCTACCGCAGCTGCGAGGCCGCGGGCGTCCATCCCGACGACTGCCACGAGCGCGGCGACCTCGCCCGGTTCCCGACGACGAGCGGAGCCGACCCGCGCGGCGACCACCCCTTCGGGATGTTCGCCGTTCCCCAGCGGCAGAAAGGGCGGGTGCGCGCCTCCTCCGGGACCACGGGGCGACCGACCGCCGTGGGCACCCGCCCAGGACCGCGTCGAGGCGGAGGACGGGCTCGGCTGCTCCCCGGCACCGCGCGACCGGGCATGCGGCGGACGGGGACGGTGACCGGCCGCACGGACGTCGTGGTCGTGGAGCCGGAGACGCTCCCGAGCAGCATCGGCAAGGCGCAGCGGTCACTGGACCGGCGGGCGTGAGCGCACCTGCGCGGCGTGGACGTCCCGGTCACTCACTGGACTCGCTACTGGCCGTGGCCGTCGACGTGTTCAACGACCGGGGCTTCGAGGCGACCAGCATGGAGGAGGTGGCCGGGCGGCTCGGCGTCACGAAGTCGGCGATCTACCACCACGTGCCGAGCAAGATCGAGCTGCTCCGGCTGGCCCTCGACCGCGCACTGGACGCGCTGTTCGTCGTCACCGAGGAGCCGGCCGCGGTCACCGGCCCGGCGATCGACCGACTGGAGCACGTCGTCCGCGGATCGGTCCGGGTGCTCACCGCCGAACTGCCGTTCGTCACGCAACTGCTCCGGGTGCGCGGCAACTCCGACGTCGAGCGCGCCGCCCTCGAGCGGCGCCGCCGGTTCGACCGCCTCGTCCGCGACCTCGTGCGCGAGGCCGCGCGGGAGGGCAGCGTGCGCGCCGACGTCGACCCCGGTGTCCTGGGCCGGTTGCTGTTCGGCACGGTCAACTCCCTGGCCGAGTGGTACCGCCCCGACGGGCGACTGTCGGCCGGCGAACTCGCCGATGCTTTGGTGGCCGCACTCTTCGACGGCCTGCGTACACGCTGAGGCCCTGGCATGGTCGCGGCGTGGACAGCTTCCGCCGCGACGGCCTCACCTTCGACGTCCTCGACGCCGGTCCCTCCGACGGCGACCCCGTCGTCCTCCTGCACGGGTTCCCCCAGGACTGCACTGCCTGGAGCCGGGTGAGCCCGGCACTCCACCAGCACGGCCTGCGCACCCTCGCCCCCGACCAGCGGGGCTACTCCCCCATGGCCCGGCCGCGCGGCCGCGCGCACTACCGGCTGCGCGAGACGACGGCCGACGTCCTGGCCCTGCTCGACGCCGCCGGACTGGACAGTGCGCACATCGTGGGACACGACTGGGGCGGCCTGGTGGCCTGGGCCCTGGGCGCCTGGCATCCCGACCGCGTGCGAACGCTGACCGCGCTGTCCGTGCCGCACCCGGCGGCCATGGCCAAGGCGATGGTGACCAGCGACCAGTCGCTGCGCTCGTACTACATAGGCCTGTTCCAGGTGCCCCTGCTGCCCGAGCGGCTGTTGCTGGCCGGCGAGGGGGCGGCACTGCGCCGGATGCTGCGCCACGGCGGTCTGCCGGACCAGCTCGTGGACCACTACGTGGCGCGGATGCGCGAACCGGGCGCACTGTCGGCCGCCCTCGGCTGGTACCGGGCCATCCCCTTCGGTGCACGCGACGCGGTGGGGAAGGTCCGGGTACCCACCCTGCACATGTGGAGCACCGGCGACGCATTCCTCGCGCGCGCGGGCATCGACGCCACGGAGCGGTTCGTCGATGCGCCGTACCGCCTGGAGATCCTGGACGACGTGCCGCACTGGATTCCCGAACTGGCACCTGATCGGGTCGCCGAACTGGTCACCGCCCACGTCCGCACCGCCTGAGCGGAGCGCTCCGGCGTGGAGAACGCGCCCGCCCCCATCCCACTGGGCGGCCGGGCCGTTGACCCGCGTGCGGGCGCGGGTCTAGGACCTCTGATGTAGGAGCGCCGGACGCACCGGCGGTCCGAGGAGGCGGCCGTGGCCAGCGACGGGCTCTACCGGCACCTGGTTCCGAACGCGCCGCTGTACCGGCGCACCGACCGCGATCCGGCGGATGGGACGGCCGTCGAGCGTTACGCGTCGCTGCGGGCGGCCGGTCGACCGATCCCCGGCCTGCAGGGCCCTCAGCTGACCTCGTCGTGGCAGGGCCGGATCGAGCAGATCCTCCTCGCCCTTCCGGCCTGGGCGACCGAGGACGCCGAGTCGGCCACCGCCTACCGCTCGCTGATCTCCGCCCTGCGTCCCGGCACCGAGTTCGTGGTGGTCCACAGCGCCTCGACCCGGACCCCGATCGAGGAGTGGTTCATCGACGCGGGTCACGCCGGAACGGTGACCTGGGTGCCGCTGCCCGACTACGTCAGGTTCACCGACTGGGCCGAGGACGCCTACGTCTCGCTCCGCGACACCGGCGACGGCAGCTCCTACCTGATGGAGCCGTGGGAGTTCCAGCGGGCGGGCGACGCCCTCATCGCCGACGCGGTGGAGGAGTACGCCGGCATCCGGGCGGCCCAGGCCCCGCTGATCTTCCAGGGCGGCAATTGCCTGATCGGTGACGACTTCTGGCTGCTCGGCACCGACTACTTCGCCGACAGCGTGACCCTGCTCCAGGGCCGCCGCGCTCCGGTGACCCCGCCCGAGGGCGCCGACCTGGGCACCACCGTCCGGCAACTGTTCGGCGACTACGTCGACTCCGGGCGAACCCTGACCCTGGTCGGCACCCGCAAGCCCATCCCGGTGGCGGAGTTCCGCGGCCGCCGGGAGGACGACGGCTACTTCCTCGACCTGCCGTCGGGCGGCACCGGCGCCTTCCAGCCGATCTTCCACATCGACATGTTCATGACGCTGATCGGGCGGCAGGACGACGGGCGCTTCACCCTCCTCGTGGGCGATCCGGCCATGGCCGACGACCTGCTCGGCACGTCCTCGCCCTACGCCCTTTCCGAGGTGTACGACCAGATCGCCACCGGCCTGACCGCCGCGGGATTCGACGTGCGACGCACGCCGCTGGTGCACCGGAGCACCCCGGGGCAGAGCCTGCCGCTGGCCGACCTGCGGGCGGTCGCGCAGCGGGAGCAGAGCGCCGCGCTCGCTTCGGCAGTCCGCGAGCTGGCCGACGCGGGCGCCGCGGACGACACGCCGGTCACCGTCCGCGACTGGCACCACGTCACCTGGAACAACTGCCTGGTCGAGAACAGCGCCGACGCCGGCCGGCACGTCTACCTGCCCACGTTCGGGCACGGCGACAACGCCGATCTCGAGCCGGTCGACCAGCACATGACCCGGGTCTGGGAGAACCTCGGCTTCCAGGTGCACCTGCTGGCCGACTTCAACTCCTTCGCCCGCCGTCAGGGCGTCGTCCACTGCATCAAGAAGTACCTGCGCCGCGGGAACTGAGCGCCGGCTCCAGACTGGAGCCATGACGGCGACGGCGCCCCCGCTGCCCCGGGCGGCACGGCTGGACCGGCTGCCCTTCACCCGCGAGCACGGCCGGTTGGTGGTCGGCTCCGGACTGGGGTGGTCGCTGGACGCCATGGACGTCGGACTCATCTCCTTCGTCATGGCATCGCTGGCCGCGCAGCAGCAGTGGGACATCACTCCCGCTGCGCTGTCGTGGATCGCCTCGATCGGCTTCGCCGGGATGGCCCTCGGCGCCACCCTGGGGGGCCTGCTCGCCGACCGGTTCGGACGACGTCAGGTCTTCGCCGTCACCCTGCTGATCTTCGGGGTCGCCACCGGCGCCGCGGCCTTCTCCTGGTCGGTCGGCGCGCTGCTGGTGTTCCGCTTCCTGATCGGGCTCGGGCTGGGTGCGGAGCTGCCGGTCGCCTCCACGCTGGTCAGCGAGTACGCGCCGGCGCGAGTGCGCGGCCGCATGGTCGTGCTCCTCGAGGCGTTCTGGGCGGTGGGCTGGACACTCTCGGCGCTCATCGGCTATTTCGTCGTCCCCCGCAGCGACAGCGGCTGGCGCTGGGCGCTGGCCATCGGGGCCCTGCCCGCGCTCTACGCCGTCGTGGTGCGGCGCGGGTTGCCCGAGTCGGTGCGCTTCCTGGAGGCGCGGGGCCGGGTGGCGGAGGCCGAGGAGGCGGTGCGCCGGTTCGAGCGGGCGGCGGACGTCGCGCCGGTGGAGTCGCCGGTCGTGACACCGACGCGCTCGCCCGGCCCACGTGCGCTGTGGGCCGCCGACGCCAGGGTGCGCACCGGCGCCCTGTGGATCGTCTGGTTCAGCATCAACTTCTCCTACTACGGCGCCTTCATCTGGCTGCCGACCCTGCTGTTCACCTCCGGCTTTCCCCTGGTCAAGTCGTTCGGCTTCACGCTCGTCATCACCCTCGCGCAGCTGCCCGGGTACGCGGCCGCGGCCTTCCTCATCGAGAAGTGGGGCCGCCGCCCCACGCTGGCAGTCTTCCTCCTCGGCTCGGCCGCCGGCGCGGCGATGTTCGCGGTCGCCGACGGCGACACCGCCGTCCTGGTCACCGGCATGGTGCTGTCGTTCTTCAACCTGGGCGCCTGGGGCGCTCTCTACGCCGTGACCCCCGAGGTCTATCCCACCCCGTTGCGTGCCACCGGCGCCGGCGCTGCGGCCGGCTTCGGCCGGCTGGCGTCGATCGCCGCACCGCTGTGCGTTCCGCCGCTGCTCGACGCCGGCGGCTCCGGTCTCGTGTTCGGCGCCTTCGCCGCCTTCTTCCTGCTCGGCGCGGTGGCCTCGTGGTGGCTGCCCGAACGGCGGGGGGAGGCGCTGGAGGACGCCGTCCCGATCCAGGACGGCGCCGGCCGCACCTGAGCCCGACGCGGAACACCCGCGCCCGTACGGCGGCGCCGTGACGGTCGGAAGCGCCGGTGCCACGATCCCGGCATGTCGGCGGCGCCCGCCGTCTCGTCCTCCCGGCGATGCTGGCACGTCGAACGGCGGGGGTGGCCGGCGCGCCGGCGGGAAACGGCCTGATCGGATCCGCTCCGCCGGCCACGAGACCCTGGTCGTCACACCGGCGCCGGTGCACAGTGACCCGGCATGAGCCTCGACCCGGTGGAGAGCAACCCTGACCACTACGCGGTCGTCTTCGAGAACGACCGCGTGCGGGTGCTCGAGTACACCGACCACCCTGGCGATCGGACGACGCCGCACACCCACCCGGACAGCGTCATGCACACGCTGAGCTCGTTCCGCCGGCGGCTGCACTCCGGCGATCTGCACCGGGACGTCGAGATGCCGGCCGGGCTGACCGGCTGGCTGCCGGCCCAGGAGCACGCCGGGGAGAACATCGGGGACAGCCCCACGCACGTGCTCTTCGTCGAGCTCAAGGACAGCCAGGCGACGCCGTCCACCGGGGTGCGCCTCGGCCCGGAGTGAGGTGGCGGTCAGGGGTCGACGGCCGTGGCTGCCAGGCCGCGCGCTGACCCAGCCGCGCTCGGCCGGGCAGGCCGATCGTGGCCGGCCGATCCCGTCCCTGGTCGCTGCTGGTCGCTGGCGTCCCCCTCGACGCCACATCCCACCTCCCCAGTTCCGCCACCGTCGCGTCGAGGTCGTCGCAGACCGGAGCGAGCTCCACGGCACCGGAGGTCTCGGCCTGGTGCACCGCCACCTCGTCGGCAGCTACAGGACCGCCCGGCAGGTCGCGAAACAGGTTGGCCCCCGGCCGCCGGGGTAGCCGGTCGGCATGGCTGAGCTCTCCCGGAACCGTCTCCAGGGCTTGAAGGTCGCCGTCACCGGCGCGACCGGCAATCTCGGCACCGCGCTGCTGCGCCGGCTCACCGCACCGGAGTACGGGGTGGCCGGGGTTCGGGGGCTCGCTCGACGGCAGCCGCCGGGCATCGCGCCCTACGACCGGGTGGAGTGGCACCTGACCGACCTCGGCGAGGTGCGCAGCGAGGAGGTGCTCGCCGAGTTCCTCGCCGGTGTCGACGCGGTGGTGCACCTGGCCTGGGCGTTGCAGCCCGGCCGCCGGCCCGAGCAGCTCCGCCAGGTCAACGTCGATGGCACCCGCCGGGTGGTCCGGGCGGCGGTCGCCGCCGGGGTAGGGCACGTCGTGCACATGTCGTCGCTCGGGGCCTACGCGCCGGGCGGCGGCGACCAGCGGGTCACCGAGGACTGGCCGACCACTGGCATCCCGACCTCGCAGTACAGCCGGGACAAGTCGGACGCCGAGCGCGTGGTGCGGGAAGTGGTGGGCCGCCACCCGCAGATCGCACTGACCGTCGTCCGCCCGACGCTGGTCCTCCAGCCGGAGGCGGCCAGCGAGATCGGCCGCTACTTCCTCGGGCCGCTGCTCTTCTCGGCCGCCCGGCTCCTCCCGCGGCCGGTCGCCCGGCTGCTCCCCCTTCCGCTGCCCGGCGTGCGGGTGTCGTTCGTGCACGCTGACGACGTCGCCGATGCGCTGGTGCGGATGCTCGACCGGCGGGCGACCGGTCCGTTCAACCTGGCGGCCGAGCCCCTGATGGACGCCGACGGTGTCGCCCGGGCGCTCGGCGCCGTGCGCGTGCCCGTGCCCGCCTTCCTGCTCCGCACCGGCCTGTCCGCCGCGTTCGCCGCGCACTTGGTGCCCACCGAGCCGGGGTGGCTCGACATCGGGGTGGGAGCGCCCGCGTTGGACAGCACACGCGCGCGCAGGCTGCTGGACTGGGCGCCGTTCCACCGCGGCGACGAAGTGCTGGCGCAGTTCGTCGCCGCCCTCGGCCTCGGTCAGGGCGCGGCTGGGCCGCTGCTGCGCCCCGCCGGCGGCGCCCACCTCGATCCGGCGGGTGACCCGGCCAACGCGCCGGGACCTCGCGCCGACTGAGCGGGGCGTCAGGACGGCGGGCCGCCCAGCAGCGTGCGCGTCATGGCATTGCGGGTGTCGAGCAGCTCGTCGAGCGCCGAGCCGAGGTCGTCGGCCGACACCGCGAGCTCCCCGTCCCGCCCCCCGTCGCGGGTGGCCGCCAGGAGCGCGGCCCGCCGGAGCAGCTCCTTGAGGAACGAGGCGGTCACTCCCTCGGTGCGGGCGATGACGTCGTCCAGGCCGGAGGTGTCGACGGCGAGCCGCCCCCGGTAGAGGTCGAAGAGTCGCCGGCGCGCGTCGGGCCCGGGCAGGTCGAGCGAGACGGCCTGGTCGACCCGCCCGGGGCGCGCGGCGAGGGCCGGCTCCAGCAGGTCGGCGCGGTTGGTGGTCAGCACGAAGACGACGTCGGCGTCCTCGGCCAGGCCGTCCATCTCGTTGAGCAGCTGGAACAGCAGCGGGTGATGGCCGGGGTGCATGCCGCGGTCCTCGGCGATGAGGTCGACGTCCTCGATGACCAGCATGGCGGGCTGGAGCGCGCGGGCGACCGAGCACGCCTCGGCGACCAGGTGCAGCGCGTTGCCGGTCAACTGGATCACAGTGGTGCCGTCCAGGCTGCCGGTCAGGTACCGGACGGTGTGGGTCTTGCCGGTGCCCGGCGGGCCGTAGAGGAGCAGGCCGCGCTTGAGGTGCTGCCCAGCGGCCAGCAGCCGGCTCTTGTGGCGGCCCACCCCGACGACCTGCCGCTGGATCTCGGCGAGCGTCTCGGGGGCGAGGATCAGCTGGTCGGCGCCCATGGTCGGCCGCCGGTGGAACTGCAACAGCGTCTGCCCGTGTCCGAAGACCTCCTGGCCGAAGGAGAGCACCTGGCCGCGGAAGACGTTGTGCTCCAGCGCGGCCGCCCGGATCTCGGCCGACGCCCGCGGGGCGCGGTCCTCGGTGGTGCTGACCACCTGCACGGACACACCCTCGTGGCCGTACTGGGGCATCGGCGCCCGCACCAGGACGGCGGTACGCGCCCCCTCCTCGGTGACCAGGTAGAGCGCGCACCGCACGCAGGGGCGCACCTGACCGTCCGGCCCGCAGGCCACGTTGACGCTGGCCGCGTTGCCCGGCCGGGGACCATAGGGGTCGGACTGGCCCTCCTGGGTGAGCAGCTGGGCCAGCTCCACCGGCTGACCGTGCTGGCTCACGACGCCGACGAGCTCCCACGAGCGGCCGGGATCGGCCAGCCAGGCGTCCATCCCGGCCTGCACGTTCACGTGGTCGTAGGCCGGCCACGTCTCCTCGACGACGTCGTACCCGCCGGCGTCCGGGCCCAGGTGCTCGGCGAGGATCCGCGACAGCCTCGGGCGCTCCTCCGCGCGGGCGGCCCCGACGACGGCCCGCACCCCGCGGCGGGCCAGCCGGCCGAGATCGGCGAACTGGGGGCGCAGGTCGTCGTCCCCCGGCGTCCGGTCCGGACCCGGAGCCAGCCCCGGAACGGCGCTGTAGGGAGCCCATCCGTGGAGTCCTGGCACCGTCGTCCTCCTGCTGTCACGAGAGGCGGACAGTAGCCGGGACGACGCGGTTCAGATACCGGGTCCAGCAGCGGTCGGTCCCCGCGCCCGATGATGCGGCCCGTCGGGGCGAGGACGTCGGCGGCCTCCTCCGGCCGCAGCACCCGGGCGCCGGCCATTGCGGACGCCCGCGCACTTTACGGATCGGATTGGTTCCGCTCCGTTGCATAGATGCGATACGACGCCGTACCGTCAAGCCGCGCCGCCCGATCTCGCGAGCGCGCAGGCCGCGACCCCCGGAGGCACGGTGCCCCTGCTCAACGTCACACTCGTACCCGCTCCTGACCAGGTCGTCGTCCGTGTCACGGGGGACGCCGACCTCTCCACCGCGCCGCTGATCGCCGACGCGCTGACTCAGGCCGGCGGCCTCGGTACCCGCCAGGTGGTCGTGGACGTCGCCGCGACGCGCTTCTGGGACTGCTCCGGACTCCACGCGCTGGGCGCGTTCACCGCCGCGCTGCGGGTTGCCGATCGGTCCTGCCGCATCGTCGGCGCCCCGGCGCGGACCCGGAGGCTCATCTCCGCCGCAGGTCTCGACGATCGACTGAACCTGGACGGGCCGGTACCGGCGCGGACGGCACCCGTGCCTGCCGAGCCACCGCTCGCCCGGGCGGCGGCGCCCGCTCCGGCGGCCGCGCCCGCTCCGGC
>JAOPWJ010000097.1 GCA_025965715.1 Blastococcus sp. | reverse complement strand
TGGCTCGCCCACCTCGGCGTGCGGCCGAGCGCCCGACGCCGCGGCCTGGCTGCCGCGGTCCTCGCCCCCGCTCTGCTGCGCTGCGACGCCGACGGCCTGCCGGCCGGGGCCGCGGTGTTCAGCTGGGCCAACGTGCGGTTCCTGCGCGGCTTCGGCTTCGAGGTCACCGAAGAGCTGCGGACGGCGGACGACGAACTGCCGCTCTGGGTGCTGATGCGGCAGCCTCTTCCCGCCGGCTGAGAATCTTCGCGCCGTCCTGTCGATACGCACCCACCCCGTTCGTACAAGGGGTGAGCAGCCGGCAACAGACCGGCGCCGACCCGAGGAGGACGCGATGCCGCAGTACCTGTTGACCGTGGTGGAGCCGGGCGAGGGACAGGCGCCGGAGCCGGAGGCGCTGGACCAGATCATGAAGGACGTCGACGCCGTGGATCGCGAGATGCACGATGCGGGCGTGTGGGTCTTCGCCGGAGGTCTTCACCCGCCGGACACCGCCACCGTGCTCCGTCCCTCCGGCGGGGACGTGCTCGCGACCGACGGGCCCTTCGCCGAGGGCAAGGAGCACGTCGGCGGGTTCTCCATCGTCGAGGCCCCCGATTTGGACGCGGCGCTGCAGTGGGGCCGCAAGCTCGCCCTCGCGACCACCTTGGCGATCGAGGTGCGTCCCTTCCGGTGATCGGACCGACGGTCGAGACCACCTACCGGGAGCACTACGGGCGGGCGGTCTCAGTCCTGGTCCGCCTCCTCGGCGACATCGGCGCCGCCGAGGAGGCGGTGCAGGACGCCTTCGCCCTCGCCATCTCGCGCTGGCCCGTCGAGGGCGTCCCGCCGAACCCGCCCGGCTGGATCGTCACCACCGCCCGCAACCGGGCGATCGACCGCCTCCGCCGGGAATCCTCCCGCGCCGACAAGTACGCCCAGGCGGCGCTGCTGTCCGTCGCGGCCGAGCCGGAGGAGGTGGGACCAGTGCGCGACGACCGCCTGCGAATGGTCTTCACGTGCTGCCACCCGGCGCTGTCGACCGCTGCGCAGGTGGCGCTGACCCTGCGGCTGCTGGGTGGGCTGACGACGCCGGAAGTCGCCGCCGCCTTCCTGGTGCCCGAGGCGACCATGGCGCAGCGGCTCGTGCCCGGAAGCGCTAGTCCCAGGATCCGCGCTGCTTCTTGAGCTGGCCGCGCTGCTTCTTCGCCTCGATCCGGCGCTCCTGCGAGCCCCGGGTGGGCTTCGTCCGCCGTCGCGCCCGCGGCGGCGCAGCCAGCGCGGCCCGCAGGACGGCGGCCATCCGCTCCCGCGCCGCCTGCCGGTTGCGCAGCTGCTGCCGGTGCTCGCTGGCCGCGATGGTGAGCACGCCGTCGACCAGTCGGGGGCCGAGCCGCTCCACGAGCCGTTGCCGTTGCGTCTCGCTCAGATCGGGGAGGTCGAGCGGCGCAACCGACAGCTCGACACGGGAGTCTGCGGTGTTCACCCCCTGGCCTCCGGGTCCGGACGAGCGGGAGAACCGCCAGCTGAGGGCGGCGCCGGGTACCACCACGGAGCCGGTGACCGGGAGGTCACCGGACGGGTCCTCGCTCGCCGGCATGGGAACAGTCTCGCGGACGCCGCTACTGCGCGGCCGCAGTCGGCTGGTGGAGGGATCCCGGCTCCAGATTCTCGGCCGTCCAGCCGGCGACGTAGGGGTCCCACTCCGCGCGTTCGGCCGGGTGGAGGCCCACCAGGATCGGGCGCCAGCTCGGACCACGAGCGGGCGGCCCGATCCGAAGCGCGATCCCGCACAGCTCCCGCAACTCCCCCGCGCTGCCGTACGCCGACCAGGGTTCGAGGTGGGCGTCCCGCAGCCGGAGCAGGACCGGGTCGCGGTCAAGCCGCCGAGCGCCCGGTTCGCCGCCCGCAGCGCTACCAGCAAGCTGAGGAACGGAAAGGAGACGGTCGCGTCGCCCCAGTCGAAGAACCGCCGTCGTCAGCCCGGCCGGCCGAGCAGCGTCGCGTCGTCCTCCCACGTGGCAGCCCCGGTCAGTTCCCTGGTCACCCGGCGGGCGCTACGTGCCGATCACGAGGGCTTCCGCCGGTTGTCGGCCTCAGGCGGGCACTGGGTCTGCGCCGCCCCTCGACCCCGGCCGGCAGCGCACCAGCCGGCGGACGGTCAGCCAGCTCCCCCTTCCGGCACCGTGCTTCTCCAGCGCTTCCACGGCGTAGGACGAACACGTCGGCGTGAACCGGCAGCACGGCGGCCGCTTCGGGCTGATCTCGCGCTGGTACACGCCGATCGCGGCGATCATCCGGTCGGCCAGCCTTCCGCGCGCCCCTGTCTCGCTCGAGCGGACGGCGCGGACCGTCGTGGGCGCGAGCAGGAAGGCGTCCCCGCCGCAGCCCAGGCTCTCGGCCGCGCAGCAGCCGACGTTGAGCAGCAGAAGATCGCGAAGACAGCCACCGCCGCCTCCCCCGCCGTAGCCGCGCCCGTAGCCCGGGGGGCGGCCGTGACCCCGCCCGTATCCACGTCGGAATCCGGGGCCGCCGAACCCCCCGTAGCCGCGCCGACGGCGCGGGCCCCACCCACTGCCCCAGACGAACACCATGGGCTCCCAGTACCGCGAGAGGATCGAAGGCATGCCTTCGATCTCGGACGCGCTCGCCGCGGGCCCGGTCATCCTGGACGGCGGGCTCTCCACCGAACTCGAGTCACGGGGCCACGACGTCTCATCGGTGCTGTGGTCGGCCCGGCTGCTCCGGGACGACCCGGGAGCGATCGTGGCCGCGCACGCCGCCTTCGCCGCGGCGGGCGCGCAGGTGGCGACGACGGCGAGCTACCAGGCGACAGTCGAGGGCTTCGGCGCCGCGGGAGTGGACGCGGCGGAGGCGGGCCGGCTGATCGCC
>JAOPWJ010000060.1 GCA_025965715.1 Blastococcus sp. | reverse complement strand
GGAGCCGCCGCTCGGCCTCGCCGCGCGACCGGCGGGCGGCCACGAGCAGCGCCTGGTCGCCGCGCATGAGTCGAGTGTTCTCGCCGGGAACGAACGAGTGCCCCTCGCGCACGATCAGCATGACCGCCGCATCCTGCGGCAGCCGGAGCTCGGGCAGATAGACGCCGTGCAGCCGCGACCCGGGCGGCACCGTGACCTGCATGAGGTCGGCGTCGAGCGCGTCCAGTGGCGCGGACTCGACCTCGACGTCCCGAGGGGTCACCGGCGCCGCGATGCCCAGCCGCCGGGCGACCCACGGCAGCGATGTGCCCTGGACCAGCGTGAAGACGACCACGAGGACGAACACGGTGTCGAAGATCAGCCGCGCCCCGGGGACGTCGGCGGTGAGGGGAAACGTGGCCAGGACGATCGGGACGGCCCCGCGCAGCCCGGCCCACGAGACGAACGCCTGCTGCGGCCAGGAGATGCGGAACGCGGTGAGGCTGAGCGCCACCGACAGCGGCCGTGCGACCAGCAGCAGGACTCCACCCACCACGAGAGCAGGCCCCAGCACGCCCAGCAGCCGGGACGGCGAGGCGAGCAGGCCCAGCAGCACGAACAGGCCGATCTGCGCGAGGGAGGCCATGCCCTCCGCGAACCCGATGCTCGCCGCGCGGTGCGGCAGGGCGGCATTGCCCAGCACGACCCCGCAGAGGTAGACCGCCACGAAACCCGAGGTGTGAGCCAGCGACGCGGCCGAGAACGCCAGCACGCAGAGGGCCAGCATGGCGAGGGGGTAGAAGCCGGCCAGGGGCAGCGCCACGCGACGCAGCAGTTCCGCGCCGGCGAAGCCGAGCGACGTCCCGATGGCCGCGCCGCCCACGAGCTCGGCCACCACATCGACGCCGACCAGCCACCAGGGGCCGGCGCCGGTATCGGTGAGGTGTGCGGCGAGAGCGGTCACCAGCAGGATGGCGGGGGCGTCGTTGAGGCCGCTCTCCGCCTCGATGGCCGCCGCGATCCGGCGCGGCAGCGGTAGCCGGCGCAGGGCGGTGAAGACCGCCGCCGCATCGGTGGAGCTGATCACCGCGGCCAGCAGCAGGGCGAAGCCCCACGAGTACCCCAGCAGCGCGACGGTGAGTGCCGCGGTGACCCCGACGCTGACCGCGACACCGACCGTGGCGAGCGCGACGCCCGGTCCCATCGCCCGGCGCACGTCGTTCCACCGGGTGGTCAGCCCGCCTTCAGCCAGGATGACGACGAGCGCGGCGACCCCGAGGGTCTGGGTGAGCTCGGCGTCCTCGAACTGGACACCGAGTCCGCTCTCCCCCAGCCCGATGCCCAGGGCCAGGTAGAGCAGCAGGCTCGGCAGGCCCAGCCGGTCGGCCAGCCGCAGCGCCACCGCGGCCACCAGGACGACGACCGCCCCGATGGCGAGGGCGAGGGTCACCGTGGTGTTCACCCGCCGCCGCTCCCCATGCGGGGAGTCTTCCGTACCGGTTCCTCCGCCGGCCCCCTGGCCCGGGACGCCGGACCCGCCCGCCGGTCGGGGATGATGGGCGGCGTGAGCGCTCAGCCCCGACGAGAAGGTCCCTTCCGCGCCCTTCCCCCGCAGGTCGACCTGCCGAACCTCGAGCAGGAGATCCTGATCCGGTGGGAGGCCGACAAGGTCTTCGCCCGGACCCTCGAGGGCTCCGCCGGCAAGCCGCAGTGGGTCTTCTACGAGGGGCCGCCCACGGCCAACGGCCGCCCGGGAACGCACCACATCGAGGCCCGCGCGTTCAAGGACGTCTTCCCCCGGTTCAAGACCATGCAGGGCTGGCACGTCCCCCGCAGGGCGGGCTGGGACTGCCACGGGCTGCCGGTGGAGATCGCCGTCGAGCAGCAGCTCGGCTTCGCCGGTAAGCCCGACATCGAGCGCTACGGCATCGCCGAGTTCAACGCGCGGTGCCGCGAGTCGGTCGAGCGGCACGTCGATGCCTTCAGCGAGCTCACCCGCCGCATGGGCTACTGGGTCGACATGTCCACCGCCTACTGGACGATGAACCCCGAGTACATCGAGAGCGTCTGGTGGTCGCTGAAGCAGGTGTTCGAGAAGGGCCTGCTGGTCGAGGACCACCGCGTGGCGCCGTACTGCCCCCGCTGCGGTACGGGGCTCTCCGACCACGAGGTGGCACAGGGCTACGAGACGCTGACCGATCCGTCGGTCTACGTCCGTCTGCCTGTGACCAGCGGGGAGTGGGCGGGCAAGGCGGACCTGCTGGTGTGGACCACGACGCCGTGGACCCTGCCGTCCAACACCGCCGTCGCGGTCAACCCCGAGGTGACCTACGTCGTCGCGCGAACGGAGGCGGGCACCTTCGTCGTCGCCGAGCCCCTCGTCGCCGCCGTGCTGGGCGAGGACGTCGAGGTCCTCGGCCGCGCGCCCGGCCGGGACTGGGAGCGGGTCACCTACCAGCGGCCGTTCGAGCTGGTCGACTTCCCGGATGACGTCGACACCCACTACGTCGTCCTCGCCGAGTACGTGACCACGGACGACGGCACCGGGCTGGTGCACCAGTCGCCCGCCTTCGGCGCCGAGGACCTCGCCGTCTGCCGGGGCTACGGACTTCCGGTGGTCAATCCGATCGACCCGACCGGCCACTTCCTGGCCGAGGTACCGCTGGTTGGCGGCCACTTCTTCAAAGCAGCCGACGCGGCACTGGTGGAGGACCTGAAGACGCGTGGCGTCCTGTACCGGGAGCTGCGCTACGAGCACAGCTATCCGCACTGCTGGCGCTGCCACACACCGCTCATGTACTACGCGCAGCCGTCCTGGTACATCCGCACCAGCGTGATCAAGGACCAGTTGCTCGCCGAGAACGAGAAGACCTCCTGGCATCCCGAGAACATCCAGTGGGGTCGCTACGGCGACTGGCTGCACAACAACGTCGACTGGGCGCTGTCCCGCGACCGCTACTGGGGCACTCCGCTGCCGATCTGGCGCAACGACGCCGACCCGACCCGTCTGGTGGCCGTCGGCTCGCTGGCCGAGCTCTCCGAGCTGACCGGACGCGACCTGTCCGACCTCGACCCGCACCGGCCCTTCATCGACGACGTCACGTTCACCCTCCCCGGCGAGGAGGGCACCTTCCGCCGGGTCCGTCAGGTCATCGACGCCTGGGACGACTCGGGCTCGATGCCGTTCGCGCAGTGGGGTGCGCCGCACCGCAACAACGAGGAGTTCGAGGCCGCCTACCCGGCGCAGTTCATCTGCGAGGCCATCGACCAGACCCGCGGCTGGTTCTACACGCTGATGGCGGTCGGCACGCTGGTGTTCGAGAAGAGCTCCTACGAGAACGTCCTGTGCCTGGGCCACATCCTCGCCGAGGACGGCCGCAAGATGAGCAAGCACCTCGGCAACATCCTCGAGCCGATCCCGCTCATGGACCGGCACGGCGCCGACGCCGTCCGCTGGTTCATGCTGGCCGGCGGCTCGCCGTGGTCGGCCCGCCGGGTCGGGCACGAGACGCTGTCCGAGGTCGTCCGGAAGGTGCTGCTCACCTACTGGAACACCGCCAGCTTCTTCACCCTGTACGCCGAGGCCAACGGTTGGGATCCCGCCGCCTCACCGGCGCCGGCGCGGATGGAGCGTCCGCTGCTGGACCGCTGGGCGCTGGCCGAGCTGGCGGCCGTCACCGAGGGCGTCACTGCCGCGCTCGAGGGATTCGACACCCAGCGCGCCGGCCGGCTCATCGCCGGCTTCGTCGACGACCTGTCCAACTGGTACGTCCGCCGGTCTCGCCGCCGCTTCTGGGACGGCGACCCCTCGGCCCTGGCCACGCTGCACGAGGTGCTGGACAACCTGACCCGGCTGATGGCGCCGTTCACGCCGTTCGTCACGGAGGAGGTCTGGGCCCGGGCCGTCACCCCGGGCCGGCCGGGCGCCGTCGACTCGGTGCACCTGGCGACCTGGCCCACGGTGGACGACGACGCCCGCGACCCGGAGCTGGTGGCACAGGTGACCCTCGTGCGCCGACTCGTCGAGCTCGGCCGCTCGGCCCGCACCTCGGCCAAGGTGCGCACCCGGCAGCCACTGGCCCGCGCCGTCGTGGCCGCGCCGGGATGGGGTGAGCTCCCCCGCGATCTCGTCGCCGAGGTCGCCGACGAGCTCAACGTGCAGGAGATGGTCGAGCTCTCCGGTGCCGTCGGCGGCGAGCTGGTGGACGTCAGCGTGAAGATCGACTTCCGGGCCGTCGGACGGCGACTGGGCAAGCGGGTGCAGGCCGTGGCCAAGGCGGTGGCCGCCGCTGACGCGACTGCGCTGACCGCCGCCTACCGGGCCGGAACCGCGGCCGTCGACGTGGACGGCGTTGCCGTGCGGCTCGAGGAGGGCGACCTCATCGTCACCGAGACGCCGCGGGAAGGCTGGACCGTCGCCAGCGGCGGCGGCCTCACCGTTGCACTGGACCTGACGCTGACGCCGGAACTGGAGCGGGCGGGGCTGGTCCGCGAGGTCGTCCGGCTCGTCCAGGAGGCGCGCAAGACGACCGGCCTGGAGGTCAGCGACCGGATCGTGCTCGCCTGGACCGTGGCCGGCGGAGACGGCTCCGAGCAGCTGCGCGCCGCGCTCACCGAGCACGCCGAGGCGCTGGCCACCGAGGTGCTCGCCGTGACGGTGCGCGCCGAGGAGCCGGGCGAGGGCCCGGGGTTCGAGGGGCCGGCCGGATCCCGCTTCTGGCTGGTGCGCGCCTGAGCGGACGGGGCCTCAGCGGCCTCGTCCGGCTTTCCGGGCGCGCTCCCGGTCGGCCAGGTGCCGGTCGGGAGTGCAGAGGGCGCAGGGCGTGAAGCCGTCGGTGCGCGCCTCGTCCAGGGGCAGCGGGATGGCTGTCCGGCTGACGAGGAACCGACAGCCCTCCAGGTGATAGCGCGGGTGCTCGTCGACGACCAGCACCTCGTCGGTCAAGTCGACCACCAGGAGCAGGTCGGTCACCTCGACGTCCTCGATCGGCGGGTCGTGCAGGTCCGCCGCGGCGACCGCCGGCTTGGACGACGACCCCGGGCCGGCCGAGGCCGGCGTCGGGACCTGGTCCCGGGGCACGACCTCGCGGTACTCGGGGCCGCGGGCGGCGAACCCACTGGGGGCTGCCGTCTCACCTGTGGCCGTCGCACCTGTGGCGGTCGCACCGGTGGCGGTCGCCCCGGTGGCCGTCGTCCCGGCCGGTTGCCCGTCCTCGGCGGGAACCGCAGGCCACACCGCGGTGGCCGGCGTCGAGGGCGCCGGCGTCGACACACGTTCCGTCGTGCTGCCCCCCGGGGCCCCTGTGGTGGCGGGCAGGGCCGCCTCCGCACGGGAGATCCTGCGCCTGGCGGCGATCAGCAGGGCGGCGGCCCCCACGCAGACGGCGACGCACGCCCAGTAGAACCCGGTTGTCCCGGTCGAGACGCCGGCGAGGAAGAGGCCGAGGCCCGTGAGGACCAGCAGTCCGGCAGCCAAGATCACGACCAGACTCTAGAAGGAGCAGCTGCTCCCCACACCTCCCAGGCCCCGCAGCAGCCGGCCGCAGCGGAAAGTGGGGGGCACCAGGACGAACGGCGAGGGCCCCCGGACGGGTGTCCGGGGGCCCTCGCAGCCGTCCCTCCCAGAGCCCTGCCCGAGCGTGCGAGCGGAAGGGAGGAGGAACCTTTCTCAGGCGCTGGCGTGCTGCCGGCTGTTGTTCGACGGCTCGGCGGAGCCGCGGCTGTCGAGGTCGCGCAGGTGCGACTCGAGGTAGGACCGCAGCCGCGTCCGGTACTCGCGCTCGAAGGTGCGCAACTCCTCGATCTTGCGCTCGAGGCTGCTGCGCTTCTCCTCCAGGGTGCCCATGGCCTCGACGTGCCGGCGCTCGGCGTCCTGGTCGAGTGCGGCCGCCTTGGCGCGCGCCTCCCGCTCCATCGTCTCGGAGCGCGTGCGCGCGTCGGTGAGCATGGAGTCGGCCCTGTGCTTGGCCTCGGTGACCAGCTGCTCGCTCTTGGCGCGGGCCTCGGTCATCATCCGGTCGCTGTTGGTCTTGGCACCGGTGACCATCTGCTCGGCCTGGGTCTTGGCCTCGTTGACGTAGCGGTCGGCCGTCTCGGTGGCCAGCGCCAGCATCCGGGAAGCCCGGGCGCTGTCGTCCTCCCGCGGCTGAGCGGGCGGCGGGGGCGCGGCGGCGACCGCGGCCGGTGCGGCTGCCGGCGACTCGGCGCGCTCGTTGGCGGAGGCTCCTCGGCCACCGCCGGCGCGGAGCTCGTTGTTCTCCTCGATCAGGCGCGCGAGCTCGGCTTCGACGACGTCGAGGAAGGCATCGACCTCGTCCTCGTCGTAGCCCCGCTTGCCGATGGGCGGCTTCTTGAAGACGACGTTATGCACGTCGGCAGGCGTGAGTGGCATCTCAGGTCACCTCGGGTCGGGCGGCGGGCACAGAAGGGTGCTGGGGACGAGCGGCGGACGACACCGGTGCTGCGCCTCTGCCTCGGGAAGAAGAGGCGGTCACGCAGTGATGGCGAGTCGGGTCGTGAGGCTCCGGAGGAGTACCACGGCGATCAGCAGCACCATAAACCCGAGGTCCAGTCGGATGGATCCCAGGTTCAGCGGCGGGATCACCTTTCGCACCGCTTTGAGCGGCGGATCGGTCGTCGAGTAGACCACTTCCAGGCCTGCGGCGACGAGCCCGGAGGGCCGCCAGCTGCGGGCCAGCACCATCACCCAGTCGACGACGAACCGCGCGAACAGCAGCACGAGGAAGACGAGCAGGACCGAGGAGACGATCGAGAAGAAGAGAGCCACGGTCCTCGTTCGTTCGGGGCACCTCGCGTGCCGTGTTCAACCGCCTACCATGCCTCAGGACTGGTTGAAGAAGCCGCCTTCGCGGATCCGGGCCTTGTCCTCGGCTGTCACGTCGACATTCTGGGGGCTGATCAGGAAGACCTTCGCCGTGACGCGCTCGATACTACCGCGCAGCCCGAAGGACAGTCCCGCAGCGAAGTCGACGAGGCGCTTCGCGTCGGCGTCGTCCATCTCGGTGAGGTTCATGATCACCGGCATGCCGTCCCGGAAGCGCTCACCGATGGTCCGCGCCTCGTTGTACGTGCGCGGGTGCAGAGTGGTGATCCGGTAGGGCTGCGGTGCCGGCGCGGGCGCCGGTTCGGGGGTCGGGGCCGGCTCGCGGACGACGAGCTTGGCCGCGGTGGCCCCGACCGGGCCACTGCCGATCGCGCCGCCCCCCAGGCCGGCGTTGGCCACGGCCG
>JAOPWJ010000054.1 GCA_025965715.1 Blastococcus sp. | reverse complement strand
CTACGAGGAGTTCACGCTGTCCGACGGCGAGTCGCTGAAGGTCAACGAGCCCGAGGCCGAGGCCATGGACGCCTCGGACCGGGGTCAGGAGCGCGTCCAGGTCAAGCGGGGCAGCTGACCGATGGCCAGCTCCCTCCGCGCGCTGCGGCGCCGCATCCGCTCCACGAAGTCGACGAAGAAGATCTTCTCGGCGCAGGAACTGATCGCCGGTGCCCGGATCGTGCGCGCCCAGGCCCGGGTGGAGGCCTCCAAGCCCTACGCCCGGGAGATCACGCGGGTGCTCTCCGCGCTCGCCTCGTCCGCCTCGCTGGACCACCCGCTGCTGACCGAGCGCCAGGACCCCCAGCGCGCGGCGGTCCTGGTGATCACCTCCGACCGGGGGTTCGCCGGCTCGTACAACGTCAATGTCCTCCGGCGGACCGAGGAGCTCCTTGCCCTCCTTCGCCAGGAGGGCAAGGAGCCGGTGCTCTATGTCGTGGGCCGCAAGGGGGAGACGTACTACTCCTTCCGCGACCGGGAGATGGCGGAGACCTTCACCGGTTTCTCCGAACAGCCGGCCTACGAGAACGCCCGGGAGGTCGGCAGCGCCCTCATCGACGTGTTCACCGCGGGTGAGGACGACGAGCAGGGCGGAGCGGGCGCCGACGGGGTTCTCGGCGTCGATGAGCTGCACATCGTCTACACCGAGTTCCGCTCGCTGCTCTCGCAGGTCCCCGTCGCCAAGCGGATGGCACCGCTGGAGGTCGAGGAGGTCGAGGAGTTCGACTACGAGCGCGAGGACCGGGAGTCGGGGACGGGCACCGACTCCGGCGTCCCGACGTCGTATGAGTTCGAGCCGTCGGCCGAGGGGCTGCTCGACTCCCTCCTGCCGAAGTACATCACCACGCGGATCTACGCCGCGATGCTGGAGGCGGCTGCCTCGGAGTCGGCGTCCCGGCGCCGGGCGATGAAGTCGGCCTCGGACAACGCCGAGGAGCTGGCGAAGACCCTGTCCCGGCAGGCGAACCAGGCCCGCCAGGCGGAGATCACCCAGGAGATCAGCGAGATCGTCGGCGGCGCCGACGCGCTGATCTCGGCCGGCTCCAGAGATTGAGCCGGCAGGCCTTTCCCATGAAGACGCACCACCACCGCAGCCCGAGGGCAGGAGAGCAGTACAGATGACCGTCACCGAGGACCGTCCGACCAACCAGCAGACGCAGGCCGCCGGCCGCGTCGTGCGGGTCACCGGGCCGGTCGTCGACGTCGAGTTCCCCCGCGACGCGATGCCCGACCTGTTCAACGCCTTGAAGGTCGAGGTCACGCTGGCCGACCTCGGCAAGACCTTGACCCTCGAGGTCGCCCAGCACCTGGGAGAGAACGTCGTCCGGACCATCTCGATGGCGCCCACCGACGGCCTGGTCCGCGGGGCCGAGGTCACCGACACCGGCAACCCGATCATGGTGCCGGTCGGTGACGCCGTCACCGGACACGTGTTCAACGCCCTCGGCGAGTGCCTGGACACCCCTGGCTACGGCGAAGACGCTCCGCACTGGTCGATCCACCGGCACGCGCCGCGGTTCGACCAGCTCGAGGGCCGCACCGAGCTGCTCGAGACCGGGATCAAGGTCATCGACCTGCTCACGCCGTACGTGGCCGGCGGGAAGATCGGCCTGTTCGGTGGTGCCGGCGTCGGCAAGACGGTCCTGATCCAGGAGATGATCCGCCGCGTCGCCCAGGAGTTCGGCGGCGTCTCGGTGTTCGCCGGGGTCGGCGAGCGCACCCGTGAGGGCAACGACCTCATCACGGAGATGACCGAATCCGGCGTGATCGAGTCGACCGCGCTCGTCTTCGGCCAGATGGTCGTGCCGCCGGGCACCCGCCTGCGGGTCGCTCTCTCGGCGCTGACCATGGCGGAGTACTTCCGCGACGAGAAGAACCAGGATGTGCTGCTCTTCATCGACAACATCTTCCGGTTCACCCAGGCCGGCTCCGAGGTCTCCACGCTGCTGGGCCGCATGCCCTCGGCCGTGGGTTACCAGCCGACCCTGGCCGACGAGATGGGCGAGCTGCAGGAGCGGATCACCTCCACGCGTGGGCACTCGATCACCTCGCTGCAGGCGATCTACGTGCCCGCCGACGACATCACCGACCCGGCGCCGCACACCACGTTCGCTCACCTCGACGCGACGACCGTGCTCTCCCGCCCCATCTCGGAGAAGGGCATCTACCCGGCCGTCGACCCGCTGGACTCCACCAGCCGGATCCTCGACCCGCAGTACGTCGGGCAGGCGCACTACGACGTGGCTCGCGAGGTGCAGCGGATCCTCCAGCGCTACCAGGAGCTGCAGGACATCATCGCGATCCTCGGCATCGACGAGCTCGGCGAGGAGGACAAGGTCACGGTCCAGCGAGCCCGCCGGATCGAGCGCTTCCTCTCCCAGAACATGTTCGTGGCCGAGGCCTTCACGGGTCAGCCGGGCTCCTTCGTGCCGCTGTCGGAAACCCTGGAGGCGTTCAAGGCGCTGACCGAGGGCACCTACGACCACGTGCCGGAGCAGGCCTTCTTCATGTGCGGTGGTCTCGAGGATCTCGAGAAGAACGCGGCCAAGCTCAAGAAGTAGGAGGACCCGTCCTGCTTCTCAGGACGGGACCAGGACGACGGCCGGGCCCCGCTGGGGTCCGGCCGTCGCCCGTTGTGGGGGGAACGGCGCAGGAGGGTTCACTCCTTCGTGTGCTTCACCGCTATCGTCCAGCGCGTCGGTGCGCAGGGCCTGACGATGTGGAAGAGCCGCCCGGATCGCGGGCGCAGTGCTGAGGAACGACGTGGACCACGACGCCAGCAGGTCGAGCGACACCCAAGACGGCTGGAGCTGGCCTCCGTATGCCACCTGGGACACCGTCGACGACGTGTTCGGCACCGATGAGTGGGCTCCGGCATCGAGCGTCCGCCGTCCCTGGGTCCGCGTCGGCCGCTGGACCCTGCTGTACCGCCGGGCCGCCTGAAGACCGGGTTCGACCCCGCCGTTAGAGTGGGGGCCCGTCCGAAGATCCGAGGAGTGTCGTGGCGACCCTGCAGGTCGAGTTGGTGGCCGTCGAGCGGAAGATCTGGTCCGGCGAGGCCTCCATGGTCATTGCCCGCACCACGGAGGGCGAGCTGGGCGTGCTGCCCGGTCACGCCCCCCTGCTCGGGCAGTTGGCCGAGGGTGGCGTCGTGACCATCCGCACCGACTCGGGTGAGGACGTCGTCGTCGCCGCGCACGGCGGCTTCCTGTCCGTCACCGAGCGCGGCGTATCGATCCTCGCCGAGACGGCGGAGATCTCCACGGATATCGATGTCGAGCGCGCCCGTGAGGCGCTCCGCCGTGCGGAGGACGCCGGCGACGACCCGGAGGCGCTCAACGCCGCCCGGCGCGCCCAGTCCCGGCTGAGGGCGGCCGGCGAGTCCGCCTGACCGCGTTCGCCGCCGAGCCGACCGCCAACCAGGACGTTCCGTGACCGCGGCGGTGCTGATCCTCCTCGGAGCCGTGCTCCTGGTCGTGATCGTCGCCTTCCTGCTGCGCCGGCGCTTCCTCCTCTCGGGGTTGGGGGCGGTCACCATGTGGTTCCGGCCCGAGGGGTCGCCCCGGTGGTCCGTGGGCGTCGCCTGGTACGGCGGGGATGCCCTCCTGTGGTACCGGGCGCTGTCGCTCTCGGTGCGTCCGCAGCAGCGGTTCTGTCGCGCCGACTTCCACGTTCGTGAGCGACGCAGCGCCGGGCGGAACGATCTCGCGCTGCCCTCGGACGTGGTCGTGCTGAGCTGCTCGACCGGCGAGGGGCCGCAGGAGCTGGCCATGGACACCTCGACGGTCACCGGCTTCCTCTCCTGGGTGGAGTCGGCGCCACCGGTCAGTTGAGCCGGCTCAGTCGGCCGCGAGGTTCGAGCCGGCGGCACGCTGGGCGTGCGCGCCGCTGTGGGCGCCGGGCTCCCAGAGCACGTCGCCGCCCGGGTTCGCGGCGCGGGCCAGGATGAACAGCAGGTCCGAGAGCCGGTTGAGGTACCGCGCGGTCTCGGCGTTGGTGCGGTCGCCATCGGCCGAGAGGAGGGCCCAGACGCTGCGTTCGGCCCGGCGGACGATCACTCGTGCCTGGTGCAGCAGCGCCGCCGCGGGGGTGCCGCCGGGCAGGATGAAGCTGGTCAGTGTGGGCAGCGCCTCATTGTGGAGGTCGCACGCCGCCTCGAGTCGCTCGGTGTATGCGGGGGTGATCCGCAACGGCGGGAACTCGGGGTCCTTCGTGAGCGGGGTGCACAGATCCGCGCCGACGTCGAACAGGTCGTTCTGCACGCTGCGCAGCAGTGCGGCGATCGCCGGGTCCGGCGCGCCCAGGGCAAGTGCGACCCCGAGGGCGCTGTTGGCCTCGTCGACGTCGGCGAAGGCGATCAGCCGTAGGTCGGTCTTGGCCACCCGGCTCATGTCGCCGAGGTGGGTCTGCCCGGCGTCGCCGGTCTTGGTGTAGATGCGGGTGAGCCTGACCATGCGAGGAGCCTAGGGCCCCGGGTCCAACGGCCCGCGCCCGTAGGGTGACGGTGTGGAGTGCTTCGAGGTGGCCGGCGGAACGGCCCTCACCGGCCGTGTCCGGGTCACCGGCGCCAAGAACAGCACGCTGAAGCTCATGGCGGCCGCGCTGCTGGCCACGGGGCGCACGGTCATCGACGAGGTCCCCGACATCCTCGATGTCTCCATCATGAGCGAGGTGCTGCGCCGGCTCGGCTGCCAGGTCAGCTACGAGCGCACCCCGGGGTCGGGCGGTGGCGGCCGGGTGACCATCGACGTGCCGGAGAACCCCAAGACGGAGACCGACTACGACCTGGTCCGCCGGATGCGCGCGTCGATCAGTGTTCTGGGCCCCCTGGTCGCCCGGTGCGGATCGGCACGGGTGGCGCTGCCGGGAGGCGACGCGATCGGCTCCCGCGGCCTGGACATGCACATCTCCGGGCTCGAGCGGCTGGGCGCCACCATCGTCAGCGAGCACGGCTTCCTGGTCGCCACCGCGCCGCGGCTCACCGGCACGTCGATCTGGCTGGACTTCCCGTCCGTGGGCGCCACGGAGAACCTGGTCATGGCAGCCGTCCTGGCGTCCGGGACGACGGTCATCGACAACGCGGCCCGCGAGCCGGAGATCGTCGACATCTGCACGATGCTCACGGCCATGGGCGCCACCATCGAGGGCGCCGGAACGTCCACCATCACCGTCGAGGGCGTCGACTCGCTCTCCCCGGTCACCTACACCGCGGTCCCCGACCGCATCGTCGCCGGCACGTGGGCGATCGGCGCCGTCATGACCCGCGGCGACGTCGTCGTGGAGCGGGCGGTGGCCGACCACCTGTCCGTGGCGCTGGACAAGCTCACCGACGCCGGTGCGCTGGTCGAGGTCCTGCCCGACGGCATCCGGGTGGCCATGGACGGGCGACCGCGCGGCGTCGACGTCGTCACCTTGCCGTTCCCGGGCTTCCCGACCGACCTGCAGCCGATGGCGGTGGCGCTGGCCGCCGTCTCCACCGGCACCGCGCTGATCACGGAGAACGTGTTCGAGGGCAGGTTCATGTTCGCCAACGAGCTGGTGCGGTTGGGCGCCGACGTGCGAATCGACGGCCACCACGCCGTCGTCCGGGGCCGCGAGCGGCTCTCCAGCGCTCCCGTCGTGGCCACCGACATTCGGGCCGGCGCCGGGCTGGTGCTCGCCGGACTCGTCTCCGACGGCATCACCGAGGTGCAGGAGGTACACCACGTCGACCGGGGCTACCCCGACTTCGTGGAGCAGCTGCGCGGCCTGGGCGCCGACGTGAAGCGGACCCAGCGGCCGGGCTGATTCAGGGGGGCGGCGAGAACGTCGCCGCCAGGGCGCCGGCCCGGTCGGCGTCCTCGGGGAAGACCAGGACGTCGGCCCGGTGCGCGGCCGGATAGCGGATGGTCGACCGGATGCCCGCGTCGGAGAGGACTGCGCGCAGCGCCAGAGCCGACTCCCGGCGGGACAGCGTGGCGATGCGGGTCAGCAGCTCGTCCCCGGCCGGCGCGCTCCCCTGCCGGCCCTCGCCCGTGCCGAAGGCCCAGCGCAGGAACAGCGCCAACAACCCGAGGACGACGAAGGCGATGCCCGGCCCCAGCAGGAAGTGCAGGTCGCTGCCCACGCCGATCGGCACGGCGTCCTCCCGTCTGTGCGCCGCATCAGTCTGCCACCCGCACGGGTGTCCGGCCGGTGCTGCTACTGGCGAGTAACCGCCCTAGACTCCGCTGGCATGCCGTTCCCTTCATCGCCGAAGGAGCGCGACCGTCCCTGGGTCATGCGCACCTACGCCGGCCACTCCTCGCCGGCCGAGTCCAACGCCCTCTACCGGCGCAACCTCTCGAAGGGGCAGACCGGGCTCTCGGTCGCCTTCGACCTGCCCACCCAGACGGGCTATGACCCGGACGACGAGCTCGCGGTCGGTGAGGTGGGCAAGGTCGGTGTTCCGGTCACGCACATCGGCGACATGCGCGCCCTCTTCGACGGCATCCCGCTCGACGAGATGAACACGTCGATGACGATCAACGCCACCGCGATGTGGCTGCTCGCGCTCTACCAGGCGGTCGCCGAGGAGCACGGGCACGACGTCAGCACGCTCGCCGGCACGACGCAGAACGACATCATCAAGGAGTACCTGTCGCGAGGCACCTACGTGTTCCCGCCGGCCCCGTCGATGCGGCTGATCACCGACATGGTCGCCTACACGGTGACGGCGATGCCGAGGTGGAACCCGACCAACATCTGCAGCTACCACCTGCAGGAGGCCGGGGCGACGCCGGAGCAGGAGATCGCCTACGCGATCAGCACCGCCATCGCCGTCCTGGACTCGGTGCGCGACTCCGGCCAGGTGCCGCAGGAGAAGTTCGGTGAGGTGGTCGCGCGCATCTCCTTCTTCGTCAACGCGGGCGTCCGCTTCGTCGAGGAGATGTGCAAGATGCGCGCCTTCACCCAGCTCTGGGACGAGCTGACGAAGGAGCGCTACGGGGTCGAGGACCCCAAGCACCGCCGCTTCCGGTACGGCGTGCAGGTCAACTCCCTGGGCCTGACCGAGGCGCAGCCGGAGAACAACGTCCAGCGCATCGTGCTGGAGATGCTCGCGGTGACTCTGTCCC
>JAOPWJ010000209.1 GCA_025965715.1 Blastococcus sp. | reverse complement strand
TGAGCAGGTCCTGGAAGCGCACCCCCACCACGTCGTCGGCCGATCGGCCGGTCCAGGCGCAGAAGGTGCGGTTGACCTTGACGATGCGGCCATCGGGCAGCGTCGAGAGGTACCCCATCGGCGCGTTTTCGTAGAGGTCGGCCGGATCCTCCTCGAGCAGCCGGTCCAGCTGTCCCGCGGCGTCCTGCCCGGGGTTCTCGGCGTCCATCGCCGTCATCCCGACAGGAACGCCCGGATCGCTGCCGTCGTCTCCTCCGGCGCGCTCAGGTTCGGGCAGTGTCCCGTCGCCGCCAGCTGTGTGAACACGCTGCCGGGGACGTGCTCGTGCACGTACCGGCCCACCGTCTCGGGCGCGATGACGTCGGCGCTGCACTGCAGCACGAGCGTGGGGACCTGCACCCCCGCCAGGTCGGCCCGGTTGTCGGAGAGGAAGGTGACCCGGGCGAACTGCCGCGCGATGTCGGGATTGGTGCTGCAGAAGCTGTTGGTGAGTTCCTCGGCCAGCTCGGGCCGGCCGGCGTTACCCATGATCACCGGCGCCATCTGGGTGGACCAGCCCAGGTGGTTGCTGTCCAGGGCGTCGAGCAGGCCCACGATGTCGTTCCGGCTGAACCCGCCGACGTAATCCCCGTCGTCGACGTACCGCGGGCTGGGCCCGACCATCACCAGCGCCCCGAACAGCTCGGGCGCCTGGTTGTAAGCCAGGACGCCGATCATCGAGCTCACCGAGTGCCCCACGTAGACGACATCGGTGAGCCCGAGCTCGCGGCAGATCTCGACCACGTCCTCGGCATACCCCTGCAGCGCGCCGTACTTCTCGGCGTCGTAGGCGCCGAGGTCGGATTTGCCCGAACCGACGTGGTCGAACAGGACGACGCGGTGATCGACCTCGAAGTCGGGCGCGACGAACCGCCACATCTCCTGATCGCAGCCGAACCCGTGGGCGAACAGCATGGGCCGGCCCGAGGGCACCCCCCGGAGCGTGACGCGGTTCCGTTCGAGCACGTTCGGCACCTCCGAACCGTACCCAGCGCCACCCGGCATGGGTAAACCTCTGTCGCAGCCGCAGCCGATGGGCCTACCCTCCCGTCATTCCCGCAGCGGCAGAGATCGCCGGCGCGCGGGCAGATCCGCTGAACGAGGTGGGCAGCATGGCCGCTGTCGCAGTCCGGACCGACACCGTGATCCCCTCCCCCCGCCGGGCCGGTGACGACGCCCCCCGCAACGGCACCCCAGGCGGCCCGGCCGCGGCCGGGTACCAGCGGGTCCTGCACCAGCTCGTCCGACGCGAACTGCGGATGCTCGCCGACCTCGCCACCTGGGCGCCGGCCGGCGAGGCACCGCGCACGGCCGCCCTGACCGGCCACGCGGAGCTGATCGGCCACCTGCTGCTGCACCACCACTCGGTCGAGCGGGAGGCGGTGTGGCCGGCCCTGCTGCGCACCGTTCCGGTGGAGTGCCAGAGCGAGGTCCGCGCCGCGCTCGACGACTGCACGGCGCGCTGCGCCCGCATCGACCACATGCTCCGCAACGTCTCCACCGCGGCGCGGCAATGGGCGGTGGCGGCCACGCCGCAGGCCCGGAACTCCTTCGCGGTGTCCTGCCGCGCCCTCGCCGACGCCGTCGACACCCAGACCGCCGACGAGGAACGCGCGCTCCTGCCGCTGCTCGCCACCTATCTGCGGGCCGAGGACTGGATCGCGATCGCCCGCTCCTGGCGCTGCCGGCTCACCGCGGCCGAACAGCTGCTGGTGCTCGGGCTGGCCCTCGAGGACGCGTGCGCCACCGACCGGGCCAGGCTGCTCGGCGGGTTGTCGCCGGCCACGCGCACGGCCTGGCGCGTGTACGGCCGTCGGCAGTACCGGGCGGCCGTCGTCCGGCTGCGGGGAGCGCCGCCCGCCTCTTAGGCGGTGCTCCGCTGGTCACCCGCGCACCTCAGTAGCGGGACGTCCCGCACTCCGTGCAGCGCTTGCGCACCGACGCCGTCCGGCTCTGACAGTTCTCGCAGACCCAGGTGGTCCGCTCCTTCGTGGTCGTGCTCACCGCTCTCCCCCTCCGTCCGAGGACGGTTCCGACGGTAGGCACCCGCTGTGACGGCAGGGTGTCCCTGACGTTGCGGTCCGCCGCCGGTTGCCGAACACCAGGCATGCTCGGCGGTGACACCGGCGCAGCACCGCGGATCCGCAGGTCCGCGCAGAGGAAGAGAAGTCACTTGTCGACAGGTCGATCCGCCGAGCTGGCGGCCGAGCAGAACTACGTCACCGGGCTGCACCGGCGGCTGGACGGCATCCGGGCGCACGTCGTCCACCGGCTCGAGGAGGCCCTCGCCGGCACGCCGCACAATCCCCAGGCCATCGGCGAGAAGGAGGCCACCGTCCAGCTCTACACCGAGCGGCTGGTGGCCCTCGACGCCGCCGATGCCGGCCTCTGCTTCGGCCGGCTCGACCGCCGTGAGGACGACGTGCCGCGCTACATCGGCCGCATCGGCCTCTCCACCGAGGACGGCCGGGTGGAACCGCTGCTGGTCGACTGGCGCGCACCGGCAGCCCAGCCCTTCTACACGGCCACCCCGCTGCACGACCTGGGCGTCCGCCGCCGCCGCCACATCCGCACCCGTGGCCGTACGGTGCTGTCGATCGCCGACGAGACCCTCGACCTGGACGCGCTCGACTCGGGCGCCGCCGAGCGCGCGGGCCTGACCGGCGAGTCGGTGCTGCTGGCGGCGCTGAACGCGACGCGCACCGGCCGGATGACCGACATCGTCCGCACCATCCAGGCCGAGCAGGACCGCATCATCCGCGCCGACGCCCGCGGCGTGCTCGTCGTCCAGGGCGGTCCCGGCACCGGAAAGACCGCCGTCGCCCTGCACCGTGCCGCCTATCTGCTCTACACGCACCGCGAGCGGCTGGCCCGCAGCGGCCTGCTCATCGTCGGCCCCTCAGCCACGTTCTTGAGCTACATCGCCGACGTCCTGCCCTCCCTCGGCGAGACCGGTGTCGTGCTGTCCGACGTGGGTGGGCTGCGGCCAGGGCTGCGGGCACAGGTTCCCGAGCGACCCGAGGTCGCGGAGGTCAAGGGCCGTCTCACGATGGTCGAGGTGATCGCCGCCGCCGTCGCCGACCGGCAGGGGGTCCTCGACTCCCCCGTCGATCTCACCGTCGACGGAACACCGCTGCGCTTCACCCCCACCGACGCGGCGCGCGCTCGGGCACGCGGCCGGGCCGCCTCCCGGCTGCACAACGAGGCCCGTCCGGCGTACGCCGGACGGGTCCTCGACCGGCTCGCCCAGCGCTACGCGGACACGCTGGGCGCCGACGTCCGAGGGGGCGTCAACCTGCTCGACGAGGCCGACCGGGCCGCCCTGCGCCGCGAGATCGCCGGCGTGCCCGCGGTGCACGCCCTGATCGACCGGCTCTGGCCCCGGCTCACCCCCGAGCGCCTGCTCCGGGAGCTGTTCGCCTCCCCGCAGCGAATCGCAGCCGCAACCCCGGGCTGGAGCGACGCCGACCGGGAGCTGCTCTCCCGGCCGGCCTCGTCGGAGTGGACCGCGGCCGACGTGCCGCTGCTGGAGGAGGCCGACGAGCTGCTCGGCGTCGACGACTCCGGGCAGCGCGCCGCCGAGCGCCGGGAGCGGGCCCGCCGACGGGGCGACGCGCAGCGGGTCCTCGATCTGCTGCACGGCTCCCGATCGCAGGACAACGAGACCGAGGACGAGTCCGAGGAGCTCAGCGCCGGCGACCTCCTCGACGCCGAGGGCCTGGCCGAGCGCCAGGAGGAGGCCGACTACCGGACGACGGCCGAGCGGGCCGCCGCCGACCGCACGTGGACCTACGGGCACGTGATCGTCGACGAGGCGCAGGAGCTCTCGGGCATGGCCTGGCGGCTGCTGATGCGTCGCTGCCCGACCCGGTCGATGACCATCGTCGGCGACGTCGCCCAGACCGGCTCGCTCGCCGGGGCGTCCAGCTGGGCCGAGGTGCTGACCCCGCACCTGGGCACGCAGTGGCGCCTGGAGGAGCTGACCGTCAACTACCGGACCCCGGCCGAGATCATGGAGGTCGCCGCCGAGGTCCTCGCGGCCGGTGGCGCACCCACGACGGCGGGCCGGTCGGTGCGCTCGACCGGGGTCCGGCCGTGGGGCCGCCGGGTGGCGGAGGCGGAGCTGCCGGACGCCGTCGCCGAGGCGGCCGCAGAGTTCGACAAGGAGGAGGGCACACTCGCCGTCCTCGTTCCCCGGGCCCGGCTCGACGCCGTCACCGCGGCCGTCGGGGCCCGCCTGCCCGGGATGTCCGCCGACCTGACCGACGGGCCCGTCATCCTGCCGCCCGACGGCGCCAAGGGCCTGGAGTTCGATTCGGTGCTCGTCGTCGATCCGGTGCGCATCGTCGAGGAGGGCGCGCGCGGGCACAACGACCTCTACGTCGTGCTCACCCGCGCGACCCAGCGGCTCGGGGTCGTCCACCCCGGCGACCTGCCGCCGGAGCTCGCCGGCCTCGAGGTGCGGAACTAGCTGCCGCGGACCCGGAGCACCACTCCGCTGGCCGGCTTCGCCGGAACGCGGTGCAGCGCGATCGAGAGGTCCTGCTCGGGGGCGTCGAACTGCAGCCGCGCGAGCCGGACGGCGAGCGCGGACAGCACGGCCACGGTGATCTGCTCACCGGGGCAGCGGTGGTTGGTCCGCGGATCTCCGCCGCCCTGCGCCACCAGCTCGAAGGCCCCGATGTTCCGGCCCAGGAAGCGCTCGGGGCGGAACGCGTACGGGTCCTCCCACAGCTCGGCGTCGTGGTTGTGGCCGTAGAGGTCGAGCAGCACCATGGCGTTCTCCGGGATCTTCTCGCCGTCCCACTCCAGCCGCTGGGCCGCGCGCCCGCCGATGAAGGGCGCGAACGGGTAGAACCGGCGCACCTCGTGGGCGAAGGCCTCCGCGAATGCGGCGTCCCCCTCTGCCAGTCGGTCCTTGTACTGCGGCCAGCGGATCAGCGCATGCCCGGAGAAGGCCATGAACCAGCTGATCGCCACGGTCGGCCGGATGATGTTGAGCAGTTCGACGGCCGCCACCCGTGGCGGGAGAAGGTGTCCGTCGGCGTCCCGGTGGTGCGCCACGACCTCGACCGCCGAGCCTTCCGGTGCCGGAGCCGTGCCCGCGCGGACCCCCTCCACCAGCCGCCCCAGCCAGTCCTCGCGCCGGCCACGGGCGCGCCGGGCCCGCCAGTGTCGTGCCCCGGCGGTGAAGAACCCGTCGACCAAGGCCTGGAGGTCGCGGGCGACGGCCGGCACCTCCTCGTCGGTCACGGGCACGCCCGTCCAGCGGCAGACCGCTCCGGTGAGGACGTTCGCCGACTCCTCGAACAGCACGATCGCCGGCCGGCCCGCCCACTGCCCCGCGGCGTCGTCCCACGCGGCCGTGGTCCGCTGCACGAGCGAGGCGATGCCGTCCTCGCGCATCAGCAGGGCGATGAACATGGCCTTGCGCACGCGGTGCTGCTCGCCGTCGAGGGTGTGCACCGCGCCCTTGCCGAACAGGGTGCCCTGCACCGGCTCCGGAATCGCATGCGAGCGGAGGACGTGCTTCTCGTCGTAGAGGAACCGCGCCGCGTCCGGGCCCTCGATGCCGAAGGCCGGCAGGCCGCCCAGCCGGGTCGCTACCGTCCGCCGGCCCAGCGCCCGACGCTTGTCGGGCAGCCAGCCGTAGCCCTTGGCCATCAGCTGCAGGCCGTTCTCCAGTTTCGGCATGCGCGCTGCGTTCCCAGGCCGCCGCGCGGCCAACCATGATCGTCAGCCCGGCGGGTCCTCGGTGCCGGAGTAGCCGAGGCGGTCCAGCAGTCGCAGCACCTCCTGGGCGGCCGCCGACGACGAGCCCTTCGGCAGCGACTCCGCCATGTGCACCAGCGCCGCCGACACCTGCCGCTCCTCGTCGTTGAGCATGCCCCGGTAGGCCGGATCGAGCAGGTATCCGGTGGGCGGCGTGGACAGGCAGCCGATCAGGTCGAGCAGCACCTCCAGCCGGCGCGCGGCCTCGGCCGGCGAACCTTCGCGCGGCGCCATCGCGACCGTCTCCACGTCCCGCTCCCACAGCCGGGCGCGGGCGGCGTCCTCGCGGAGGGCCAGCACGGTGCCGGTGCGCCGCCCCGCCTCGGAGCCCTGCAACCGCAGGGCGCTGCGCACCTGGTGGGCGATCCGGATCAGGTCGTCGTCGAGCATCGAGGTGCCGACGAAGAGCACGTGCCGGGTGAGCAGGAGTGAGTGCAGGACGCCGGCCAGGGCGGCCCGGGTGTCGCCGAACTGCAGGTACTCCTCGCGGGTGAGGACGACGCTCTCGGGGTGCGCGGCGTCCCCGTGCAGCTTGAGCAGCCACGGGGCGCCCGGCCGCGCCTCGTCGAAGGGCAGGACCTGCAGCCGCCGCCCCATGTCGGCGGCGGCCAGCTCCACCAGCGGGTCGTAGTTGGTGGTGACGAACTCCTGCACCGGCAGGTCGGCCACCAGGGCATGCGCCAGCGCATAGGAGCCCGGCCCGAAGCGCTCCTTGACGAAGCTCTCCACCCGGTCGCGGCCCAGCTCACGGGCCAGCAGGGCAGCGGAGTCCTGGGGCGGCAGCCGGGTCAGCCCCTCGCGCAGGTCGCCCTCCAGGCCGGAGCACGCGGCCAGCTCGTCGAGCAGCTGCTCCCACGTCGGCAGACCGGCAGCGGCGCTGACCCCCGCGCCGATGAACACGGCGAGCTGCCCGCGACGGGCCTTGTCCCCCAGCTGCTCGGCCAGCTCCTCCAGACGGGCGGGCAGGTCCCAGCCGCCGTCCTGACCGCGCCGCACCCGCTGGGCCGCCGCGAGATCGCTCGGGCTGCGCAGCACCAGCGCGACGTCGAAGCCGTGCGTCCCGGCCGCCTCGCGCAGGAGCGGGAGAAGTCGCTGCAGCAGCGCGCCGCGCCGGCCCGCCGCGCCACCCCAGCCC
>JAOPWJ010000167.1 GCA_025965715.1 Blastococcus sp. | reverse complement strand
ACGTAGCCCCGCCGCGGCACCTGCACCAGCACAGGCGCGCCGGCGGCCAACGCGCGCCGGGCGGCCTCGTGCGCCAGTGACGGCAACCGGGCCGAGCGGGCGGCCGGGTCCCGGGCCAGCTCGAAGTCGTCGCCGAGCGCCTGCACCCGGGGCGCCGCGGCCCGCAGGACCGCCCGGTCGGCGACCAGTTCGTTCGCCCAGCCCGACTCGACCAGCAGAGCGGCCTCGGCCGTGCGCGCCGTGCCCGCGACGACGGCGGCGCAGCTGTCGAGATAGGCCCGCTGGACGAGGACGTCGCGGACGTGCGGATAGGGCGCGCGCTCGTCGGCGTGCAGGTCGTCGCCGTCGTCCCACACGACCACCAGCCCGAGATCCCGGACCGGCGCGAACATCGCCGCACGCGTACCGAGCACGACCTGGGCAGCCCCTCGCGAGGCGGCGAGGAACTGCCGGTAGCGCTTCTCCGGGGAGTCGTCGGCCCGCAGCACGGTGAACGAGTGCCGGGGCAGCAGCCGACGGGCGGCGTCGGTCAGCCGGTCGAGGTCCTTGCCGTCGGGGACGACGACGAGCGACCCGCGCCGTCCGGCCAGCGTGGCCTGGCACAGCTCGACCAGCCGGGTCGGCCAGTCCTCGCCCGGCAGCGCGTTCCAGACGGCCCGTGCGGGGCGGCCCTCGGTGAGGGCGGTGAGGAGCGTCGCCCCGGCGGGGTAGCGCTGGAAACCCGTGGGATCGGGCGGCAGGGGCAATGCGTCGGGTGTCGGCGTGGGCCGCTTCTCGGCGGCGCCCCGTCGCGGCGGCAGCGCCAGGCGGAGGACGTCGCTGAGCGTGCCTGCGTACCGGTCGGCGACCACGCGCGCCAACCGGGCCACCTGCGGCGTGAGAACGGGCTCGCCGGATGGCACGTGGGAGAGCTGCAGGAGCTTGCCGGTGAACTCGGTCGCGTCGGCCAGCGAGACCACGAAGCCGTCCAGCAGCCGGCCGCTGAACCGGACGCGGACGCGGCACCCGGCCTGGACGGTGTCGGTGAACTTGTCGGGTACCGCGTAGTCGAACGGCCGGTCCAGGTGCGCCAGCGGCACATCGACGACGACCTGGGCCACTCGCGGGGGCGCGGGTGCGTCGTCCCGCCGGTCCACCCGGGCCTCGCGGTTCGCGGCCGGGGAGACCGCGTCCGAGGTCGACAGAGGTGGCACTGCAGGGACGCTACCCAAGACCGGTGACACCCCGGGAGCCACGAAGGCCCCGCAGAAGGACGGGCCGCGGCGCTGGGCGCGGACGGCCCGTCGGCCCCTCTGCCGGGTCCCGCCGCGAGCCTGCGCAGGCGGGTGGGGGCAGAGGGGCCCCTGTCAGGCGCCGACGGCGGACCGCAGGGCCTCGACGCGGTCCAGCCGCTCCCAGGGCAGGTCGAGGTCGGTGCGGCCGAAGTGCCCGTACGCGGCGGTCGGCGCGTAGATCGGCCGGAGCAGGTCGAGGTCGCGGACGATCGCACCGGGACGCAGGTCGAACACCGAGCCGATGGCCTTCTCGAGGACGTCGTCGGAGACCGTGCCGGTGCCGAAGGTCTCGACGAACAGGCCGACGGGGTGCGCGGCGCCGATCGCGTAGGCGACCTGCACCTCGCACCGGCGGGCCAGGCCGGCGGCCACGATGTTCTTGGCCACCCAGCGCATCGCGTAGGCGCCGGAGCGGTCGACCTTGGACGGGTCCTTGCCGGAGAACGCGCCGCCGCCGTGGCGGGCCATGCCGCCGTAGGTGTCGACGATGATCTTCCGACCGGTGAGGCCCGCGTCGCCCATGGGGCCGCCGATGACGAACTTCCCGGTCGGGTTGACCAGCAGCCGGTAGCCGTCGGTGGGCAGGCCCAGCGCGGCCAGCTCGGGCTCTACGACCAGCTCGCGGATGTCGGGGGTGAGCAGCTGCTCGATCGAGATGTCCTCCGCGTGCTGGGAGGAGACGACGACGGTGTCGACGGCGACCGGCCGGTCGTCCTCGTAGACGACCGTGACCTGGGTCTTGCCGTCGGGGCGCAGGTAGGGCACCGACCCGTCCTTGCGGACCGCGGACAGCCGGCGCGCGAGGCGGTGGGCAAGCGCGATGGGCAGGGGCATGAGCTCGGGGGTCTCGTCGGTCGCGTAGCCGAACATGAGGCCCTGGTCGCCGGCACCCTGCCGCGCGATCTCGTCCTCGTCGGTGTGCGTGCGCGCCTCGAAGGCGGTGTCGACGCCCTGGGCGATGTCGGGCGACTGGGCTCCGATGGACACGCTGACACCGCAGGAGGCGCCGTCGAAGCCCTTGCGGGAGGAGTCGTACCCGATGGCGAGGATGGTCCTGCGCACGATCTCGGCGATCTCGACGTAGCCGGCCGTCGTGACCTCGCCGGCGATGTGCACCTGGCCCGTGGTGATCATGGTTTCCACCGCGACCCGGCTACGCGGGTCCTGCGCCAGCATGGCGTCGAGGATCGAGTCGCTGATCTGGTCGGCGATCTTGTCCGGGTGGCCCTCGGTCACCGACTCGGACGTGAAGAGGCGGCGTGGCACTCGGTTCTCCCTAGGGACGACAGCGGGCGGGGCGGATCGGAATCGATGGAGGATCTGGCTGCGCACGTTACCGGCGGGGGCCGGCGGCCGTGCACGGCCGCGCATGGTTCAGCCGTTCGGTGGCGCTGCCAGGCGGGGCGTGACGGCGGCCCAGATGCCCGCGGCGACGGCGTCCTTGCCGCCGAGGGGTACCTCGGTCGCCGTGCCGTCGGCGCCCAGCACGACCACCGCGTTGTCCGACCGGCCGAAGACCTGACCGGCCGAGACGTCGTTGACGACCAGGAGGTCGCAGCCCTTGCGGGCCAGCTTGGCGCGGGCGTGGGCCAGCACGTCGCCGTCGGCGTCGCCCGTCTCGGCGGCGAACCCGACGATCAGCTGCCCGGGCGCCCGCTTGCGCACCAGTTCTTCGAGGACGTCGGGATTGCGCACCAGCGCCACCGACGTCGGCTCGGTCGAGGAGCCCTTCTTGAGCTTGGTCGCCGCTTCGGTCGCGGGCCGGAAATCGGCGACGGCCGCGCTCATCACGACGACGTCCGCATCCGGCGCCTCGGCCAGCATCGCCGTGCGGAGTTCCTCCGCCGTCCCCACCGGAACGACCCGGACCCCGAAGGGCGCGGGCGCGTCGACGCCGGCCGCGACGAGGACCACCTCGGCGCCGCGCGCCGCGGCGACCCGGGCCAGGGCCCAGCCCTGCCTGCCCGACGAGCGGTTGCCCAGGTACCGGACGGGGTCGAGGGGCTCGCGCGTGCCGCCGGCGCTGACGACGACCCGCCGGCCGGCGAGGTCGTGACCCAGCGCGGCCGGGCCCTGTGTCAGGACGACGGAGGCCAGGGCCGCGATGTCGGCCGGCTCGGGCAGGCGCCCGGGGCCGGAGTCAGGGCCGGTGAGCCGCCCCACGGCCGGCGGCAGCACGACCGCCCCGCGGCGGCGCAGGGTGGCGACGTTGTCCTGCGTGGCCGGGTGCAGCCACATCTCGGTGTGCATCGCCGGGACGAAGATCACCGGGCAGGACGCCGTCAGGAGCGTGGCGGTGAGCAGGTCGTCCGCGCGCCCCGCAGCCGCGCGGGCGAGCAGGTCGGCGGTCGCCGGCGCAACGACCACCAGCTCGGCGTTCTGCCCGATCCGGACGTGCGCGACCTCGGGTACGTCGGACCAGACGTCCGCGGTGACGGGGTTGCCCGACAACGCCTCGAAGGTCGCCGCCCCGACGAAGTGCAGGGCGCCCGCGGTGGGGACGACGCGGACGTCGTGCCCGGCCTCGGTGAAGGCCCGCAGCAGGTGGGCGGCCTTGTATGCCGCCACTCCCCCGCTGACGCCCAGCACGATCCGGCTCATGCCGCCCATCCTCCCCGCATGAGAACGCACCCGGCAGGAACTGCCGAGTGCGCAGTCATCACAACGAGCTGGACGCCGGTCATGACCTCACCAGCCGTTCAGCCCCCTCGCAGGGTCCCGCCGCGAGCGGAGCGAGTGGCGGGCGGCGAGGAGGCTGTTCTTCAGTTCTCGCCGGCGGTGTGGGTGAGCAGGCCCTCGTTGATCTCGCGCAGCGCGATCGAGAGGGGCTTCTCCTGCGGGGCGGTGTCGACCAGGGGGCCGACATACTCGAGCAGGCCCTCGGAGAGCTGGCTGTAGTAGGCGTTGATCTGGCGCGCGCGCTTGGCGGCGAAGATGACCAGGCCGTACTTGCTGCTGGTGCGCTCGAGCAGCTCGTCGATGGGCGGGTTGGTGATGCCCTCGGGGGCAGGTGCGACTCCGGACACGGGCGGGCGTGCTCCTC
>JAOPWJ010000146.1 GCA_025965715.1 Blastococcus sp. | reverse complement strand
GTAGTAGCGGACGAAGGCCTCAGCGCCGGCGGCGTCCTGGGTGCGCGCCTCCGCGGGCATCGGCATGTCCTCCGGACCGAGGGGCGGCAGCTCCGTCGTCGTCTCGGCGGGTGCGCTGGAGCTCGCCAGGGGCAGGGTGTTGCCGGCTTCCTGCTTTTCCGAGCAGCCACTCAGCGCCACCGCGGCCACCACGAGGCACGACGCGACCCGCACGGCCGATCTTCGCGTCACCTGGTCACCCCCGTGTCGATCCTCGGACCACGGGAGACTACGCAGACCAGCAACCGTGCGGCACGCAGACCTGTGGACAACCACCCGACCGCATTGCTGTGCCGTCCGCGAGTGCGTCGACTGCGGATCCCTACAGCCCGAGCGCCGCTGACATCTCCGCGCGCAGCTGGTCGAGCTCGTCCTCGCCGCGGCCGCGCGCGGCGATCAGGCCCGCGTCGTCGTGCACCGGCACGACCGTCTCGAGATAGGCCTTGAGCTTCGCCTCGGTGCCGCTGGGCCGCACGATCACCCGCACTCCGTCCCCGAGCAGCCGTACTGCGTCGACCGGCGGGTCCTCCAGCGCGAGGTCGGCGAAGGCGACCGGCCGGTCGAGCAGGGAGGTGGGCGGCGTCGAGCGCAGCCGCGCCATCGCATCCGAGATGAGCGTCAGGTCCTCGACCCGCACCGACAACTGTCCGGTCACGAACAGCCCGTGCTCGGTCGCCAGCTCGTCAAGCCGGTCGAGCAGCGTCCGGCCCGACGTCTTCAGCTCGGCCGCCAGCAGCGACACGGCGAGCGCCGCGGAGATGCCGTCCTTGTCCCGCGCCACGGTCGGCGACACGGCGTAACCGAGCGCCTCCTCATACCCGTAGACCAGCGGCGCCTCCGCAGTACCGGCGCGGATGACCCACTTGAATCCCGTCGGGGTCTCGGCCGACGGCTGGCCGGCCGCCAGCGCGATGACGTGCATCAGCGAGCCGCTCACCAACGACGACGCGTAGGTGCCGCGCACCCCCCGGCGCAGCAGCCAGTCGGCCAGCAGGGCGCCGACCTCGTCCCCGGTCAGCTGCCGCCCGCCGCAGACCACCGAGCAGCGGTCGGCGTCGGGGTCCAAGGCGATGGCCACGTCGACTCCCACGCGCTCGGCCAGCGCCCTCAGCAGGTCGACCGCGCCGGGTTCCTCGGGGTTCGGGAAGGCGACCGTGCGGAACGTCGGGTCGGGAGCGTCCTGCTCGCGCACGCTCACCGGCTCGCCCAGGCCCGCGGCGGCGAAGACGGCTCGGGTCGTCTCCGCGCCGACGCCGTGCATCGCCGTGAAGGCGAGGGTCAGCGAGCTGCGATCGGGCACGCGCGCCGGTTCCAGGGCGGTCACGACGGCGGCCACGTAGTCGGCCGCGACGTCGTCCCCGAGGGTCAGCCAGTCCTCGCTGAGCGGCACTCCCCGCGCCGGACCGACGGCGGCGATGGCCGACTCGATCAGCCGGTCGGCCGGCGGCACGAGCTGGGCGCCGTCGTCGAGGTAGACCTTGTAGCCGTTGTCGTCGGGCGGGTTGTGGCTGGCGGTCACCATCACGCCCGCCACGCAGCCGAGGTGGCGCACGGCGAAGGACAGCACCGGCGTCGGCAGCGCCCGGGGCAACACCTGGACGGCGAACCCCGCGCCGGAGAGCACCGCCGCCGAGACGTGCGCGAACTCCTCGGACCGCCGGCGGGCGTCGTAGCCAATGACGACGCCCCCACCGGCATGCCCGGCATCCGCGAGGTGCCGGGCGAGCCCCGCGGCAGAGCGGATGACGACCGCGGCGTTCATGCCGGCCGGGCCCGCCCGGAGCGGTCCGCGCAGCCCGGCGGTGCCGAAGGTCAGCGGCCCGGAGAACCGCCGGGCCAGCTCCGCGAGGTCCCGGGCCTCGATCAGCGCCTCGATCTCGGTGCGGTCGCCGTCGTGCGGATCGTCGTCCGCCCATGCCCGGGCCGTGGCGAGCAGGTCGCCGGTCACGGCTTCTCGAAGTTCTCTGCGTCGAACTCCGCGGTCGTGTACTCGCCGCCCACCCGCGCGTGCGCCGGATCGGCGCGGTCGGGCTCGCCGTAGGCCTCGATCAAAGCCTCGGCGTAGACCTCGGCGTCGTCGGCCGGCTCGTAGCCCAGGGAACGGGCCGCGGCGAGGTCCCACCAGCGGCGGGTGTTGTCCGAGACGCCCCAGACGACCGAGAACCCGGGCGAGGGCGCCTTCAGGGCGGCGTCGACGAGCGAGACGGTGTCGGCGGGGGAGAGCCAGGTGGACAGGTGCCGGGTCGTCGTCGGCTCGGCGAAGGCGCTGCCGATGCGCAGGCAGACGACGTCGAGGCCGTAACGATCGACATACAGCGAGCCGAGCGCCTCCATGGTCGCCTTCGCGACGCCGTAGTAGGTATCCGGCCGCGGCGGGGCGTCGGCCTCGGTGAGCAGGCCGACGGCCGGCCGCGGGGTGAACCCGGTGGCGTGGTTGCTGCTGGCCAGCACGACCCGCCGCACCCCCGCGCGGCGGGCCGCCTCCAGGGCGCAGTAGGTGCCCTCGATGTTGGAGCGGCTGATCGCCGGCCACGTCGACTCGCCCGAGATCCCCGCCATGTGCACGACCGCCGACGCGCCTTCCGTGGCGTCGACCATCGCGGCGAGGTCGGCCACGTCGGCCACGACGTGCTCCTCGCCGGGGCGCACATCGGCCACCGGCACGACGTCCAGGCAGCGCACCGCCCATCCCCGCTCGGGCAGCCCGCCGCGGAGCCAGGTGCCGATCCGGCCCGCCGCTCCGGTCAGCAGGACCGGGCCGGTCACGGCAGCCGCCCGATGAACTCGAGGAGGAACTGCCCGAGCCGGCCGGCCGCCGCCCTACCCGCGGCGAGCACCTCCTGGTGGTCGAGCTTCTCGCCGGTGATGCCGGCGGCGGCGTTGGTGACCATCGAGAGGCCGAACACCTCCATGCCCGCCGCGCGGGCGGCGATCGCCTCGAGCGCGGTGGACATGCCGACCAGGTCGGCCCCCATCGTGCGCAGCATGCGGATCTCGGCCGGCGTCTCGTAGTGCGGGCCGGGCAGTGCGGCGTAGACGCCCTCGGAGAGCTCCGGGTCGAGCTCGGCCGCCAGCGCCCGCAGGCGGGCCGAGTACAGGTCGGTCAGATCGACGAAGCGGGCGCCCACCAGCGGCGACCGGGCGGTGAGGTTGAGGTGATCGGCGATCACGACGGCTTGGCCGACGCGGTGGTCCGGGGCCAGCCCTCCGGCGGCATTCGTGAGGACGACGGTCCGGACGCCCGCCGCCGCCGCGGTGCGGACGCCGTGCACGACCGGCTCGACCCCCCGGCCCTCGTAGAGGTGCGTGCGCCCGAGGAAGAGCAGCACCCGCCGCCCGCCCACCTGCACCGACCGGACCTCGCCGCCGTGGCCGACCGCCGTGGGAGCGGCGAAGCCGGGCAGCTCACCGATCGCCACGGATCCGGCCGCGGTGCCGAACGCGTCGGCGGCCGGGGCCCAGCCCGAGCCCATCACCACCGCTACGTCGTGCGGCCCACCGAGGACGGCGGTCAGGTCCTTGGCCGCGAGCGAGGCGAGGGTGTCGGGAGCCGTTCCGGAGGCCTGGTCCACGCGGGGACGCTAACGCAGCAGCGGACCGCCTTCATCGGCACACGCACCTCAGCAGTTCCCGTCCTGGCGTGTCATCCGCGTCCGGATCGCCGACACCCCAGCAGGTCGGGGTGCAGCGCATCGAGATCGCCGGCGTCCCCGTGTTCACCGCCCCTGGTCCCGACCGGGTCACCGCTGCGCTGATGTTCGGCGTGGGCCTGCGCGACGAGACCTACGCGACGCTGGGGGTGA
>JAOPWJ010000145.1 GCA_025965715.1 Blastococcus sp. | reverse complement strand
CCCGCACCGCCACGGCCGACCGCGTCGCGAAGAGCGTCTGCCCGTACTGCGCGGTCGGCTGCGCGCAGAAGGTCTACGTGAAGGACGAGAAGGTCGTCCAGATCGAGGGTGACCCCGACTCGCCGATCAACCGCGGCCGGCTGTGCCCCAAGGGCAGCGCGAGCAAGCAGCTGGTGACGAGCCCGACGCGGGTCACCACGGTCAGGTACCGCCGTCCGTTCGGGACCGAGTGGGAGGACCTCGACCTCGACACGGCGATGGAGATGATCGCCGACCGCGTGCTCGAGAGCCGCCGCAAGGGCTGGCAGGAGGAGGACGGCGGCCGGCGCGTCAACCGGACCATGGGGATAGCGAGCCTCGGAGGGGCGACCCTCGACAACGAGGAGAACTACCTCATGAAGAAGCTCTACAGCGCCCTGGGCGCCGTCCAGATCGAGAACCAGGCCCGCATATAGCACTCCGCCACGGTGCCCGGTCTGGGTGCCTCGTTCGGCCGTGGTGGCGCAACCAACTTCCTGGAAGACCTGGCGAACTCCGACTGCATCGTCATCGAGGGTTCGAACATGGCCGAGTGCCATCCGGTGGGCTTCCAGTGGGTGATGGAGGCCAAGGCGCGCGGCGCCAAGATCGTGCACATCGACCCGCGGTTCACCCGCACCAGCGCGGTCGCCGACCTGCACGTGCCGCTGCGAGCGGGCAGTGACATCGCGTTCCTCGGTGGGCTGATCAAGTACGTCCTCGACCACGACCTCTACTTCCGCGACTACGTGGTGGCCTACACCAACGCCGCTGCCCTGGTCGGCGAGCAGTTCACCGACACCGAGGACCTCGACGGCCTCTTCTCCGGGTTCGATCCGGAGAGCCAGCACTACGACGAGGTCAGCTGGCAGTACGAGCCCGAGGAGCCCCCGCACTCCGGCTCCGACGACCCGGAGGAGGCGGCGGACCAGGAGCGCGTCGACCAGCACCCGGACGTCAAGAGGTCCGACAGGGCGCAGGCGGCCGGCAGCGGCGGCCCGCCGATACCGAGCAAGCCCAAGCGGGACGAGACGCTGCAGCACCCGCGCACGGTGTTCCAGGTGCTCAAGCGGCACTTCGACCGCTACACGCCGGAGATGGTGTCGCAGGTCTGCGGCATCGAGCCGGAGGTCTTCGAGCAGGTCGCGCAGTGGGTGACGGCCAACAGCAACCGCGACCGGACGACGGCGTGGGTGTACTCGGTCGGCTGGACGCAGCACAGCGTCGGCGCCCAGTACATCCGCACGGCGTCGATCCTGCAGGCGCTGCTGGGCAACATCGGCCGGCCGGGCGGCGGGATCATGGCGCTGCGCGGGCACGCCAGCATCCAGGGCTCGACCGACGTCCCGACGCTGTTCAACCTGCTGCCCGGCTACCTGCCGATGCCGCACGCCATGCAGCACCACAACCTCGACGAGTACTGCGCCGACGCAGCCGGCAAGGCCGGTTTCTGGGGCAACAAGCGGTCGTACATGGTCAGCTTGCTCAAGGCGTGGTGGGGCGACGCGGCGACGGCGGAGAACGACTTCTGCTTCGACTACCTGCCACGGATCAACGGCGACCACAGCTCCTACCGCACGATCGCCGACATGATCCAGGGGAAGGTGTCGGGCTACTTCCTGGTCGGGGAGAACCCCGTCGTCGGGCACCCCAACGGCCGGATGAACCGGTTCGGGCTGGCCAACCTCGACTGGCTCGTCGTCCGTGACCTGCAGATGATCGAGTCGGCGACCTTCTGGAACGAGTCGCCGGAGGTGGAGACGGGCGAGCTCTCTCCCGACACCATCGGCACCGAGGTCTTCTTCCTGCCCGCCGCCTCCCACGTGGAGAAGGAAGGCACGTTCACCCAGACGCAGCGGGTGCTGCAGTGGCGCGAGAAGGCGGTCGAGCCGCCGGATGACGCCCGCAGCGACCTGTGGTTCTACTTCCACCTCGGCCGGATCCTCCGGGAGCGGCTGAAGGACTCCACCGACCCGCGCGACCGTCCGCTGCTGGACCTCACCTGGAACTACCCGACGCACGGCGAGACCGCCGATCCGAGCGCCGAGGCGGTCCTGCGCGAGATCAACGGCGTGGGCCCCGACGGGCGGGCGCTGTCGAGCTACATGCAGATGAAGGACGACGGCTCGACGACCGGTGGCTGCTGGATCTACTGCGGCGTCTATGCCGACGAGGTGAACCAGGCCGCCCGCCGCAAGCCGCGCGGCGAGCAGGGGCCGGTCGCCTCCGAGTGGGGCTGGGCGTGGCCGCTGAACCGCCGGATGCTCTACAACCGCGCCTCGGCCGACCCGGACGGCAAGCCGTGGAGCGAGCGCAAGAAGTACGTCTGGTGGGACGAGGCAGCGGGCACGTGGGTCGGAGACGACGTGCCCGACTTCGAGGTGGACAAGCGCCCCGACTACGTGCCGCCGCCGGGGGCCAAGGCGCAGGACGCGATCGCCGGCAACGACCCGTTCGTCATGCAGGGCGACGGCAAGGCGTGGCTGTACGCCCCGGCGGGGCTCGTCGACGGGCCGCTGCCCACGCACTACGAGCCGGTCGAGTCGGTGGTGGAGAACGCGCTGTACAAGCAGCAGGCCAGCCCGACGATCGAGCGCATCGAAGGGCCGTGGAACCGGGAGAATCCCCGCCGCAGCGAGGTCTTCCCGTTCCAGGTGACGACCTACCGGCTGACCGAGCACCACACCGCCGGCGGCATGAGCCGCACGCTGCCCTATCTGGCCGAGCTCCAGCCGGAGTTCTTCGTCGAGGTGAGTCCCGAGCTGGCGGAGCTGCGCGGGCTGACGCACGGCGACTACGCGACGCTGATCAGCAGCCGCACGGCGATCGAGGCGAAGGTGCTGGTCAGCGAGCGGATGCGGCCGATCAAGCTGGGGGACGGGCAGGTCGTGCATCAGATCGGGATGCCCTATCACTGGTCCTACAGCGGGCTGTCCACCGGCGACGCCGCCAACGACCTCCTGGGTATCGCGCTCGACGCGAACACCCACATCCAGGAAGACAAGGTGAGTACCGCCGACATCCGGCCCGGACGTCGGCCGCGCGGGCCGGAGCTCCTCGACTTCGTCGAGGACTACCGCCGCCGGGCCGGTGTGGCGTCCGGCCGGGTCGGCGTGAACGGGCGGGCCCCGGTGGAGGGCTCGACGGGCGAGACGCAGACCGGGTCATGACCGCCATAGGCAGAAGGAGAGCGGCGTGACGTCGATCAGCTCCGCCAGCCCGGCTTTCACCGGCCGGGATCCGAAGAACCGACTGTATGGGCCGCTGCCCGACGTCTCGGAGGAAGCCGGCTACGTGGAGGAGCACCCCAAGCGGGTGGGCTTCTTCACCGACACGTCGGTATGCATCGGCTGCAAGGCCTGCGAGGTGGCCTGCAAGGAGTGGAACTTCCTGCCGATGGACGACGCCCACGGCAACCGGGACGTCATGGGCCTGTCGGGCATGTCGTATGACAACACCGGACAGCTGGGCGCGAACTCGTGGCGGCACGTGGCGTTCATCGAGCAGAGCCGAACGGTGGACCTGCCGATGCCCTCGGTCGGGCTGCCGGGTGCGACGCGGCAGGACTCCGGCCCCTCGCCGGCCAACTCCTCGGAGCAGTCGACGGTCGAGGCGCAGGCGAGCGTGCTCAACGCCGAGGCGCTGTCGGAGTTCGATCCGCAGACCGCGCAGAGCGGCACCGACACGCAGATCCGCTGGCTGATGAGCTCGGACGTCTGCAAGCACTGCACGCACGCCGCCTGCCTGGACGTGTGCCCGACCGGGGCGCTGTTCCGGACCGAGTACGGCACCGTCGTCGTGCAGGGCGACATCTGCAACGGCTGCGGCTACTGCGTGCCGGCCTGCCCGTACGGGGTGATCGACCAGCGCAAGGAAGACGGCCGGGTCTTCAAGTGCACGATGTGCTACGACCGGCTGACCGACGGGCTGCAGCCGGCGTGCGCCTCGGCGTGCCCGACGTCGTCGATCCAGTTCGGCGACCTCGACGAGCTGCAGGCGCGGGCCGATGCCCGGCTGGCCACCCTGCAGTCGCAGGGCGTGGAGACGGCGCGACTGTACGGGCGGGACGAGGACGACGGCGTCGGGGGAGCGGGCGCCTTCTTCCTGCTGCTCGACGAGCCGGAGGTCTACGGCCTGCCGCCGGACCCGATCGTCACCACACGTGATCTGCCGGCTATGTGGAAGTCGGCCGCCACCGCGGCGGCGATGATGCTCGGCGTGGCCCTCTCGGCCGTGCTCGGATCGCGGAAGCGGTGAGGCGGCGGTGACTGAGGGGTTGGCGACGCCGGGGGCCGGCTGGCGGCGGGCCGACGGCCCGCCGGCGCAGCAGCGGCAGAAGCGCCGCCGCCGCAGCGGGCGGCGGGCGGCCGGCGAGGTCGCGATGGTGGACGAGGCCGAGTTCACCTCCTACTACGGCCGGCCGATCATCAAGCCGCCGGTGTGGAAGTCGCCGGACGTGCCGCTGTACCTCTTTCTCGGTGGCGCGGCCGGGTCGTCGTCCATCCTCGGCGCGATTGCCGATCTGAGCGGACGGCCCGCCCTGACGCGGGTGGCGCGGCTGACCGCGGGTGGCGGCTCGATCCTGTCGGTGGTCTTCCTGATCCACGACCTGGGGCGGCCGGAGCGGTTCCTGCACATGCTGCGGGTGTTCAAGCCGACGTCGCCGCTGTCGGTGGGCTCCTACATCCTGGCGCCGTTCAGCGCGGCCGCCGGGGCGACGGCGGCCGTCGAGCTGCTGGGCTGGTTCCCGCGGTTGAAGCGCTTCGGGGGCGCGGTGGCGGCGCTGTTCGGTGGCCCGCTGGCGACCTATACGGCGGTTCTGTTGACCAACACGGCGGTGCCGTCGTGGCACGCGGTGCACGACAAGCTGCCATTCGTGTTCGCGTCGTCGGCGATGGCCGCCGGTGGTGGGATCACGATGGTGTTCACACCTGTGGCGGAGGCGGGCCCGTCACGGAAGATGGCCGTCACGGGGGCGGCCATCGAGCTGACGATGATGCGTCGGGTCGAGCACGACCACGGGATCGTCAGTGAGCCGTACCGGATCGGCCGGCCGGGCAGGATGTTGGACGCCGCCCGTGCCTGCACTGCCGTGGGCGCCGGGTTGACGGTGCTGGTCGGTCGGACCCGGCTGGGGGCGGTTGCGTCAGGAACGCTATTGGCGGCCGGCTCGCTGCTCACGCGGTTCGGCGTCTTCGAGGCCGGGCTGACCAGCGCCCGGGACCCGAAGTACACCGTCATCCCGCAGCGCGAGAGGTTGGCCGCGCGGCAGCAGGAGGACCACGCTTCCTCGGTCACGTCCTGACACGTGCGGTAGCGCGGAGCTGAGCACCACCGCACCGGTGTGCACGACGGCCGGGTGCACGACGGCCGGTGCACGACGGCGGGTGCACGTCGCGGGGCACCTGCGGGACCGGCCGCACCGAGCCCTCGGGCGTGGTGGCCGCGGCGCACCCGTCGCCATGCTGACGGGCTGACCGCCGGGGCCGGCCGTGAATGCATGAACCGCTCCTCCTGCCGGGGTAACAGTTACCAGGCGAACACAATTACGTTGACCCGCGGCTGAATTTCGATTACGCACGGTTGTGGCATTCCGGTAACGAGCAGTCGGCAGGCCGAGTAGTTGGTTTTGCCGCGGGTCCCGCGCAGAAACCGTTGTGTGACCCCGAATAGCTGGCTACCGTTCGCGCATCGTTCACCGGGGTTAGGCGAAAAGGAGGTGCGGGCTCGCCCCGGTGGCATTGAGTGAATCTTGATCGAGCACGCCGCTGATCCGGGCCACCGGCTCGGAGCTGCGACGACACGGGGTGCACCGTGCTTGGTGCCTCGAGTTCACGCGGCTGTCTAATGGCGCACGCCTGCTCGAAACAATCTCCGCCGTCCGTGGTATTCGCGCGCCCTCCGCCACCGTAGAAAAGAGGTGCTGCCTTGTCTATCGATGAAATTGACTCGGCTGACCATCCCCGTGATGATCAGACGGTCAGCTCTCGGTTGCACATCGCAACTGTCAACGGCGAGTTGAATTTCGTCGCCCCCGAGCTGACCTTGATCATTCCCACGCGTAATGAGCGGGACAACGTGGAAGAGCTGCTGCAGCAGTTGACTGCGGCGCTGGAGGGGCTGCCCAGCGAGATCCTCTTCGTCGATGACTCCGACGACGACACGGCGGACGAGATCACCCGGGTCGGGCGGGAACTGAGGACGCCCGTGCGCCTGCTCCACCGGTCTCCCGACCAGCGCGCGGGCGGTCTGAGCACCGCGGTGGTCAGTGGGATGCGGGCCGCGCGCGCTCCGTGGGCTCTGGTCATGGACGGGGATCTCCAACACCCGCCCGAGATCCTGCCGCAGCTGTTCGCGACGGCTCGTCGTCAAGCGGTGGACCTCGTCGTCGCCAGCCGCTATGCCGGTCACGGCAGCTCCGGCGGGCTGGACGGCGGCACCCGGCGAAGCAGCTCGCGGTTCGCCACGCGGGTCGCCAAGCTGGCCTTCCCGCGTCGCGCTGCCCGGGTCAGCGACCCGATGAGCGGCTTCTTCGCCGTCCGGCTCGCTGCGTTGGACGTCGACGGGTTGCGCCCCTACGGCTACAAGATCCTGCTCGAGCTCATCGTCCGGAACCCGCGCCTGCGCACTGCCGAGGTGACCTACCGGTTCCAGCCGCGGCACGCCGGAGAGAGCAAGACGTCCCTGCGCGAGGTCCTGCACTTCGGCCGACACCTGGCCCGCCTGCGCCTGCAGATCGCCCGCGAGCACAAGGACGCGGCCCGGAGTGCGCCACGGGCGCGCTCCCGGCTGGTCCTCTTCGGCCTCGTCGGGGCGTCGGGGATCATCGTCAACTCGGCGGCCCTGTGGTTCCTGCACCTGAGCGCCTTCCGTCTGCACTATCTGCTCGCCGCCGCCATGGCGACGCAGGTGTCCACACTGTGGAACTTCCTCCTGACCGACCGCCTGGTGTTCCCGACGGCGCGCACCGAGGGCCCGTGGGGACGCGTGTGGCGCTTCTTCGCGATGAACAACGTGGCCCTGCTGCTCCGGCTGCCCCTTCTCGCAGCGATCGTGCACCTGGGTGTTCCGGTGCTGGCCGCGAACGTCGTCACCCTGGTGGTGCTCTTCGCGGTGCGGTACGTGGTGAGCGACCGCCTCATCTTCGGACGTCCGGAGGAGGCGGTCACACCGCGAGCGGAGCGGCCGTCGCTGCAGCCGGTGAAGCACCTCGTGGACCTCGCGGCCGACGGGAGCAAGGTCGACCGGGCGCGGCCCAAGCGCATCCGGTACCTGCCCTACCGCTACGACGTCGCGGGCATCGTCACCATCGGCTCGCAGGTTCGGCTGCCCGAGCTCGAGTACTTCCGGGCACAGTGGCTCGACGGGGACATGGACATCGCCGTCCGGGTCGGCGACGTGGGCCGCGGCACACCTCTGGGACGCGCCGTCGTCACGCAGTTCGTCAACCCGACGGCCCTGCGCTACGAGGAGCATCTCGGCCGGCTGGGCGCCAACTTCCGGATCGACTTCGGGTCCACGATCGACGTGACGGTGGGTCCGCTGCTGGCCCGCTCGCCGCACGTGGTCTACACCAACATCCTCGAGGCGCTGCTGCGGTTCGTGGTCGCCGACCGGGGGCGGATGCTCCTGCACTCGGCGTGCCTGGTGATCGACGGGCACGGGATCATGCTCTCGGCGCGCACCGACACCGGAAAGACCGGAACGATCCTGCGGCTGCTCCGCGAGCAGGGCGGTCAGTTCCTCTCCGACGACATGACCGTCATAGACGAGCACGCGACGGCGCTTTCCTTTCCGAAACCGCTGACCATCAGCCAGCACACCCTGCGCGCGGTCCAGGCGAGCGACCTGAGCCCCGCCGAGTGGCGGCGCCTGCGGCTGCAGAGCCGGCTGCACTCCAAGGAGGGCCGCTCGGTCGCCCTCATGCTGTCCCGCTACAACGTGCCGATCATGGCGATCAACGCCATCACCCAGCTGGTCGTGCCTCCGCCGAAGTACAACATCGATCGGCTGGTTCCCTGCCGGACCGGCTCCTCGACGACGGTGCAGGACTTGTTCCTCATCGAACGCGGCACGGACCTCCTGAGCAACGTCACGCCCGCGCAGGCGGTGGAAGAGCTCATGGAGAACACGGCCGACGCCTACGGCTTCCCGCCGTTCCAGTACCTGGCGCCCGTGATCGTGCTGGGCGACGGCGACTACGCCGAACTGCAGCGCAGGGAGCGCGACGTCCTTGCGTCGGCGGTGTCGAAAATGAGAACTCGCAGGATCGCGTCGAATTCGTTCGGATGGGCCGATACGATCCCCGCCCTGATCGAGGCCGACCGGCGCGCCGCGGCGGCCCGGGAGCCGGCGCCGCAGCGCCACCACCGGCGTCCGCCGGTCCCGCGGTCGGAGGCGGTCCGGGGAATGGACGGCGTCCCGACCAGCCGGGCCCTGGACTGAGCTCCGATGCCCGCGGAGGCTCCCTTGCGGAGGCTTCGCGGGCATCGGTGCGCACGGCGACAGCAGAGACAGCTCGAAGAAGAACCACCTTCACAAGGGGAGATTCCCGTGCCCGACCTCGGCGCAATCCCGGCCATGCCTTTCCCGACCGACGGTCACGGGGTCACGGGAGCGACCGTCCCCCGGCCGGGGCGCCTGCGTCAGCGCACCGCCTGTGTCGTTCTCTCGGCCCTGCTGGTCCTCGGCCTGTTCCTGTCCCTCGGCTCGCTGACGTCGCGGGCACGGGCCGCGGTGACGGCGCCGACCTTGACGGTGTCCTCGGTCACCGCCACGAGCGCCAAGCTCACGTGGACGGCGTCGTCGGGAGCGATCGGTTACCGGGTGTACCGGGGTCTGGGTACCGCGCCCGTCACGCTGATCAACACGGCGGACGCCAGCGTCGTCACCTACACCGCGTCGGCTCTGCGGGCCAGGTCCGGCTACACCTTCGTCGTGGCGGCCCTGGGTCTGGACAACGTCGAGTCGAGGAGCGCGTCCAGGACGGCGACCACGGCGGCCAGCACCGACACGACCGCGCCGACCGCCCCGAGCAGCACGAGCGTGGGCGCCACCGCCTTCTCCTCGTCACGCGTCGACGTCATCTGGGGTGCGTCCCCGTCGACCGACGTCGCCTTCTACGAGGTGCTGCGGGGCGGGCTGGTCGTCGGCACGGTGGACAGGCCGCTGGCCACCAAGTTCTCCGACAACGGACTGACCGCCTCGACGACGTACAGCTACCAGGTGCGCGCGGTCGACTCGGCGGGCAACCGTTCGGCGCTGACGGCGACGAAGTCGCCGAAAACGCTCGCGCCGGGTGCCGTCAAGATCGTCCGCGGTCCCTACGCGGTGAAGGTCACGGCGACGTCCGCGGTCATCTCCTGGTGGACGAATGTCGCGGTGGCCGGGTCGGTCACCTTCACCGGCCGTCCCGCGGTGAGCGACGCGGCGACCATGCAGCACGCAGTGACCGTCACGGGTCTGACCGCCGGGACGCGGTACTCGTACACGGTCTCCGGCGGGTCGGTGACCGCGACCGGGAGCGTCCGTACTGCCGTGCCCGCGGGCACGCCCTACACCTTCGCCGTGATCGGTGACTACGGGGCGGGCAGCTCACCCGAGCAGCAGAATGCCGACCGCATTGCCGGGTACAACAGCGACTTCGTCCAGACGGTGGGCGACAACATCTACCCGTCGGCCGGCTTCCCGGACCCGAGCTTCGCGACGCAGTACTCCGACCTCGACGGGCGGTTCTTCAAGCAGTTCGGCAGGGTGCTGAAGACGCAGGCATTCTTCCCGGCGAACGGCAACCACGAGTACTACAGCAACAACCAGTGGTGGAACGCCTTTCCGATGCCGGGCAGCAACAACAGCTGGTACAGCTACAACTGGGGAGACGCGCACATCCTGGTTCTGGACTCCATGCAGCCCTATACGTCCGGGAGCCCCCAATACGCATTCGCGCAGGCCGATCTCGCCGGAGCAGCGGCGACGAGCGCCAGGTGGCAGATCGTCGTCTCGCCCAACCCTCCGTACAACACGACGAACTCGCCCACGGGCGGTAGCTCGGGGACGCGGGCGTCGCTGGTTCCGTTGTTCCAGTCCCACGGCGTCGACCTGGTCCTCTCGGGTGACGCGCACAACTACCAGCGGTCGAAGCCGCTCATCAACGGGGCGCCGGTGACCAGCGGCGGCGTCACCTACGTGGTCAGCGGTGGTGGCGGGAACGGCACCAACACCCTCACCAGCGCGATGCCGTCCTTCCAGGTCACCCGCGCGGCGGTGTTCGAGTCGCTCAAGGTGGAGGTCTCCTCGACAGCCCTGAAGGTCACGGCGATCGCGGCGTCGGACGGCTCGGTCGTCGACACCTTCACCCTGGGCACGCCGGACACGACCGCACCGTCGGCTCCCACGAACGTCGGGGGGACGTCGACCAGCACCTCCGTGTCGCTGACCTGGACGCCCAGCACGGACAGTCTCGGCGTCCACCACTACAACGTCTACCGGGGCGGCACGCTGGTCGCCAGTCCCACGGGGGCCGGCTACACCGACTCCGGCCTGGCGGCCGGGACCGCCTACACCTACGAGGTGTCCGCCGTCGACGCGGCCGGCAACGAGTCCGGCAGGAGCACCCCTGCTTTCATGATCAGCACGGCGCCGGGTGGCGGTACCGCCACAGCGCAGCTGCTGGGCGACGCGACCATCGATCCGACGTTGACCGCCCCGCCCGCCAGCAACACCAGGCTGAAGCTCGACGCGTCGGCCCCACAGAACGATCTGCTCCTGAAGTTCTCCGTGCCGTCGACCTGCGCCGTGACGGCGGCCCACCTCAAGCTGACCGTGGGCACGGGAACCAATGACCCGTCGAGCAAGGGGGGCGACTTCTACGTCACCTCGTCGTCGGACGCGAACGCCGGGTGGAGCGAGGCATCGGTCGCCTGGGCCAATGCCCCCGCGAAGGTGGGATCACCGGTGACGCTGGCGGGCGCCGTCGTGGCCAACACGACCTACGACGTCAACGTCACGTCCCTCGTGCCGTCGGCGGGTGGCACCTTCACCATCCGGGGCAGCAACACCAGCGGTGACGGTGCCGGCTACTTCTCGAAGGAGGGCTCCACGACGGCCGGCCCGCAGCTGCAGCTCACCTGCGGCTGAGCGCCGACCGCAGGGGATCCGCGCGGGTCGCCCGCGGGCCCTCTGGGGGTCCCACGAGGAGATCCGGGGGAGGCGGCCGCAGTACCGGACGCCGCAGCCGCGGCGCCGGCCCGAGGCCATCGACGCCCGCACCTGGAGACTCAGTGCCGGAACCCGGCGCCACCCCGGCCGCGACTCTCTCGACCGAGGGAAACGGTGGGGGCCGGCGTGCGGAGGACCGGATCCGACCGGAGAACCTTCGGCACGGCGTGGCCTGCCTCCTGCTTACCGTGTTGCTCTCCTTCGGCCTCAGCGTGCCGGTCGGGCTGCTGGCCGCGACCGCCGAGGCGGGAACGACACCGCATGCATTCACCGTGTCAGGGGTCACGGCCTCGAGCGCCACGCTGACGTGGTCGTCGACCCGCGCGATCGGTTACCGGGTGTACCGGGGGCCGGCAACGGCGCCGGACTCGGCCATGACCCTCATCCATACCGCCGACGCCGACGTCGTCCGGTACACCGTGGGAAATCTCCGCAGCGACTTCGGCTACAAGTTCGCCGTCGCGGCCCTCGACCTCGACAACGTCGAGGGACGCACGGCGGCGAGAACGGTGAACACGCCGGCCAGCACCGATACGACTGCGCCGGCCATGCCCGGCAACGGAAGCGTGCAGGCGGTCGCCTTCTCGTCGTCGCGCGTCGACGTCATGTGGGCTGCTTCGGCCTCGGACGACGTCGCGTACTACGAGGTGCTGCGGAACGGCGTCGTCGTCGGCACACTCGAGCGGCCGCTGGCCACGAAATTCTCGGACAACGGGCTGTCTGCCTCGGTGACCTACAGCTACCGGCTCCGCGCGGTCGACTCCGCGGGCAACCGCTCCGGGCTCACGACGGAGAAGTCGCCGAGGACGCTCGCGGCCGGCACTGCCAGGATTGCCCGCGGCCCCTATGCGGTCCGGGTGGATGCCACCTCGGCCACGATCGCGTGGTGGACCAACATCTCGGTGGGGGGATCGGTCACCTTCGCCGGCAGGGCCGCGCTGAGGGACAGGCCGACCATGCGGCACCGGGTCACCGTGACGGGACTGACCCCGGGATCGGAGTACTCCTACACCGTGACCGGCGGCTCGGCGACGGCGACCGGCACCGTCGGCACTGCTGCGCCCCCGGACGAGCCGTTCACCTTCACGGTGGTCGGGGACTTCGGCGCCGGCAGCGTGCAGGAGCAGCAGAACGCCGCGAACATCGTCCGTTCCGACAGCGACTTCGTGCAGACGGTCGGCGACAACATCTACCCGTCGTCGGGTTTCCCCGACCCGAGCTTCTCGACGCAGTACTCCGATCTCGACGCGCGGCTCTTCAAGCAGATGGGCGGGGTGTTGAGGAGTGCGGCGTTCTTCCCGGCGAACGGCAACCACGAGTACTTCGCCGATGGCCAGTGGTGGCGGGCGTTCCCGATGCCTGGCGTCACTCACAGTTGGTACAGCTACGACTGGGGTGCGGCGCACATCCTCGTGCTCGATTCGATGCAGCCCTATACCGCTCCCAGCGACCAGTACGCGTTCGCCCAGCGGGATCTTGCGAGTGCCGCGGCGGAGGGCGCGGCGTGGCAGATCGTCGTCCTGCCCAGTCCGCCGTACAACTCGACGTCGTCCGCGACCCGCAGCAGTTCCCCGAGGCAGCTGGTGCCGTTGTTCGAGCAGCACGGGGTGGACCTGGTGTTCTCGGGGGACGCCCACAACTACCAGCGCTCCAAGCCCCTCACCGGCGGCACGGCCGCCACGGGCGGCGTCACATACGTCGTGACGGGGGGAGGCGGGAACGGCACCAACGAGTTCACCGGCACCCTGCCGGACTGGCAGGCGGCCCGGGCGGCGGAGTTCCATACGGTGAAGGTGGAGGTGAGCGCGAAGTCGCTGACGCTGTCGGCGATTCGCGCCGCCGACGGCCGCGTGATCGATTCGGCGTCCGTGAGCCCGGCCGCCTCGACGGTTGACATCCAGGCGCCGACTCGACCCACGGCCGTGAAGGGACGCTGCACCAGCGACTCCGTGTCGCTGACCTGGACGGCCGGCACCGACGACGTCGGGGTGGACCACTACAACGTCTACCGGGACGACGGGACCACGCCGATCGGCACCTCGGCGACAGCGAGCTTCACCGACACCGGCCGAACGCCCTCCACCACCTACAGGTACGCGGTGACCGCCGTCGACGCGGCAGGGAACGAGTCAGCCAGGAGCGAGCCGGCGAACCCGATCACGACCACGGGGGGAACCGGTTCGGGCGGTGGCCTGCTCCGGCACTCCGGGCCCGTTCTCGTGGCTGCGGCCGTCGGCGTCCTGCTGGCCGTCGCGGTGTGGGGGATGAACCGCCGCCGTCCCGAGCGTCGATGCCAGGAGGAGCTGCCGGCCGAGTGAGCCGTTCGTCGGGTGGGCCGGTGTGGGGCGGCCCGGGCCGCCGCTCCGGTGTCTCACTGTGACCGCAGCCTTCCCTGTGCATGCCCGGCCCGACGGCGGCGGGTGATCCCCCACACGGTGACGGCCAGGAAGATTCCGATGGCGGTCGCGGCGGCGGTGAGCATGGGGGGGAAGAGGGGCGTTGCGCCCTGACCGTCCGCGGCGCTGGAATCCAGTTCCTTGGCCGGTGGCGGAGGGGCTTTCGTCAGCGCACCGACCGCGTCGAGATACGTCGCGCCGTACCGTTCGCTGGGCTCGATGTAGGTGTTCTCGCTGAACTCATTCCAGGAGATCACGCCGATGGCGTCCGGGGAGCTGGCAAGGGCCGCCTGCCAGGAGTGGCGCAGCGTCGCTCCGTCGCGGCGCTCGACGACGGTCTTACCGCCCACGTCGCGGGCGTCGAAACCGGGCGCCACCGGGGCGATCCACAGTCCGCAGTCCGCTCGGACGGCGTTGGCCATGTCCACCAGCTTCGACTGGTATCCCGGCGTCTGCTGAGGATCGGCTGAGGACCAGTAGTACAGCTCGCCGTCCACCGCCGAGGACACTCGTCGGTAGCCCTCGGTGCTCTTCTCCGTGGCGAGGACCGTCAGTTCCGAGGCCACCGGCTCGACAATCGACCGGAGGTCCTCCGCCGAGTAGTGCCAGGTGCCGGAGAGCGCCACCACGGGTCGGGAGCCGAACAGATGGAAGACCGGGTCGGCCGCGTACCGGCTCGCCAGCAGTTGAAGGTCGTGTCGGACCTGTGCCACAGGGAGCGGTTGCCGGTAGAAGTCCTGCGCCTGGTAGGTGATCGCCAGCTTGAAGCCGCTCGAGTCGGCGACGTCACGTAGTTGCCGGAGGCGGGAATTGAGGACGCCGGTGCTCCTCCAGCCCACGATGAAGCCGTCGATGCCGGCGGACTGCGCCTGGGCGACCTGTTCCTTCACCACGGCCAGGTCGTCGCTCGAGTACCGCCCGGCGGCGGGGAAGTCCTGCTTCGCCCTGTCCCAGGACCCTTCGGTGAACCAGATGTAGAAGTGGGCGAGTACCGGTGGATCGGCCGGCTGGTCCGTCGACCGCCCGGGGCAGGCCGCGGCCACGATCGGAGCCGATGCCGGCGGAGCGGCGAGCGACGGCGAGGCGGTCGCAGGCAGCAGGACGGCCGTCGCCGCCAGCATGAGGCCACCACCGGTGGCGGCCGCCCGCCTCACTCGGTACGGCGATCGCCGACGACCGCCATGCCGGGCCCTGTCTCCCCGCCGGCGGGTCGCTGCGTGCGGCGCGCCCAGGGGTGGCCGTACTCGAGCGGACTGCGGCCGGCACGCCTGCTGGTCGGGGCCCCGGGCCCCGCGGCGTCCCCCGCACGGCGGCGACGCCGTGCCCCGACCACCGCGAGGCCGGCGAGCACCGTCAGGAGCGCGAGAACCACGGTGGCGAGGTCCCACCAGCTGTAGAACGAGAGCTGGAGGTCCTGGTCCCGAGAGACCGCCAGCGGCTGTGACCGCTGTGGGCCGGGGCCGACGACCGAGACCGTGTAGTGGCCGCGGGGCAGGGCCGGGATGCTGACGCGCCCGCCCTCGCCGATGCCCAAACGCTCGCTGTGCCCGTCCGGGTAGACGAGGTCGATGGCGGCACCCTCGGGATGACGGAACAAGGCGTCCCGCACCTGGAGGCTCAGGGAGAAGAACAGCAGCTCGACGTCGACGGAGTTCTGCTCGGCGGGGCGGAACTTCTGTTGCGAGGTGTTGACGACGTTGGACCCCCGGTAGGTGACCTGGCGCACCGTCCATTCGAGCTGGTCGGCCTCCGGACCCGTCCCCGTGTTGACGACCCGACTCCCCTGCAGCCACTCAGCCCGATCGGCACTGAGGTGGGTGACCTGGCCGGTCGGGCTCTTCACCGTGATCTGGATGGGCGACGTGACATGGATGGGCGCACCCGAGGGCGCAGTGAACCCGAAGCTGACGCGGTAGCTCAGGTCGAGCGCGAGCAGATGCTGGGAACCGGACCGGTACAGCCGGCTGGCTGTGGCCTTGACGTCCCGCCCGTCGATGGACACGACGGCCTCGTTGAGCGTGATCCGCTCGTTCAGGGGGTGGTCCGAGACCGCTGCCGCGTCGAAGGAGACGATGCCGGCGGGGTCGGTGCGCCGGGTGACCCCGTCGAGGGTGACCGGGAAGTTCGGGACTGTGGGCACCGTGCCGATGGTCACCGCGCCGGGCGTCCGTGCCGGCGCGGCGGCCAGCTGCAGGGGGGGCTCGCCCGCGGCCGGCCCCACCGGCGGTGAGGCGAGCGTGGTCAGGAGCGCGGCCGTCACCAGCGCAACTGCCATCGCGGCGCCGCTGCTCCACCGGCATACCGTGGCGATCACGCTGCTTCCTTTCGCGAGATCTTCCGAGGCCACCGCATCGCGCTGGCCGCCAGGACGAGAGCGAGCGCCAGCACCGCCAGGCCGTAGCTGAGATAGACGACGTTCGAGGGGTTGCTGTGCGGAGCCGTCGGTTCGCGGCTCGTTCCCAGCAACGTGGTCTCCCGGGGAGGAGAGCTGAAATCGAACGCCGAGGTGATGTCGTTGGCGTTGGCGTCTCGAGTGGCGAGCGAATCGACCTTCCAGTTGTTCTCGATGAACTTCAGCTGGGAAGTGAAATCCAGGGTGGTGTGGTCGACGTGGCCCTTCCGCGCGTACGGGCTGACCAGCAGGCCGGGGCTGCGGAAGCCGTAGCCGTACTCGTCCACCGACGGCGGCTTGACGTGGTCGTACCAGCCACCCCAGTCGTCGTAGGTCCACATGAACGCCGACGTGTCCCACGATGAACTGGTCATCAGCCCGTCGACGAGCGACCGGACGAAGTCCTGGCCGGCCTGGATGCTTCCCGGGGGGTGCTCGCTGGCTCCCGAGGGCACCATGAAGCCGACCGCGGGCAGCGTTCCGTCCTGGAGGTCCTGGTGGTACTCGCTCATGTCGACGATGTGGCTGTTCAGGGCGGGATCGTCGAGGAAGCGGTCGAAGTTGAGGAGCGGGACCCGGACCAGCTGGGCGGCGGCGTTACCACTGCCGGGCGTCCGGTACGTGATCTCCGGGCGGTAGTTCTGCACGTAGAACTTCCAGGAGACCCCGGCCGCCTGGAGGCGGTCGAAGATGGTGGGAACGTCGAGACTCGTCTCGGGGAGCTCGTCGGCGACCGGATTGCCCGCGGTGCCGGTGACCCAGAACATGTGGTTCCACACGCTGGCACCGGCCGCCGAGGTGAACAGCCGGTCGAACAGCACGAAGTTGTCGGCGACGTTCCAGTAGTAGGGGATGTCGCGGTCGTCGTAGTGGCCCATGGGCTGCTTCCCCACGCCCCCGAAGTGGGTGAACGCGGACACGAACCCGTCCATGGCCCCGCCACCGAACTGCTCGGCGAACACGGCCGCACTCTGGCTCATCGGCGCGATCGCCTGGTCCTCGAGGTGGAAGGGCTGGACGCAGTCGCCGCCGGGCACCTCGGGATCAGTGGGCATGCACGTGTCGGCCGGTATGCCGTCGGCTCCGGGATAGGTGCCGAAGTAGTTGTCGAAGGAGTGATTCGCCTGCATCAGCACGAGGAAGTGCTTGATCGGCGTCGTCGTCTCCAACTGGTCCGCCGGAGTCGGGTCAGCGGCCGCCGCCGCCGGTAGCGACGGCGCCACCACCAGCGTCGCCACGGCCAGTGCGCTCAACGCTCCCGCCAGCCGCCGCCTCATGGGAGCAACTCGTAGATGGTGATGACGGGGCGACGGAGCGGGCCATCGGCGGTGTCCACCGTGACGAACTCCTGATGGACGATCCGACCGTGGTAGCGCCGTGCGTAGGTGACCAGTCCGTCGGAGAAAAAGGATGACCGCGAGGCCGAGTACGAGTCCCAGACGAGGTACTTCAGCGCGCCGTCCCGAATCTGGAGATCGGGATTGTCGACCGGCTCGTAGACCGGGTTGCGGTACAGCGGGTTGGGGCTGACCGACAGGCCCTTGGTCTCGCGGTGGCCGTAGAACTGGATGATGTTGGCCATCGACGGCCCGATCGCGAGCAGGCCCGCGCCGGCCGGAACGTTGTCGGCCACCCACTCGCCGGCCTCGCGGCCGCCGGGAACTCCCCCCGTGCCGGCGAGGAAGCTCGAGCCGGTCGCGGCGGGCTGAACCTGGGTCCACGAGGTGATCGCGAGGCTGGCCACCAGGGCCAGGGCCAGGACTGCGCGGAGCCCGGTCGTCGTGACGGTGATGGGGCGGATCCGCCATGTCACCTCGCGCGCCGGAAGGCTGACGACCACCATCGCCGCGAGAACCGCCACGGGGACGGCGATGGGAAGCAGGTACTGGAAGCCCTTGACGGTCCAGATCTCGAAGAAGACGGAGGGGGCCGCGATCCAGCTCAGCAGGAGATGTTCCGACCAGCTCAGTGACCGGAACATCAGCAGGAGACCGACAACGGTGACGGTGACGACCGCCAGCCCCAGCGCCGGGGGGACGACCTGCGCGTAGAACCACCAGCTGTGGTTGGGGCGCCGCGACAACTGCCAGAGGAGGAACTGCCCGCCGGTGGAGGAGTTGCCCGCGAGCATGAGCGAGATCGGGTACGGCAGGACGGTCAGGATGAGCACGGCGCACGCGATCAACGCCTGCCGCCACCGCAGGTGCGTCTTGCGCGTGAGGGCAAAGAAGACGTAGGCGCCTCCGACGAGCAGGATCGCCGTTTCCTTGGTGAGTGTGGCGAGCCCCAGTGCGCCGGCGGCGGCATAGAGCCAGGCGGCGTGCTCCGTCTGCACGAAACGGATGAGCAGGTAGAGCGTGAGCGACGTGAAGAACACCAACGGGGTGTCAAGCAGGATCTGACGGCTGACGACGACGGCGTACGGCATGACGGCGATCAGGAGTGCGGCGAGGACCCCGACGCGTCGCCCGTAGAGGCGGGCCCCAATGGCGTAGGTGAGCCACACCGTGGCCAGGGCGAAGGCCACCGACAGCAGCCGGCCCCCGAGCGCCGACACCCCGAAGACGCGGTACTCGATCGAGAGCAGCGACTGGAACAGCAGTGGGTGAGCCCGGAACACCGGGAAGTACGGCAGAAGGGCGGGGTCGCGGGCCAGTGAGGACGCCTGGCCGGCATAGACGGCCTCGTCGCTGTTGACGCCGAGGGCGTCGATCGCCCACAGCCGGAGCACGACCGCGGGAGTCGCGACGAGCAGCGTGATGGCGACGGTACGAACCGCGCCCGGTCGGGACAGAGCGAGCCGGGTACGGCCCCCTGAACCCGGGGCGGGGACCGAGTGCGCATCGTCCGTGGTGAGGGTGGGCGTCTGGGCCCCGCTATCCCCCTGCGGTTCGGGCCGTCCGATGGACCTCGACATGCGTCGTGTCCCCTCCCCGTCGTCCAGGCGCCTGGTTGGTGGTGCGGGCCCGCGATAGCGGGGCGTGTGCATGACTCCTGGGCACCTTCAACGATCCGGGCCGCAAAAAGAAGGCCTTTGGTACCGCCATCTTATTGTTACGGAACGTTACTGTCCCTTGAGTTAACACCAATTCCGAATGCGCGGTGACTCAGCGCTGACGCGGCCTCGCGTTCTGCAAGAACGCGCCCTTGGATCGAGATTTCCTACATTCGGCTCTCGACAGAACCGGTCGCTGGAACGCTTACGCGCGTGTGCCGCCTGCCGCCTGCCGCTTGCCGCCTGCATGGCATCCGCTTTCGCACCGGCGGCTCCCGGGTCATAGTCCGACGCCCCGACGGGGCATCGGCTGGCGCGTGCGTCCTGCGGGCCGTCGCTGGGCGACACGAGCCTGGACGGACCGGTGGGCCAGGTGCTCACGAGCGGGCGTCAGCACGATCGAGCGAAAGTCATCTTTGTGATGACGGTCGGCGACGCGTCGCATACTCGAGCAGTCACCTCCCCACGTCGTTCATGGGGCAGGCAGCTTCGACAGGTGGGCCCTATTCCCCACCTGACGGCCGGGGATAGGGACAGCGCGAACGAGGGCGGCAGCCCGGCATTCACGGCCGCGGTCGTGCCGGGCGTGCGACGAGCTAGGCTGGTTCCCGCGGTTGAAGCGCTTCGGGGGCGCCGTGGCGGCGCTGTTCGGTGGCCCCGCTGGCGGCCTATACGGCGGTTCCGTTGACCAGCACGGCGGTGCCGTCGTGGCTGCCGGTCTGGCCAGCGCCGGTACCGATGTGCACTGTCATCCCCCTGCCGAGCGGTTTGGCCGCGCGGCAGCAGGGGGGTCACT
>JAOPWJ010000232.1 GCA_025965715.1 Blastococcus sp. | reverse complement strand
CGGTGACCCGGATCAGCGCGCCCTCGAGCTCGCGGATGTTGGTCTGCACCTTGCTGGCGATGAACTCGAGCACCGCGTCGGGCACCTGGAGCCGCTCGCCCCACGCCTTCTTCCGCAGGATCGCGATCCGGGTCTCGAGGTCGGGCGCCTGGACGTCGGTGATCAGGCCCCACTCGAAGCGGGTGCGCAGCCGGTCCTCCAGCGTCGTCAGCTTCTTCGGCGCGCGGTCGGAGGTGATCACGATCTGCTTGCTGGCGTTGTGCAGCGTGTTGAAGGTGTGGAAGAACTCCTCCTGCGTCCGCTCGGCCCGCTCGAGGAACTGGATGTCGTCGATCAGCAGGAAGTCGATGTCCCGGTAGCGACGGCGGAAGTCCTCCGCGCGGCCGGAGTGCACCAGGTTGATGAACTCGTTGGTGAACTCCTCGGTGCTGACGTAGCGCACCTTGACGTTGGGGAACATGCGGGCGGCGTAGTGGCCGATGGCGTGCAGCAGGTGGGTCTTGCCCAGCCCGGACTCGCCGTAGATGAACAGCGGGTTGTAGGCGCGTGCCGGTGCCTCGGCCACCGCGACCGCCGCGGCATGGGCGAACCGGTTGCTGTTGCCGATGACGAAACTGTCGAAGACGTACTTGGGGTTCAGGCCCGGGTCCAGGCCGGCCGACCGCCGCTCGCCGAACCCGCCCGGGTCACCGCCGCGGCCGCCGCCCGACCGGGCGCCGTCCGGCCGTCGGTTCCGGGCGTTGCTGGCCGGTCGCCCGCCGCGCTGGTCGTCGGAAGCGTCGAGATCGAAGGGCAGGACGTCGGCGGAGCGCTCCTCGTCGGGGGCGCCGCCCCAGTCGCGGTCTCCCCCGGAACGATTGGGAGCGCCGGAGCCCCAGGTGGTGGTGCTCCAGTCCTCGGGAGCGCCGCGGTCGACCGGCGGGCGGTCGACCGGGCGCAGCTCACGCAGGTCGCGAAGCTCGGTATCTGCCCGGCCGCCCGAGTTCTGCTCGGTCTCCCGGTCCCACGGCGGCGCGCTGCGGACGGCGTCGGTGCGGACGCCGAAGGCACTGCGGCCGTCGTCGGCCCGGTCCCGCGTGGCCCGGTCCTCCTCGGCACGCTGTGCGTCGGCCGCCGACCACGGACGGCGCGTGGGCTCGACGTCGTCGTCGTCGTCCGTCGGCTCGGCAGGTACGTCCTCCAGTTGGACGGCGACCCGGATGTCGCGGCCGAACTGTTCCGACAGCGCCTCGGCAAGGACCCGTCGCATCCGGGACTCGAGCACGGTCTGCGTGAACTCGTTGGGAGCGGCGAGCACGGCGGTGTCCTCGACCAGCCCCAGTGGGCGGGTGAGATTCAGCATTGCGTTCTGCTGCGGGGACAGGCTGGTGGCCAGTCGCTCGCGGATCTGGTCCCAGACCGTCGCCAGGTCCAGCGTGGCATCGGCCATGCCGTTACTTCCTCCCCATGCATTCGACCCCGGCCGTACCCGCAGACCCTCGGCTCCGGAGCTCCGGACCCGCGTGTCCACGAGATGTGTCCACGGAGTGTGTCCGACAAGTGTGTCGCTGTGGATCCGCGGACGCACTCGTTCCACACCGGTGTCCACAGGCTGTGCACGGATGACGACGGGTTCTGCGCGGGTTCCGCACCGGTCGGCTCCAGATCGGCATCGCTGCTGGTCGGGGCCCGATTCGGACGGCACTACGGGCGGTTCGGCGGTCGGTTGACCACCGTGGTCGGCCCACGCGCCGTGACCCTGACGTCCGACGCGGAGCGACGGCGACGCTAACAGCCCCGTCCACAGCCCGGCAACGACTCGGCGAGCCGCCCGGGCGAGTCGGACCACCCGTCTGCGGCGTGCCGCAGTCGCCGGGGAGCCCGGTGGGTGGACCATGGGCGGTCGGAATCCTCCCGGCCACCGGCGGCGGCTCGTCCTCGGTTATGCTGGGCGGAGTCTGTGGTCGGTTCCCGCCGTCGCCGCCTGCCTGAGCAGGGTCCGGCGGCGTGGGCGCCGATCGCAGTTGTCCAGCTTCCGGGTGCACCGGAGGGCGGCTCGCAGCCGCCGTCCGGTCGCCCCGCGTGCGCCCACCCACCGGCGGGTGCACACCGCCGATGCCGTGTCGTAGGAGTACCTCGTGAGCAAGCGCACGTTCCAGCCGAACAACCGCCGCCGGTCCAAGACCCACGGCTTCCGGCTGCGGATGCGTACCCGCGCGGGCCGGTCGATCCTCGCCGGTCGTCGGCGCAAGGGTCGCGAGAACCTCTCCGCCTGACGTGTTGCCCGCGCAGGCACGCCTGCGCCGGCGTCCGGAGTTCACCGCGGTCGTCCGGTCCGGACGGCGCGCCGGACGGCCGACCATGGTGCTCCACTACCTCCCCGAACGGCCCGGGCAGCAGGTCGGCGGCCTCACCCCGCCGCCTGCCGCGCGGGCCGGCTTCGTGGTCGGCAAAGCCGTGGGGAACTCCGTCGTCCGCCACCGGGTGACCCGGCAGCTGCGCGCGGTGGTCCGTGCGGAACTTCACCGCCTGCCGGCGACGGCCGATCTGGTCGTCCGGGCCCGCCCCGAGGCGGCGGCGGCCGGTTCAGCCCTGCTCCACCGCGACCTGGCCGCGGGCTTGGACCGTCTCCTGGCGGCCGGGATGCGGTCCTCGTGAGCCCGGGGAATCCGGCGCGCTCCGCCCTGCTGCGGGTGATCGGCTTCTACTCGCGGGCGGTCAGCCCGGCGCTGCCGCCGCGGTGCCGCTTCTATCCCACCTGTAGTGCCTACGCGGCCGAGGCGATCACCCGCCACGGCGCGGGTCGCGGCAGCTGGCTGGCCCTTCGCCGGCTGTTGAAGTGCGCACCCTGGCACCCCGGCGGGGTCGACCCCGTCCCCGGAGCCGTCGTTCCCGCGGGCGGGCACCAGGACGAGCCCCGCGGAACCAGTGGGACCAGCCGCTCGTCGAGCACGGCGGAGGCGGGTCCGGCGTCGCCGGCCGACGCTGCTCGTCGTTCCGACCTGGCCGCCCAGCCGCTCGCCACCCCGCCGCTCTGGCGCCGGGCCCCGCACGAGGAGTCCTCCGTTGCTTGACTGGCTGTACACCGCCATCTCCTTCGTGATGAAGCAGTGGCACTCGCTGTTCTCGACCTTCCTGGACCCGGCGGGGGGCGTCGCCTGGGCGCTGTCGATCATGTTCCTGGTCGTCACCGTCCGACTGATCCTCTTCCCGCTGTTCGTCAAGCAGATCAAGTCGCAGCGGGCCATGCAGGAGCTGCAGCCGGAAATCGCCAAGCTGCGCAAGCAGTACGGCAGTGACCGGCAGGGCATGAGCCAGGCGATGATGGCGCTCCAGAAGGAGCGCGGCGTCAACCCGCTCGCCGGCTGCCTGCCCGTCCTGCCGCAGATCCCGGTCTTCCTGTCCCTCTTCCACGTGCTGCGCCGGCTGGCTCCCGGCAAGGAGGGGCTCTACAGCTGGTCCGATCAGCTGACCGACCAGGCGGCGCGCGCCGAGCTGTTCGGCGCACCCATCTCCGCGTCGTTCAACATGTCCGGCGCCAAGGCCGATGCGCTCCTCGCGGTCACCGGTGGCTACCTGAGCATCCGGGCGGTCGCGGCCGTACTCATCGTGGTCATGTGTCTCACGACCTTCTTCACCCAGAAGCAGATCATGAGGCGCTCGGGGCCGGTCGAGGGCCAGGCGGCCACCGTGCAGCGGCTGATGCTCTACGGCATGCCGCTGAGCCTGCTGGTCTCCGGCTTCTTCTTCCCGATCGGTGTGCTCCTCTACTGGACCACCAACAACCTGTGGACACTGGGCCAGCAGTTCTTCATCCTGCGCAAGATGCCGCCGCCCGGCTCCGACGCCGCCAAGGCCAAGGCCGCCGCCGACAAGCCGGCGATCGATCCGCGCACCCTTGCGCCGAAGCCCGGCGCGAAGCCGGTCCGCACCAAGGCCGCTCGGCCCGCGGGTGCGTCCGCCGCGTCCTCCGTCGCGCAGGCCCTGCCGTCGGTGCCGGAGCAGACCGCGGCCGCTGCGCCCGACGGGGGTTCCGCCGCCGACTCGGGCGAACCGAAGATCGGTCCGAGGCCGGCCGCGAAGGGCAAGCGAAAGCGCCGCTGACGGCGCACGACGTCCACAGACGTCCGCCGGCACCGTCCGGCACATCGACCACCGGGGAAGCCCGGCCGCCGCACCGACCGAGGAGGAACCTCCGTGAGTGCTCCGCAGACGCCCACCGACACCCCCACCCCCGCCGCCGCCGTCAGCGAGGCGACCTCCGGGGACGTCCTGAGCCCCACCCCCGGGACGGCGGGTGAGCCCGGTCCCGCGGCCCTGCCCGACGCGGACGCGGACAGCGACGACGCGGTGGTCGATCTCGTCGACACCGACGAGGCCGACGAGGCGGATGAGGCCGACGAGGCCGACGAGGCCGATGAGATCGACGACGAGGCCGAGGGGGCGGTCGACGACCTGCTCGTGCGCGAGGGCGACGTCGCCGGTGACTATCTCGAGCGGCTGCTGGACATCCTCGACGTGGACGGCGACATCGACCTCGACGTCGAGGGTGACCGCGCCTCCGTGGCAATCGTCGGCGGCCGGCTCAACGACCTGATCGGCGCCGAGGGCGCGACGCTGGAGGCTTTGCAGGAGCTCACCCGCCTGGCGGTGGCCCAGTCCACCGGGGTCCGGAGTCGGCTGATGCTGGACGTCGGCGGGTTCCGTGCCAAGCGCCGGTCCGACCTGACCGCACTGGCGGGCGAAGTGGCCCGGCGCGTGGGACAGAGCCGGCAGCCCGAGCGGCTCAGCCCGATGAACCCGTTCGAGCGCAAGGTCGTCCACGACGTCATCGCCTCCGTCGCCGGCGTGCACAGCGAGTCGGAGGGCGAGGAGCCCAACCGCCGAGTCGTGGTCCTTCCGGACGCGTGACTTCCCCTCCCACCCCGCCACCGCCGCCCGCGCCCGCCATCGCCGAGGCGGTCTTCGGGCCGGCCCTGCCGCTCACCGAGCAGTACGTGGCGCGGTTGGCCACCGACGGGGTGGTCCGTGGCCTGATCGGACCGCGGGAGGTCTCCCGTCTGTGGGAGCGGCACATCCTCAACAGTGCGGCCGTGGCCGAGGCGATACCCCACGGGGCCCGCGTCGTCGACGTCGGCAGTGGGGCCGGGCTGCCGGGCATCCCGCTGGGCCTCGCCCGGCCTGACCTGAGGCTCACACTGGTCGAGCCGATGTCGCGGCGCGTGGAGTTCCTCGACCAGGTGGTGGCCGAACTGACACAGGGCTGGCAGGAGCGCTGGAACGCCGTCCAGGACCAGGGTCGGGGCGCACTGGCGTGGCGGGTCCTGCGCGGTCGGGCGGAGGAGCGGTCCCTCGTGGCATCGGTCGGGGCGGTCGACGTGGTCACCGCCCGTGCGGTGGCACCTCTCCCCCGTCTCGTCGGGTGGTGCCGCGGTCTGCTCCGCCCGGGAACACGCCTCGTTGCCCTCGTCGGCGCCCGGGCGCTGGAGGAACTGCCCGCGCTGATCCCCGAGCTGGAGGCCGCGGGGATGCGAGACATACATCCGCGGGCTGTCGGTGTATCCCTCGGCGAGGCTGCCACTACCGTGGTGGTTATGACGCGTGGAGCACGGTGACGACGCGCGCCCTGCGCTGTTCCACGTGGAACAGGTACAGCCACCCGATCCGTTCCACGTGAAACGCAGCAGGCAGGAAGGACCGCGATGACCGACCCGGGCGAGCGGCTGCGGAGCAGTCTCGCCGCTGACCAGTCGTCGGCGGCGGCGTCCGGCGTGGGGGACTGGGACAGCCCCATCGCCATGGAGGCGCTCCGGGCCACACGGGTGCTGCACGCCGCTGACCAGGAGCCGTTCCCGGCGCCGGGGCGGATCCGCGTCATCACGATCGCGAACCAGAAGGGCGGCGTCGGCAAGACGACGTCCACCGTCAACCTCGGGGTGGCGCTGGCGCTCTACGGCCTGCGCACCCTGGTCATCGACCTCGACCCCCAGGGCAACACCAGCACCGCCCTGGGCGTGGAGCACACCGTCGGAACGCCGTCCGTCTATGACGCCCTCGTCGGCGACCGCACGCTCAGCGAGGTCGTGCACCCCACGACCGCCTCACCGAACCTGCTGTGCGTGCCCGCGACGATCGACCTCGCCGGTGCTGAGATCGAGCTGGTCTCGGTCGTCGCGCGCGAGCACCGACTGCGCCGGGCCATCGAGGCGCACATCCACGGCCTTCCGGCCGACCAGCGTCCGCACTACGTCCTGATCGACTGTCCGCCGTCACTGGGCCTGCTGACGCTCAACGCGCTCGTTGCGGGCGACGAGGTACTGATCCCGATCCAGTGCGAGTACTACGCGTTGGAGGGGCTGGGCCAGCTGCTGTCCAACATCGACCTCGTCCGGGCGCACCTGAATCCCGGCATCACCGTGCGGACCATCCTCCTCACCATGTACGACGGGCGGACCAAGCTGGCCGACCAGGTGGCCGACGAGGTCCGCAAGCACTTCGGGGACCTCGTGCTCACGGCCGTGATCCCGCGCAATGTGCGGGTGTCGGAGGCGCCGGGCTACGGCCAGTCGGTGCTCACCTACGACCCGGGCTCGCGCGGGTCGACGAGCTACGTCGAGGCGGCGCGGGAGCTGGCGCAGCGGGGGGCCACCCTGGGGCAGTCCGACCGGCCAGGGGCGCCCGGCCCGCCGGGCTCCTCACCGGCCGGCGCACTGGCCGTAACTGAGGACGGCGCCGTCCCGGCGCGGGGCACGAGCAGGACGCAGGAAAGCCAGTGAGCAGGACCGTTCCGGAGGAGAACCCATGAGCAAGCGTGGCGGGCTGGGCCGCGGGCTGGCAGCCCTCATCCCGACGGCCCCGGCGCCGACATCCGCTCCGCTGGAGGCAGCCGGCAGCGGGTCTGCTCCTGATGGGGACGGGAGGGAGTCGACCTCGGTCCCGTCCTCCCCGACCGTGACGCTGCTCCCGCCACCCCTCGCCACGCCCCTGTTCGGTTCCCCCGCCACGGCAGTTGCCGTGGGCCCGGTGGGGGTGCCCGGCGCGCAACTGCGTGAGGTATCGGTCGACGACGTCGTTCCGAACCCGAAGCAGCCACGCCAGGTCTTCGACGACGAGGCGCTGGAGGAGCTCACCCACAGCGTCCGGGAGTTCGGCCTCCTGCAGCCCATCGTGGTGCGCGAGGGGCCTGACGGTGGCTACGAGCTCATCATGGGCGAGCGCCGCCTCCGCGCCGCCCGGGCGGCCGGCCTCGGCACGGTGCCGGCGATCGTCCGGGACACCACGGACGACGCCCTTCTCCGCGACGCTCTCCTGGAGAACATTCATCGGGTCCAGTTGAACCCGCTGGAGGAGGCGGCCGCCTACCAGCAGCTGCTGGAGGAGTTCGGGGCCACCCACGAGGAGCTCGCCGGGCGGATCGGCCGCAGCCGCTCGCAGGTCACCAACACCATCCGGCTGCTGAAGCTGCCCGTGAAGGTGCAGACCCGCGTCGCGGCCGGCGTGATCTCCGCAGGGCATGCGCGCGCTCTCCTCGGACTGCCCGACGCCGACGCGCAGGATGCCCTGGCGACGCGCATCGTGGCCGAGGGCATGTCGGTGCGAGCGACCGAGGAGGCGGTCGCCATCGCCGCTGCCGAGCAGCCGACCGCCAAGCGACGCACGCGCAACATCACCGCGCCCGGGGTCGAGGAGCTGGGTTCCCGGCTCTCCGACATGTTCGAGACCAAGGTCAAGATTCAGATCGGCCGGTCGAAGGGCAAGATCGTCGTCGAGTTCGGTTCGGTCGACGACCTGCAGCGCATCATCGGCGTCATGGCCCCCGAAATCACCGGACGCCGCGAGTAGGGCGCCGTTTCGTCACAGGTGCAATATCAGCTCCGCTGCAGGACCCCGCCGCGGGCGTGCGAGCGGCGGGGCTAAGCGGCGCCACCTTCTCAGCGCGTGGAGCCGGCTCGTCGGGCGAGCAGTCGGGCGAGGACCTCGCCCAGCTCGTAGCCGGCCGCCTCGATGGCCATCGGGAACATCGAGGTCTCGGTGAGACCCGGAGAGACGTTCACCTCGAGGAAGTGGACCTCGCCGTCCGCGCTCACGATTGCGTCGGACCGGGACAGGTCAGCGAGTCCCAGGGCCTCGTGCACCCGCACAGCCACGGCGGCGGCGCGCGCGGCGACGTCCTCGGAGAGCCGGGCCGGGGCGTGGTACTCGGTGAGGCCCGGTGTGTACCGGGCTGTGTAGTCGAAGACCCCGGACCGCGGAGCGATCTCCACGGCCGGCAGGGCCTCCGGCCCGTTGCCGAGGTCGATGACCGAGAGCGCCAGCTCGATGCCGTCGACGAACCGTTCGACCAGCACGGTGTCGCCGTAGGCGAAGCAGCTGACCATGGCGGCCGGCAGGTCTTCGACGCGGGTGATCTTCTGGACGCCCAGCGCCGAGCCGCCAGAGGCCGGCTTCACCATCAGCGGCAGGCCGAGACGGGCCACGATCAGGTCCAGGACGGCGCCGGCCCCCAGCTCGCGAAAGGTGCTGTGCGGCAGGGCCACCCAGTCCGGTGTGGTGACGCCGGCGGTACGGACGACCGACTTCGCCGCAGGCTTGTCCCAGGCGAGGCGGCAGGCGGCGGCCGGCGACCCCACGTACGGGACGCCCGCCAGGTCGAGGACAGCGCGCAGGGCGCCGTCCTCCCCCGTGGCCCCGTGCAGGGCGATGAACACCGCGTCGGCGGGCGCGGCGGCCAGGCCGGGCAGCAGCTCGGCGTCCGCGTCCCGCAGCTCGGCCTCCAGGCCGGCGCGGGCCAGCTCCTCCCACACCTGCGTGCCGGACGAGAGGCTCACTTCCCGTTCGAAGGTGAGCCCGCCGGCAAGGACGACGGCGCGCAGCGCGGGTGGCTCCTTGCCGGTGCCCGGTGCGCTCGGAGCTGCGGTGGTCGCTGCCGGGTCCGTCATGCTCCGCCGTCCTCGTATCGATCGGAGTTGGCCGGCCCGACATAGGGCTCGACATCGGGAACCTGCGAGCCACGGCCCGCGCTCCCCACCGCGCGGAAGGTGCCGGTGTCGACGGCGTCGAACGTGGTGTGCAGGTCGAGCTCGGCCTCGATGACGCGGGCCAGCCGTCGCACGCCTTCGCGGATCCGGTCGGGTTCCGGATAGCAGTAGGACAGCCGCATGTACTCGCGGCCGTTGCCGTCGGCGAAGAAGCCGATGCCCGGCACGTAGGCCACGTGCGCGTTGACCGCCCGGGGTTGCATCAGCTTCGCGTCCAGCCCGTGCGGCAGCTTGAGCCATACGTAGAAGCCGCCCTCGGGCCGTGTCCACGCGGTGCCGGCCGGCATGAGGGCGGCCAGTGACTCCAGGCAGGCGTCCCGCCGCTCGCGGTACAGCTCGGTGAACGTCTTGATCTGCTCCCGCCACGGCTGCGTGTCCAGGTACCGCGCGACGGCGTACTGGGTCAGCGACGGCGGGCAGAGCACCTGCGCCTCAGTGGCCAGGACCAGCTTCTCCCGGACGGCGAGCGGCGCCAGGACCCAGCCGACCCGGAGGCCCGGCGAGAACGTCTTGGAGAACGAACCGAGGTAGATGACCCGCTGGTTGTTCCTCGCCCGCAGGGCGCGCAGCGGCTCGTGCTCGAATCCGAGCAGGCCGTACGGGTTGTCCTCGATGATCAACAGGTCGTGCTTCTCGGCGAGGGCGACGAGCGCCTCGCGGCGTGGTTCGGACAGCGTCACGCCGGCCGGGTTGTGGAAGTTCGGCACGGTGTAGAGGAATTTGACCCGGTCGCCGTTGGCGCGGCAGTCGACCAGGGCCTCCTCCAGGGCCTCCGGGATCAGCCCGTGGTCGTCCATGGCGACGTGCCGGACCCGGGCCTGCGCGGCCTGGAAGACACCGAGGGCGCCGACGTAGGAGGGACCCTCGGCAAGGATGACGTCGCCCGGGTCGACGAAGACGCGGGTGACGAGGTCCAGGCCCTGCTGCGAGCCGACGGTGACGACCACCTCGCTCGGCGAGGCGTCGGCGATGCCCTCGAGGGCCATGACGTCGCAGATCCGCTCACGCAGGCGGGGATCGCCCTGCCCCGAGCCGTACTGCAGGGTCTGCGCGCCCATCCCGGAGACCAGCTCGCCGATCATCGAGCCCACGGCGTCCAGCGGAAGGGCGGTGACGGCGGGCATGCCACCGGCCAGCGAGACCACCTCCGGGCGGCTGACCACCGAGAAGAGGGCGCGGATCTCCGACGTCTTCATGCCGTGGGTACGTGCTGCGTACCGGTCGGCCAGCGGGTCCAGGCGGGGATGCCGCGGGACGACGTGGGGATGCGCACCGTGCGTCAGGTGCGTTCCCGGCTGCTGGCCGGACGGAGAGGTCACCTCCGGGAGTCTAAGCGGGCGGGTCGGGCTGGGTGGCGCCCGGAGGGTGTCGACCTCAGGTCGGCGGGGCGAGGACGAAGGTGCCCGTGGGGGGATCGGCCTCGGCGGGCAGGTAGAGCCGCTGGACGGCGGCCAGGACGGCGTGCGCGATGCTGCTGCGCAGCCGGGCGTCGAGCAGCAGCAGCCGGTCGACGGGGTGGGAGAGGTAGCCGCAGTCGAGGCGGACGGCGGGCATGCGGGTCATCCGCAGCAGGTCCCAGGTCTTGGCGTGCGATCCCAGGTCGAGCATCCCGGTGCGCGCGATCACCTCGCGCCGCGCGAGGTTGGCGAACTGCTCCCCCACCGTGGAGGAGACGCCGGAGCCGGTGCCGTAGTAGTAGCTGGCCACCCCGCGGGCGTGCTCCGAGCTGTGCGCCTCCATGTGCAGGGAGATGAAGAGATCGGCGCGGGCGTCGTTGGCGAACGCGGTGCGCTCGTGCAGCGGCGGGTTCTGGTGCCGGCCGCGGGTGAGGTAGACGGTGGCGCCGGCGACGGCCAGCCGGCCCTCGATCCGGGAGGCGAGATCGAACACCAGATCGGCCTCGGTGGTCTCGCCCGCGGTGTAGCCGGTCTCCTCGCCGCCGTGGCCGGGGTCGACGACGATCCGACGGCCGATGAGCTGGGGTCCGCTGTCGACGAAGGAGGCGCTCTGCCGCAGCAGCTGCGGGCGGCCACCGGTGACCTTGCGCCCCAGCTGGCGTAGCGCCCGCATCGTCGCGGGCCCGCAGGTGCCGTCGGAGGTCAGCCCGTAGTCGCGCTGGAAGGCCCGCAGGCCGGTCTCGGTCTCGGGGCCCAGGATCCCGTCGGCGCGGCCGGCGTCGTAGCCCAACTCCAGCAGACGTTCCTGGAGGCTGGTGACGTCGTCGCCGCGCATCGGCCGCTCGGGGTCGTACCGGAGCACCCGGTCGCCCAGCGACCAGCGGGCCTCCGACAGCGCCCGGTAGGTCTCCTCGCCGACACGTCCGTCGACCGACAGGCCGCGGACCTGCTGGAAGTGGCGGACGGCCTGCTCGGTGGCGGCGTCGAACTCGGCGGACTCCAGTCGGTCACCCTCGTGCATCGCGGTGTCCTCGGGCAGCAGCCCGAGGATGCGCAGCGAGATCTGCACGTCGGCCACCGCCGACCCGCGGTCCCCGAGTCTCAGGATCGGCATGCGGCTGTCGGTTCCCATCGTGGCCTGATTCTCGCCCCCACACAGACGCAGAGCGCGGTGGGGGCTCGGAAACGAACTCGGGCCCACCCGTCAGAGGACGAGTGGGCCCGCGGGCGTACTGGCACAACCACCCGTCAGGGCCCCGCGCCGAGGCGTGTGAGGCGCGGGGGACGGGCGGCTCCCTGTCAGATGTAGTCGGCCAGGTCGTTGAGGATCGCACCCTTGGGCTTGGCACCGATGATGCTCTTCACGGGCTTGCCGCCCTGGAAGACCGTCATCGTGGGGATCGACATGACCTGGTAGTCCCGCGCGATCTGCGGGTTCTCGTCGATGTTGAGCTTGGCGATGGTGAGCTTCTCGCCGTGCTCGGCGGCGATCTCCTCGAGCACCGGGGCGACCATCTTGCACGGTCCGCACCACTCCGCCCAGAAGTCGACGAGCACGGGCTTCTCGCTGCCCAGCACGTCGGTGGCGAAGCTGGCGTCGGTGACCGTCACGGTGTTCTTGCCTGCCATGGTGGCTGTTCCTTTCGGTCGTGCTCGATGGTCGGGCCTGCCGGAAGAACCGGCCGGGCCGTCGTTCTAATCCCTGGCCCCGCTGCAGGGTCCCGCGGCCAGCGTGCGAGCCGTGGGGGCAGCGTGGCCCCTACCTTTCGTCGAAGGTCTCGGCGAGCCAGCGCTCGGCGTCGATGGCGGCGGACGCGCCGGTGCCGGCCGAGGTGATGGCCTGGCGGTAGATGTGGTCGACCACGTCCCCGCAGGCGAAGACGCCCTCGATGTTCGTGCGGGTGCTCGGGTGCTCCACCTGGATGTATCCCTCGTCGTCCAGCTTCAGCTGTCCGACGACGAGCTCGCTGCGCGGATCGTGGCCGATGGCCACGAACAGGCCGGACACCGGCAGGGTCTCGGTGGAGCCGCTGGTGAGGTCGGTCAGCTCGACCGCGGACACGGTGGTCTCGCCGAGCACCTCGGTGACCTGCTTGCCGAGCTGCCAGCGGATCTTCTCGTTGTCCTGCGCCCGCTTCTGCATGATCTTGGAGGCGCGCAGCTCGGGCCGGCGGTGGACGACGGTGACGCTCTTGGCGAACCGGGTGAGGAAGGTGGCCTCCTCCATCGCCGAGTCACCGCCGCCGACGACCACGATGTCCTGGTCACGGAAGAAGAAGCCGTCGCAGGTGGCACAGGCCGAGACCCCGCGGCCCAGCAGCCGCTGCTCGTTCTCCAGGCCGAGGTACCGGTACTTGGACCCGGTCGCGACGATCACGGCGTGCGCGAGGTGGACCTCGTCGCCGACCTTCACCACCTTGGGGTTGGCGGTGAGGTCGACCTCGCTGACGTCACGTGGCACGAGCTCGGCACCGAAGCGCTCGGCCTGCGTGCGCATGTCGTCCATGAGCTGCGGACCCTGGATGCCCTCGGGGAACCCGGGGAAGTTCTCGACCTCGGTGGTGGTCATGAGCGCGCCGCCGAACTGGGAGCCCTCGAACACCAGGGGGTGCAGGTTGGCCCGGGCCGCGTACGTCGCCGCGGTGTACCCGGCGGGGCCGGACCCGATGATGATCAAGTCACGGATGCCGTCATGCTCGGCGGGAGGGATCGCGGGGTGCGCGAGGTCGACCCCGACCGCGGGACCGGGCGTGGGCTGGGAGTCCTTCACGGGCGGCACAACTCCGATGGTAGGGGCGGCATTCCCCGGGTCCTGCTCACGGCCGCCTCGCGAGCCGGCAAGCGGCCGGCGGCCTCGTCCCGGGTACGGCCAGAGCGTGCGACGGGTGGGGAGAGCGGGGTCTTTCCGAGGTCTTTCCGGGATCCTGCTCAGCCGGCGGCGTGGACGGTGACCTCGGCGAGATCTGCCTGGAAGCCGTCCTGCACGGGCACCAGGCCGGTGATCCACACCAGCAGGTAGCGCGTGGTGACCGCCTGCTCGAAGTTCAGGTCGGTGCTGCCTTCCACGGTGCCGGAAGCGGCGACCGCGAAGCTGTCGATGTTCCCGTCGGGGGAGTCTCCGGTACGGATCTCCACCGTGGTTCCGGGCAGGGTCGTCGCGATCGAGACCGACGCCAGCGCCTGCTCACTACCCAGGTCGTAGACCACGCCGACGCCCGGCTTGAGGCCACCGAAGTCGGTTCCGCCCAGGTAGCGGTAGGTCGCCCAGTCGGTTGCGGCGTCGCCGTCGTAGGACCGCGGCACGTCCTCGGGATGGTCGGGGTCGCCGTCACCGAAGGGGTCGAAGACGGTGCCGCCGGCGATGGCGACCGGTGCCCCTGCCGGGGGGGCCGCAGGAGCATCCGAGGTCTGTGCGGAGGAGCCCGCCGAGGGCGTCGAGCCCTCGACGTCGTCGACCGAACCGGCCACCGACAGCACGCTGGAGCCGAACCAGTAGGCCAGCGCGATCACGACGGCCAGTGCGAGCAGCGGCAGTCCCACCACCACCAGCCGCCGGCGGACTCCCGGCTCCTCTGTCTCCCCGAAGTCGGCGTAACCCCGTTCGGAGGTGTCCGAGACGTCGTCGGCAGCGAGCACGGCGAACGGCTCGTCGTCGTAGCCGGCGTCGGTGTACTGCAGCTCCCGATAGGGCTCCTGCGCGGCGGGAGGAGTGGCATGCACCGAGCCGGCGTAGGCGCCGGCGGCCGGGGCCACCATGCTCGCGTCGATGGTGTCCCCGCCCAGCGCGGCCGGCGAGATGGCGGTGGTTCCGGCCGTGAGCGGCCGGACCGCCGGAACCGGGGGCAGCGTCTGTGGGTCCAGCCGCACGGGAGCGTCGGACGCCGCGTCGGGAGTGGCTGCGACCACCGGAGTGGCGGCGGCCAGGGCCCCCTCCGACCGTCGCTCCTTGAGCCGGTTGAGCCAGCCGTGGTCGGCGTCCTCGGCCCGGGACGACCCGCCGGAGGAAGCGGACGTGCGCGAGCGGTCCGGCCCGGCCGGGGGTCGGGCGGCCAGCAGCGTGGCCATGGCGGCGACGCTGGTCATCGCCTGGCCCGGCTCGGTGGAACGGGCGCGGCGCGCGAGGGCCACCAGGTCGGAGGGTCCGTGCGTGAGGGCTGGGCCGTCGGCGCGCCCACCGCTGAGGCAGGTCTCGAGCAGGCTGCCGAGGGCGGCGATGTCGCCGTCCACGGTGCCGGTGGCCGCGGGCACCCCGCGCAGGCCGACCAGGCCGTTGGGACGCAGCACGACGTTCTCGGGGGTGAGACCCCCGACGGCCAGACCGACCCGGTGCGCCTCGGCGACGCCCTCGGCCAGCCGGCGCAGGACGGTGCGGATCTCCCGCTCGGGCAGCGCCCCGCGCTGGAGCCGCTCGGCGAGGGTCTCGCCGTCGATCCACTCGTTGACGACGTAGGCGGCGCCGCCGGGCGCCTGGGGGTCACCGACGCCCTCGGACGCGTCGTAGACCATCGCCAGCGCGGGCGTGGCGAGCCCGCCGGCGGTCAGGGCCCGGGTGATCCACTCGTGCGCGGCGAGGCCGGCGGGGGTGTGCACGCGGATGGCGACGTCGCGGTTGAGCACCCGGTCCTTGGCCCGCCAGGTGCGGATGACGCCGGTCCGGGTGGGCTCGTCGGGGCCCACCTGGTCCAGTGGGCGGTAGCGGTCCGGAAGGCCGGTGGTCGTAGATGTCATCGACACTGTCGACCCCCTGTTCTGGTCCGGCCGCCGGCGCGTGCGCTCCGGCGTCGGCGCCGCGTCCGCGGGGTCGGTCACCCGCGTCCGATCCGGGCCCTGACGGATGCCAACGGGCCCTGCAACTCCGGAACACGGGCAACCACGAGACCTGCGAGGGCCGTGGTGCCGATGACCACGGTACCGACCCCCACCCGGGCGAGCGAGCCTGCCATGGATGCGCCGTCGAGGTCTGTCACCCGGAGGGCGAACCACCCGACGCCGCCTGCCACGGCCGACACCAGCGCCACGCGCGTCACGGGTCCCAGTGTCTCCCGCGTGCGCAGGTCGCCGAACCGACGGCGCAGCGCCACCTGCCCGATGATCCAGCCGACCACGTAGCTGAGGCTGGTGATCAGCATGATGCCGGCGACCACGTGCCGTGGTTCGACCACGACGGGCAGCAGAGCGAGCAGGGGCACCCGGACGGCGATGGTGCCGACCTGTATCAGCGTGGGCGTGCGGGCGTCCTTCATGGCATAGAAGACCCGCAACTGCAGCAGGGTGACGGCGAGGGGCAGCAGCCCGAAGGCGCCCGCCACCAAGGCGTTCCCGATGCTGATCGCGTCGTCGACCGACGTGTTGCCCCGGGCGAAGGCGAGGACGGCCAGCGCGGGGCCCAGCACCATGAGGGCGGCGGTGACCGGTAGCAGCCCGAGCGCGACGAGGCGCGTGCCGAGGGAGAGGTGCTCGACGACGCCAGGAACGTCGTCGCGCGCGGCAGCCCGGCTCATGCGCGGTACCAGCGCGGTGAGCAGGGCGACCCCGATGATCCCGTAGGGCATCTGGAACAGCATGCTGGCGTAGGCCCAGGCGCTGGACCCCAGCCCCTCGGCGCGGCCCGCGGCATTCGCGACGCGGATGGCGACCATCACCCCGACCTGGTTCATGGCCACGTACCCGAGCACCCACAGGCCGAGGCTCCCGGCCTCGCGCAGACCGGTGTCGCGCACCCCCCACCGCGGCCGCACCGGCACGCCCGCCCTCCGCAGCAGGGGCAGCAGGACGCACGCCTGGACGGCGATGCCGAGGGTGGTGCCGATGCCGAGCAGCCACACCTGTGCCGGCGTGATCGTGGCCGGCGTCATCGGACCCGGCCCGCTGGCGGAAAGGAACAGCACCCCGGTGGCGATGACCACCACGTTGTTCAGGACCGGTGCCCAGGCGGGCGGCCCGAAGACGCCGCGCGAGTTCAGGATCGCCTGGGCGAACGCCCCGATGCCGTAGAACACGATTTCGATCAGCAGGAGACGAGCCAGCCAGTTGGCCAGCTGCACCTGGTCGGGGTCGCCGGTGATGTTGTAGATCCGGGTGAGCAGCGGCGCCGCCAGCATCGCGATCGCCGTGACCACCATCAGGCCACAGATCGCGAGGGTCGCCAGCCGTTGGGCGTACGCCCGGCCGCCGTCCCGGTCCCGCTCCTGGGCGTGCACCAGCAGGGGAACGACGACCGAGGTGAGGACCCCGCCCAGCAGGAGCTCGTAGAGGATGTTGGGCAGCGTGTTGGCGGTGTTGTAGGCGTCGTTGACCAGGCCGACGCCGAGGGCCGCCGCGAGCACCATCGTGCGGACCAGTCCGGTGACGCGGGAGATCAGCGTCGCCACCGCCATGGTGCCGGCGGTGCGCAGGATGCCCCGGCTCGCGCCCCGGCCGCCGCCCTGTTCGGGGGCCTCACCGCGCTCGGCGTCCTCCTCGCTCTCCTCGGTCGGCCGCGGCACGGGCGGCAGGGTGGTGATGACCTGGGTGTCCTCCGCGGCGGGCACCCACCGGCCGCCGGCCGACGGCGGCTGTGGTGGCTGTGCTGGCTGTGGCGGTGGGGACGTCGGCGGTGGGGACGTCGCCGGTGGGGACGTCGGCGGTGAGGGCGCCGGGGACGCGTCCCGCGCGGGCGTCGCGAAGGGCGCCGACGGTGGGGGCGTGGC
>JAOPWJ010000191.1 GCA_025965715.1 Blastococcus sp. | reverse complement strand
CGAGGTGCAGCTCGCGGTCGAGATGGACGGCGCGGCATGGCACGGGTCACGCGACCAACGCGAGCGCGACATCCGCCGGGACGCGCTCCTCGCGACGGTCGGTTGGCAGACGCTCCGCTTCAGCTTCGGTCGGCTGACCGGCGCTCCGGAGGCGTGCCGCCGCGACATCCTGGCCGCTTACCGGGCCCGGCGACGACTGTTCGTGCCCAAGAGTGGGCCTTGATCGGCAGTTGTGCGTGGCCGTTCTGCCGATCAGCGCACAGCGTCGGCGGCGTGCCGTCGCCGCGGCGTCGGTCAGGCCTCGGGGACCGGGGCGAGGACGACGTCGACGGTCAGCGGGCCGTCCTCGGGGGCGATCACCAGCGTGGCGATTCGGCCGGCGTCGATCAGGTCGGCCCGCACCGCCTCCACCAGCGGAACCTGGTCGGCGGGCGCCCGCACCGTCGCCATCTCGACGTCGGCCCGCATCGACTGCTTGGCCTCCGACTTGGCCTTGCGCACCGCGGCGAGGGCCTCTGCGGCGACCGTCACGACCATGGGGTCGCCCTCACCCGGCAGCTCACCGGCAACGGGCCACGAGGACCGGTGCACCGAGCCGCGCTGCCACCACGACCAGACCTCCTCGGTGACGAACGGCAGCACCGGCGCGAACAGGCGCAGCTGCACCGACAGCGCCAGCGCCAGCGTGGCCTTGGCCGAGTCGGCGGCGGCGTCCGACCCGTAGGCCCGCGACTTCACCAGCTCGACGTAGTCGTCGCAGAACGACCAGAAGAACGTCTCGGCCGTCTCGAGCGCCCGCGTGTAGTTGTAGGCGTCCAGTGCCGCCGTCGCCTCGTCGACCACGGTCGCCAGCCCGGCGAGCAGGCCCAGATCGATCGGTTCGGTGATCGTGGTGGCCGCCGCTGTGAGGTCGACCGACCCGGCGCCCAGCCCCAGCACGAACTTGCCGACGTTGAGGATCTTCATCGCCAGCCGCCGGCCGACCTTCATCTGCGTCTCGTCGAAGGGCGAGTCCATTCCCGGCCGGGCCCCGGCGGCCCGCCAGCGGACGGCGTCGGTGCCGTACTGCTCCAGAACACCGATCGGCGTCGTCGCGTTGCCCTTCGACTTCGACATCTTCTTGCGGTCGGGATCGACGACGAACCCCGAGATCGCCGCGTGCGACCACGGCACCGCGTCGAACTCGTAGTGCGAGCGCACGACGGTGGAGAACAGCCAGGTGCGGATGATGTCGTGCGCCTGGGGCCGCAGGTCCATCGGGAAGACGCGGGCGAACAGCTCCGGGTCGGTGTCCCAGCCCGACGCCACCTGCGGCGAGAGCGACGACGTCGCCCAGGTGTCCATCACGTCGGGGTCGGCGATGAAGCCGCCCGGCCTGCCGCGCTGCTCCTCGGTGAAGCCAGCGGGCACGTCGGACGACGGGTCGACCGGCAGCGAGGCCTCCGGCGCCAGCAGAGGCGTGGAGTGGTCCGGCTCGCCCTCGTCGTCCAGCCGGTACCAGACCGGGAAGGGGACGCCGAAGAACCGCTGTCGGCTGATCAGCCAGTCGCCGTTGAGGCCCTCGACCCAGTTCTCGTACCGGTGCCGCATGTGCTCGGGCACCCACTGAATCTCCCGGCCACGCGCCACCAGGGCGGCCCTCAGGTCGTCGTCCCGGCCGCCGTTGCGGATGTACCACTGCCGGGTGGTGACGATCTCCAGCGGACGCTCACCACGCTCGTAGAACTTCACCGGGTGGGTGATCTGCTTCGGCTCGCCCTGCAGGTCGCCGGACTCGCGCAGCAGCTCGACGATCCGCTGCTGCGCGCTGAACACCGTCTTGCCGGCCAACTCGGAGTAGGGCGCGGCGGGCACGTCCGCCGGCGGCTCGGGCAGCAGCCGGCCGTCCCAGCCGATGATCGCGCGGGTCGGCAGCTGCAGCTCGCGCCACCAGGTGACGTCGTTGAGATCGCCGAAGGTGCAGATCATCGCGATGCCCGAGCCCTTGTCCGGCTCCGCGAGGCGGTGCGCGACGACGGGCACCTCGACGTCGAACAGCGGCGTCCGCACGGTCTTTCCGAACAGCGGCTGGTAGCGCACGTCGTCCGGGTGCGCGACCAGCGCGACGCACGCGGGCAGCAGCTCGGGCCGAGTGGTCTCGATGAAGACGGGGCCGGAGGGGCCGGAGAAAGCGATCCGGTGGTAGGCGCCGGGGCGCTCGCGGTCCTCGAGCTCGGCCTGGGCGACCGCCGTCCGGAAGGTGATGTCCCAGAGGGTCGGCGCCTCCTGGGCGTAGGCCTCACCGCGGGCCAGGTTGTGCAGGAACATCCGCTGGGCCGTGGCCCGTGAGGTCTCCGAGATGGTGCGGTAGACGTTCGACCAGCCCACGGACAGCCCGACCCGGCGGAAGAGCGTCTCGAAGGCGCGCTCGTCCTCCGCGGTCAGCTGCATGCACAGCTCGACGAAGTTGGGCCGGGAGATGGGGAGCTGTTCCTTGCCCGGCTTCTCCGGCGGCTGGAACGAGGGGTCGTAGGGCAGGGACGGGTCGCACCGCACGCCGTAGTAGTTCTGCACGCGGCGTTCGGTCGGCAGCCCGTTGTCGTCCCAGCCCATCGGGTAGAAGACGTGCTTGCCGCGCATCCGCTGGTCGCGGGCGATGAAGTCGGTGTGGCTGAAGCTGAAGACGTGCCCGACGTGCAACGAGCCGCTTGCGGTCGGCGGCGGGGTGTCGATCGAGTAGATCTGCTCGCGGGGAGCCGTCAGCGCCGCCTCCCGGTCGAAGGCGTAGGTGTCCTCGGCAGCCCACCGGGAGATCCACTTCTCCTCGAGTCCGTCGAGCGTGGGCTTCTCGGGTACGCCGACGGGCGCCCCCGAGTCGGCCGAATCCGGCACAGCGGTATCCGGGGTGCGGATGTCGGGAGCCATGCCCCTCATCCTAGGAACCCCTCGGCTGGCATCCTGAGCAGGATGAGCAGCAGCAGCAGCAGGGACATGGCCCGCGTGGAGAAGGAGCTGCTCGCCCGCTGGCCGGAGAGCCGGCTCGAACCCTCCCTGACCCGCATCAGCGCGCTCGTGGACCTGCTGGGATCCCCGCATCGCGCCATGCCCGTCGTCCAGGTCGCCGGCACCAACGGCAAGACGACGACGGCGCGCATGATCGACGAACTGTTCCGCGGCTTCGGTCTGCGGGTGGGCCGGTTCACCAGCCCGCACCTGCAGTCGATCCGTGAGCGCATCGTGCTGGACGGCGAACCCGTCAGTCCCGAGCGCTTCGTGGAGGCCTACGACGACATTGCGCCCTACGTGCAGATGGTCGACGCGGGCTCCGCCGTCCCCATGAGCTTCTTCGAGGTGATGGTGGGCATGGCCTACGCCCTCTTTGCCGACGCGCCGGTCGATGTCGCCGTCATCGAAGTGGGAATGGGCGGCACCTGGGACGCCACCAACGTCGCCGACGCGCGGGTCGCCGTCGTCACCCCGGTCGCGCTGGACCACGCCGAGTACCTCGGGCCAGACGTGGCCACGATCGCCGGGGAGAAGGCCGGCATCATCAAGGGCGACGCCATCGCGGTGCTCGCGCACCAGCAGCCCGCCGCGCTCGACACACTGGTGCGGCGGGCCGTCGACATGGAGGCGGTCGTCGCCCGGGAGGGCACCGAGTTCGGCGTCCTGGAGCGGCGGGTGGCCGTCGGCGGTCAGCAGGTGCGCCTCCAGGGGCTCGGCGGGGAGTACCAGGAGGTCTTCCTGCCGCTGTTCGGCGCGCACCAGGCCCAGAACGCGGCCACCGCGCTCGCCGCGGTCGAGGCATTCCTCGGTGCGGGCGCCGCGACGGGGCCCATCGAGCAGGACACCGTCCGCGCCGCGTTCGCCGCCGTCCGCTCGCCGGGCCGGCTGGAGCGGGTGCGCACGTCGCCGACCGTGCTGGTCGACGCCGCGCACAACCCGGCCGGCATGGCCGCGACCGTTGCGGCGATCCGGGAGTCCTTCGACTTCACCCGGCTGGTCGGCGTGGTGGGCTCGGTCCGCGGCAAGGACGTGAGCGGCATGCTCGCCGCTCTGGAGGAGATCTGCGCCGAGCTGGTCGTCACGCAGAACAGCACGGCGCGCGCGATGCCCGCCGATGAGCTCGGCGCCCTGGCGGTCGACGTCTTCGGCGCCGACCGGGTGAGCGTCAGCCCCGTCCTCCCCGAGGCGCTGAACGAGGCCATCGAGCTGGCCGAGGCAGGTGCGGACGACGCCCTCGGCGGGTCCGGCGTCCTGGTCACCGGCAGCGTGATCACGGCGGGGGAGGCGCGCAGCCTGTTCGCCGGGCGGACGGCGTGACCGCGCCTGATCCGGTTCGCGCCGGCCGGGCCCTGAACGGAGCCGCGGCGGGCATCCTCGTGCTCGAGGGCATCGCGGTGCTGTTCGTGCCCCGGGGCATCGCCCAGAGCGGCGCGGGCCTGACGGGCGCACGGCTGGCGCTGCTGCTGGTCCTGTCGCTGGTGCTCGTCCTGTCCGCCGGGGTGCAGCGGCGCGCGCGTGGCGTCCACATCGGCACCGCGCTGCAGGTTCCCCTCCTGCTGACCGGCCTGCTCAACGGGGTCATGTGGTTCGTGGCCGGCATCTTCTTGCTGATCTGGCTGTACCTGCTGCAGGTGCGCAAGGAGCTGCTGGGCTCCTCCTTCGGGGCGCCGAGCGCACCACCACCGGCTGCATCCCCCGGCTGAGTCAGCGCAGCGGCGCGATGGGGCCGCTGCGGGCCGAGGGCAGGCTCCAACCGAGGGCGTTCACGGCCGTGACGGTGAACGTGTACACGGCTCCAGGGGTCAGCCCGCCCACGCTCAGCAGCGTCGTCCGAGCCACCACGGGCACGGACTTCACGAGGGTCGTGCCGCGATAGGCCCGCACCACGTAGGCGGTCACCGGGGTACCGCCGTTGTAGGGCGGACCCCATCGCACGGTCGCGGAACCCCGTCCGGCATTCACCCAGGCGATTTTCGGGGCCGACGGCCGGCTCCTGGGCACCACCGTGGCGCTCCGCGCGGAGGCCGGTCCGGCGCCAGCGACATTGTTCGCCGCCACGATGAAGCTGTGGCCCGAGCCGTTGAGCAGCCCGGTCACGGTCGTGGACGTGGCGGTGCCCGGGGCGTAGACCACCTTGACCAGTGCCGACCCGCGGTAGACACGGATGCTGTAGCTGACGACGGGCGAGCCACCATCGGAGACGGGCGCGCTCCAGCGGACCACCGCAGCGGCCGGCGCGGCCGACGGAACGCCGATGACCACGCCACGCGGAACGGTCCGGGGGGTGGCGACCACCCCCGCCGCCAGACCGCTCCCCGCCGAGTTCCTCGCGGTCAGCGAGAACGTGTGTGCGGTGCCGTTCGCGAGGCCGGGAACGTGCAGCTCTGTCGCTGTCGTGGTCCACATGGACAGCTGCGTCATGCCGCGGTAGACGCGGACCCGGTAGTCCTTGATCGGCGCGCCCCCGTCGTCGACGGGCGGGGCCCAGCGCAGCAGGACGCTGCCGTTGCCCGGCACCGGCGTGCCCATTCCGGGTGCGCTCGGCGCGACCACCGGAACGGCGGGGGTCACCGCAGCACTGAAGGCGGACGGGTCGCCGGGACCGACGGAGTTGATCGCGGTCACGGTGAAGGTGTGCGCGGAGCCGTTCGACAGGCCAGGAACGACGGTGCGGGTGGCGTCGGCGGGCACGGTGGTCGACGAGACCAGGCCGCCGGCTCGGTAGGCCTCAACGGAATAGCCGGTGATGGGGGCGCCACCGTTGCTGGCCGGCGCAGACCAGCGGACCGTCGCGGAGCCGTCGCCCGCCGTGGCGGTTCGGATCCCGGGCGCCCCGGGGACCGTGACCGGCACGTCCGAGCCGACGAGGGCCGACTGGGCGCTGATGGCCGAGGTGACGCCGCCGGCGTTCCGGGCGGTCGCTTCCACCTCCAGCTGCTTGCCGGCCTCGGCCGCGGTGATCACGTGGGTGACGTCCCCGACCAGGGCGGCGCAGCCCCCCGGTCCGCAGACTCGCCAGGCGTGCGTGACGGTGTCGGCGCCGGTGAAGGCGTCGGGCGTGGACACGGTCGAGCCCACGTCCAGAGTGCCCACCACGGCTGGAGCGGTGGTCATGACCGGCTTGGCGATCCGGGGAACGGCCGTGGTGACGGCCGGCCCCGTCTGGCCCCACGCGTCGACGGCCACGACCGAGTAGGTGCGGGTCTCGCCGACGGGCGGTGCCGGGAGAGAGACCCCGGCCGTGCGCGGGCTGGCCACGACGTCTCCCGCCACGCTCACGCGGTAGGTGTAGGCGCTGCCCGGACTGTCCCAGCCGAGCAGGACCTCGTCGTCCACCACCTGACCCGCAAGCCCGGTCACCGCGGCCGGCGGGGCGGGCGTCGCGGCTCCGGTCGTCAGGGCGTTCGAGTAGGGGGAGACGCGCCCGTAGTCACCGACGCCTTGCAGCTGCCACCTGGTCCCGTACGGGGGCCTGGCGCCGATCTGGAAGAGCAGCGACCGTGGCGTCCCGGTGAGGGTGCCGCGGTAGGTCCCCACGGAGACACCGTCGCGGACCAGGGAGAAGTCGGCGATCGGGGCACCGGTGACCGAGGCGTTGAGGGTGAGCGTGGCCGCGGCGCTCGTACCGCCCAGGGCGGCGCTGTGCAGGACGGGTGTGCCGGGACCGGCCTCTCCCACCGTGACGAGGATCGGCCGGCTGCGCGCGCCGTTGCTCGGCTGCACGTCGATGGCGACCTGATTGCCGTCGTTCAGGCCGAAGACGCTCGCGCTGGGGGAGGGCACATCCGCACCGACGCGGCCGTCGACCCGCACGGTGTACCCGGTGGCACCGGAAACCGGAGCCCAGTCGGCGGCCACCGCCTGCTCGCCCGGGGTGACGATGACTCCGACGGTGGCCCGGTCGGCCGCGTCCAGGGCCGCCGGGACGTCGAGCCGCCCCGCCCCCCAGGCCCTGTCCCAGGTGCTGCTGTCGACCGAGGCCTGAAGAGCGGACTGGACGGCCTCGACGCTGATGCCGGGGTGGCTCGCGCGGACGAGCGCGACCGCGCCCGCGACGGCCGGGCTGGCGAAGGACGTGCCGTCGCCGGTGCGGTAACCCCCGCCCGGCATCGTGAGCAGGACGCCCTCGCCGACGGTGGCGATGTCGGCCTGCCAGCCGTGCACCGCCCAGTCGGCCGGCGCCCCCGTGGGCGTGGTCGCGGACACGGCGATGACGCCACTGTTGGCGGCGGGGTACATCACCGGATTCCCGCTCAGCCCCTCGTTGCCGGCCGAGGCCACCACCGAGATGTTCTTGTCGAGGGCATAGCGGATCGCGGCCGCCATGACGTCGGAGAATCCGGTCCCGGCCAGCGACATGTTGATGACGTCGGCCCCGTGGTCGGCGGCCCAGAGCACGCCTTCGGCGATCGCCGCGGACGGGCAGCCGCCGTCGTTGCAGACGCGCACCGGCATGACCTTCGCGTCCGGGGCCATCCCCGCGCTGCCGATCCCGTTGTCGGCGCGGGCAGCGATCACCCCCGCCACTGCGGTGCCGTGCCAGGGGTCGCCGGCTCCGCCGACGGTGTCCGTGCCCGGCGTCAGCGCGCCGGCGAGGTCAGGGTGGTCCGGGTCTCCCGCCGTGTCCAGCACGGCGACGATCTGGCCGGCGCCGCGCGTCCGCGGCCAGGCGGTCCGCACGTGACTGGCCTCGCCCGGACCGGTGTCGTCCCAGATGGGGTCCGGCGTCCCCTGCACCTCGTAAGTCACCGACGGGCTCGCCGCGACGACCTCGGGTGCTTCCTCCAGCCGGTCGGCCGCGGCCGTAGCGCCGGCCGCGGGAACGCTGACTGTCTCGACCAGGTACTCGCCGTCCACAACTGTCAGGACGTCGATGGTCGTCTGCCCGGCTGCCCAGGCGGGGGCGCCCGAGATCGCTCCCGGGAGGGTGGCCAGGACCGTCGCGGCAAGAGCTGTCGCGGTCCTCAGCAGAGGTCGAGAGGGGCGCACGGCCGGGTCAACGACCAGCCGAAGGGACCGGCGACGGTATTCCGTCGTCACGCCGCGTCATGGACAAAGCGCGGGCCGTAGCGGTCACCCGGGAAGTTAAACCCGTCGGTTCGCCCGCACGCTGGAGGTGGGCGGCGCGGTGTGTCGTAGGCTGCCGCCCCGTGACTGATCGCACCCTTGTCCTGGTCAAGCCCGATGGCGTCGCCCGTGGTCTCGTCGGCCAGGTGATCGCCCGGCTCGAGGCCAAGGGCCTTCGCCTGGTCGCGGCCGAGCTGCGCACGCTGAACCGCGAGACCGCCGAGACCCATTACGCCGAGCACAGTGAGCGGCCGTTCTTCGGCTCCCTCGTCGAGTTCATCACCGGCGGCCCACTGATGGCGCTCGTCGTCGAGGGACCGCGCGCCATCGAGGCGTTCCGCGCCTTGGCCGGGGCCACCGACCCGGTGAAGGCCGCGCCCGGCACGATCCGCGGCGACTTCGCCCTCGAGGTGCAGAACAACATCGTGCACGGCTCCGACTCGCCCGAGTCCGCCGAGCGCGAGGTGAAGCTCTTCTTCCCCCACCTGGGCTGACATCCCGTGGTGCCGATCGATCTGAGCGATCGGACGGTGCAGCGGCTCCCATGTCCCCACTGAGGTGGTGACTTCGGGTGTGACCTTCACGACGGACGGCGGCAACGCGTACCCGGCCGCCCGCGTCGAGTGTCGCGCCCACCCACCGCCCGGCCGGCCGAGTGTTGACTTGTAGTCGCCGACGCGCGCAGACACGCCCGCGCTGACGGCGACAACTCAACACTCGGCGGGCACGGGGCGCCGTCCTGCCGGCGGCTACCCTGGACCGGTCATGACTGGTGAGTCGCTCTATCCCCGCCTCGAGCCCCTGCTGGCTCAGATCCAGAAGCCGATCCAGTACGTCGGCGGTGAACTGAACTCCCAGGTGAAGCCGTGGGAGGACGCGGCCGTCCGCTGGGCGCTGATGTATCCCGACGCCTACGAGGTGGGGCTGCCCAACCAGGGCCTCATGATCCTCTACGAGGTGCTCAACGAGCGCGGGGATGCGCTGGCCGAGCGCACCTACGCCGTCTGGCCCGACCTCGCCGGTCTCATGCGGCAGAACGGCGTTCCCCAGTTCACCGTCGACGGGCACCGCGCCGTGCGCGACTTCGACGTGCTCGGCGTCAGCTTCGCCACCGAGCTCGGGTACACGAACCTGCTCGAGGCCCTCGACCTCGCCGGCATCCCGCTGCACGCGGTCGACCGCGACGACACCCACCCCGTCGTCGTCGCCGGCGGGCATGCTGCCTTCAATCCCGAGCCGGTCAGCGACTTCGTCGACTGCGCCGTCCTCGGGGACGGCGAGCAGGCCGTCGGCGACATCACCGACGTCGTCGCCGCGTGGAAGTCGCAGGGCCGCCCGGGCGGGCGCACCGAGCTGCTGGCCCGCCTGGCCCGCGTCGAGGGCGTCTACGTGCCGCGCTTCTACGCCGTCTCCTACGGTCCGGACGGCGCCATCGCCGCCGTCACGCGCACCCGGGACGACGTGCCGGTGAAGGTCGGCAAGCGCACCGTCATGGACCTCGACGAGTGGCCTTATCCCAAGCAGCCGCTGGTGCCCCTCGCGGAGTCGGTGCACGAGCGGATGAGCGTCGAGATCTTCCGTGGCTGCACCCGCGGGTGCCGGTTCTGCCAGGCCGGGATGATCACCCGCCCGGTGCGCGAGCGGACGATCACCGGCATCGGCTCGATGGTTGATGCCGGTCTCAAGGCGACCGGCTACGAGGAGGTCGGGCTGCTGTCGCTGTCGAGCGCCGACCACTCCGAGATCGGCCAGCTGGCCAAGGAGCTCGCCGACCGGTACGAGGGCACCAACACCAGCCTGAGCCTGCCCTCGACCCGCGTCGACGCCTTCAACGTCACCCTGGCCAACGAGCTCTCCCGCAACGGACGGCGCAGCGGCCTCACCTTCGCTCCCGAGGGCGGCAGCGAGCGCATCCGACGGGTGATCAACAAGACGGTGTCCAAGGAGGACCTCGTCCGTACGGTCACCACCGCCTACGCCAACGGCTGGCGCCAGGTGAAGCTCTACTTCATGTGCGGGCTGCCGACCGAGACCGACGAGGACGTGCTGGAGATCGCCGAGCTGGCGGTCGAGGTGATCCGCGCCGGCCGCGAGGCGAGCGGGCAGAAGGACGTCCGGTGCACCGTGTCGATCGGCGGGTTCGTGCCGAAGCCGCACACGCCGTTCCAGTGGGCAGCCCAGGCCAGCGCCGAGACGATCGACCACCGGCTCCGGATCCTGCGCCAGGCGATCAACGCCGATCGCCGGATCGGCAAGTCCATCGGCCTGCGGTACCACGACGGCAAGCCCGGGGTGATCGAGGGACTGCTCTCGCGCGGTGACCGTCGCGTCGGCCGCGTGATCGAGCGCGTCTGGCGCGACGGCGGGAAGTTCGACGGCTGGAGCGAGCACTTCTCCTACGACCGCTGGACGACGGCGGCGCAGGAGGAGCTCGCGCCCTTCGGCGTCGACCTCGACTGGTTCACCACCCGCGAGCGCACCGAGCACGAGGTGCTGCCCTGGGACCACCTGGACTCCGGGCTGGACAAGGAGTGGCTCTGGGAGGACTGGCAGGAGGCCATCAACGAGGAGGAGGTCGCCGACTGCCGGTGGACCCCCTGCTACGACTGTGGCGTCTGCCCGACCATGGGCACCGAGATCCAGGTCGGCCCCACGGGTCGCAGCCTGATCCCGCTCACCGTCGTCTGATGGCCCGTCAGCCCGAGGGCCCGCCGCCGCCGCCGACCGTGCAGAAGCTGCGCATCCGCTACGCCAAGCGCGGGCGCCTGCGGTTCGCCTCGCACCGCGACCTCGCCCGCACTCTCGAGCGGGCGCTGCGCCGGGCCCAGGTACCGATGGCCTTCTCGGCCGGGTTCAGCCCGCACCCGAAGATCTCCTACCTCGGCGCCGCTCCCACCGGTGCGGCGAGCGAGGCGGAGTACGTCGAGATCGGGGTCTCCGTCCGGTGTGACCCCGAAGCGCTGCGCCTGGCGCTCGACGCCGCCCTGCCCGTGGACGTCGCCGTCCTCGAGTGCGTGGAGGCGGGGGAGGGGACCGGCTCACTGGCCGACCGGATCGACACCTCCGTGTGGCGGGTGGAGCTGCCGGGCGTGACGCTCGCCGAGCTGCAGCCGGCCGTGGAGAAGTTCCTGGCCAGCGACGTTGTGACGGTCGCGAAGCGGACGAAGAACGGCCTCAAGGACATCAACGCGCGCCCGGCCGTGGCCGGCGCGTCGGCGTCCGAGGAGGCAGGTTGTGCCATACTGCACGTGGTCGTCCGGCAGGGAACGCCCGCCGTACGACCCGACGACGTGTTGGCCGCCCTGACTGCCGTCGCCGACCTGCGCCCGCCGTTGCCCCCTCGGGCCGTGCGTGAGGCGCAAGGCCGGCTCGACGACAACGGGACCGTGGCCGATCCGCTCGGCCCAGATCGAGCGGTGCGCGCCCGCTGCCAGGGGGAGCACGCCGCGGTCTGACCGGGAAGAGCACGGGGCCGCGCGGCGTCGAGCGACACGGCTGCCAGACGTGACGCACCCGCTCTGAGCCAGCCGGCCCAGACGACGCAGACCTGCAGGACCGTCAGCCCAGCTCTACCGCACCTCCGCTCCATCCACGTTCGCCGCACCCGGCACCATCGAGTGCGGAGCACCGCAGCAGTCCGGCCACCGGTCGCGGCAACCGCCGCGCGGCGGCCGACCACCAGACTTCGCAGGACGAGCATTTTCCGCCGTACCCCGTGCGGTGGCCCGTCCCGCCCAACCCGCGTTCCTGCGCGGTCGCCAGTCATCTCGATCGGCGCCCGGGAATGCATGAGGAGACGAGCCCTCGTGGCCGATACCGATAGCACCACCACCGACGAGCACACGACCGAGGAGACCACGGCCGGGACGACCGGCCCGGACGACGCGGTGACCACCGTCCCCGCGGTGTCCGAGGATTCCTCGGTTCCCATCGACGACCCCGCGATCGACGACCCGACCGCCGAGGCGGAGCCGGAGCCGGATCCCGATCCCGATCCCGATCCTGAGCCCCAGCTCTCCCGGTTCGCGACGCCCTTCAGCAGCCCCGAGCCCACCGCCGTGGTCGCCCGTCCCCGCCGGCGCGCGACCCGCTCCGTCATCGCGGCCGACCCCGACTCCGTCGAGGCACCTGCGCCCGCGCCTGCGGTGCCCGCCTTCATCAGCTTCGTGGCGCCCAGCGAGGCCGACGCACCCCCGGCACCCCGCCGGCGCAGCCGCCGCCCGGCGGAGTCGCCAGAGCCCGAGTCTCCAGAGCCGCAGGACGTCGCGGACGTCGCGGACGAGAACGAGGACGACGCGGACCGGGACACCCCCCCGTCGCGGTCCCGCCGGGGCCGTTCCCGGCGCCGTCCGGCCGAGCAGGCCGTGATCGAGGACGTCGAGGAGACAGACACCGACGACACCGAGGACCCCGACCTCGACGACACCGAGGACCGCGACGAGGGCGCCTCGGGCAGCCGCCGCCGCCGCCGTGGCCGTCGTGGCCGTGGGCGTGGCCGCACCGGTGAGGACGCCGGTGACGAGGACGTCGCCGAGGAGACCGGTGACGCCGAGTCCGACGAGGACGAGGACGTCGAGTCCGCGGATGAGGCCGATGCCGACTCCGACGAGGCCGAGGCCGGCTCGAGCACCCGCCGTCGCCGTCGGCGGCGCCGGCGCAGCGGAACGAGCACCGAGAGCTCCGTCGAGGAGGCCGATGACGACGACCGCCCCGAGCGGGCCGGGCGCAACGGGCGGACCACCAGTGACGACGACGTCCGCGGCGTGGCCGGCTCCACGCGCCTGGAGGCCAAGCGCCAGCGCCGCCGCGACGGCAGGGACACCGGCCGTCGCCGCGCGCCGATCCTGACCGAGAGCGAGTTCCTCGCCCGGCGGGAAGCGGTCGACCGCAAGATGGTCATCCGTCAGCGTGGCGAGCGCACTCAGATCGCCGTCCTCGAGGACGACGTCCTCGTCGAGCACTACGTGACCCAGGCGCAGGCGACGTCCTTCGCGGGCAACGTCTACCTCGGCCGGGTGCAGAACGTGCTGCCCAGCATGGAGGCGGCGTTCGTCGACGTCGGCAAGGGGCGCAACGCCGTCCTCTACGCCGGTGAGGTCAACTGGGACGCGGCCGGCCTGTCCGGCAAGTCCCGCTCGATCGAGACCGCGCTGAAGAGCGGCGACAAGGTGCTGGTCCAGGTGACCAAGGACCCGATCGGCCACAAGGGCGCGCGGCTCACCCAGCAGATCAACCTGCCGGGCCGCTTCCTGGTCTACGTGCCCGGTGGCTCGATGACCGGTATCAGTCGCAAGCTGCCCGACACCGAGCGCCAGCGGCTCAAGGACATCCTCAAGAAGATCGTCCCCGAGGACGCGGGCGTGATCATCCGGACCGCCGCGGAGGGCGCCTCGGAGGAGGAGCTCACCCGCGACGTCAACCGGCTGACCGCGCAGTGGGACGTCATCCAGAAGAAGGCCGAGTCGACGTCGAACGCGCCGACGCTGCTCTACGGCGAGCCAGACCTGGCGATCCGGGTCATCCGCGACGTCTTCAACGAGGACTTCAACAACCTGGTGGTCCAGGGCGACGACGCCTGGGACACCGTCGAGGCCTACGTCGCACACGTGTCCCCGGAGCTGTCGGGACGGTTGTCCCGCTACACCGGCGAGGGCGACGCCTTCCACGACCTGCGCATCGACGAGCAGCTCGCCAAGGCGCTGGACCGCAAGGTGTGGCTGCCCTCGGGCGGCTCGCTGGTCATCGACCGCACCGAGGCGATGACCGTCGTCGACGTCAACACGGGCAAGTTCATCGGCTCGGGGGGCAACCTCGAGCAGACCGTCACGCGCAACAACATGGAGGCGGCGGAGGAGATCGTCCGCCAGCTCCGGCTGCGCGACATCGGCGGCATCATCGTCATCGACTTCATCGACATGGTGCTCGAGAGCA
>JAOPWJ010000190.1 GCA_025965715.1 Blastococcus sp. | reverse complement strand
GCCGCGCTGCCGATCGCGACCTACCTCGCCGGGCTCGTGCCGTGGGAGGCGACCGGCGCGCCGGTTCCGGCCCTCGTCGCCGCCGTGGGCGGCGCCGATCTCGCCGTCGTCGCGCTGGCTGTGCTGGGCCCGTGGCGACGGCGCCGGCTGGGACCGCCCCTCGTCGTCCTCGCCATCACCTTCGGCACCCTGGTGGCCGACGTCCTCACCGGCTCGACCTTGGAACTCAACGGCCTGCTCGGGTACGACGCCGTCGTCGCCGGGCGGTTCACCGGCTACGGCAACCTGAGCTTCGGTCTGTTGTCGGTCAGCGCGCTGCTCGTGTCGGCGGCGCTGGCCACGGCGCTGGGACGATCGGTGGCGCCCGAACGATCCCGCCGGCTCACGGGCGGGGTGGTCGTACTGATCGGGCTGCTCACCGTCGGCCTGATCGGGGCACCGGGCCTGGGCCGCGACTTCGGCGGCGTGCTCGGTGCACTTCCCGGGTTCCTGCTCCTGGCCATGCTGCTCGCGCACGTGCGGGTGACCGTCGTCCGGATGGGGGCGGTGCTGGCCGTTGCTGTGGTGGCCGTCGGCACCGTCGCCGTCCTCGACTGGTTCCGGCCGGCCAGCGAACGCACCCACCTCGGCCGGTTCGTCGAACAGGTGCTGACCGGCGAGGCGTGGACGGTCATCAGCCGCAAGGGCCAGGCCAATCTCGACATCCTGCTGGGCAGCCCGCTGGCCTGGATGCTGCCGGTCGCGCTGGTGGCGGCGGTCTGGCTCGTCCGTCCGGGGGGCGTCCTGCGCGCCGCGCGGACAGCCGCCGAGCCGGGTCCGGGCGGGCTCTGCACCGGTGACCTGGCGGTGCTGCGGTCGGCGCTGGGGGCGTCCGCGCTGAGCCTGACCATCGGGGCGGCGGTCAACGACTCGGGCGTGGCGCTGCCCGCGACCGCCGCCGCGATGCTGGTCCCGCTGCTGGTGTGGCTGGCCGCAGCCCCCCGCTCGGCAGCCCCCCGCTCGGCAGCCCCTCGCCCGGCAGCCCCTCGCCCCGGAGCCACCGGGCGGGATGAGGTGGCGGACGGCACTCCGCGCTCCGGTCCGGCCGAGGACCCCGGTCGTGTTACGGTCGTCTCCCGTGGATCGACCGTCTGGAATGCGTGATCGCGGGCTTCTTCACAACTCTCAGCCGACGAAGTACGTCTTCGTCACCGGCGGGGTTGTCTCCTCTCTGGGCAAGGGACTGACAGCGAGTTCGCTCGGTGCCTTGCTCTCCAGCCGTGGCCTTCGGGTCACGATGCAGAAGCTGGACCCCTACCTCAACGTCGACCCCGGAACGATGAACCCGTTCCAACACGGTGAGGTGTTCGTCACCGAGGACGGCGCGGAGACCGACCTCGATGTCGGCCACTACGAGCGGTTCCTCGACATCGACCTCTCCGGCCGGGCCAACGTCACGACCGGCCAGGTGTACTCCGAGGTGATCGCCAAGGAGCGGCGCGGCGAGTACCTGGGGGACACCGTCCAGGTCATTCCGCACATCACCAACGAGATCAAGTCGCGGATCATGGCGGGCGGCGAGGGGCCCGATCGGGTCGACGTCGTCATCACCGAGATCGGCGGCACCGTGGGCGACATCGAGTCGCTGCCCTTCCTCGAAGCCGCCCGCCAGGTGCGGCACGAGATCGGTCGCGACAACTGCTTCTTCCTGCACATCTCGCTGATCCCCTACATCGCGCCGTCGGGGGAGCTGAAGACCAAGCCGACCCAGCACTCCGTCGCCGCCCTGCGCAGCATCGGTATCCAGCCCGACGCGCTGGTCTGTCGGTCCGACCGCGAGATCGGCACCGGGCTCAAGCGCAAGATCAGCCTGATGTGCGATGTCGATGCCGAGGGCGTCATTTCCTGCCCCGATGCGCCGTCGATCTACGACATCCCGAAGGTGCTGCACCGCGAGGGGCTTGACGCCTACGTCGTCCGACGGCTGGGGCTGCCCTTCCGGGACGTCGACTGGACCGTGTGGGGTGACCTCCTGGACCGCGTGCACGCGCCGAAGGAGACGGTGACCGTCGCGCTGGTCGGCAAGTACATCGACCTGCCCGACGCCTACCTCTCGGTCACCGAGGCGCTGCGCGCCGGCGGGTTCGCGCACCGCAGCCGCGTCCAGATCCGTTGGGTGCAGTCCGACGACTGCCAGACCCCTGACGGTGCGGCGCTGGCGCTCGCCGGCGTCGACGGCGTCTGCATCCCCGGCGGTTTCGGCGTCCGCGGGATCGAGGGGAAGCTCGGTGCCATCCGGTACGCGCGGGTCAACGGGATCCCGACGCTGGGCCTGTGCCTCGGCCTGCAGTGCATGGTGATCGAGTACGCACGCGACGTCGCCGGACTGGAGAAGGCGAACTCGGTTGAGTTCGACCCGGAGACCCCTGACGCGGTGATCGCCACGATGGCCAGCCAGGTCGACGTCGTCTCCGGTGAGCGCGACATGGGTGGCACGATGCGGCTGGGCAGCTACCCGGCGACGCTGCAGAAGGGCTCCGTCGTCGCCCAGGCCTACGGGTCGACGGAGATCACCGAGCGGCACCGGCACCGCTACGAGGTGGCGAACGCCTACCGCGACCGGCTCACCGAGGCGGGTCTGGTGTTCTCCGGTACCTCGCCCGACGGTCTCCTGGTCGAGTTCGTCGAGCTGCCGCGCGAGGCGCACCCGTTCTTCGCCGGCACGCAGGCCCATCCCGAGCTCAAGAGCCGCCCGACCCGGCCGCACCCGCTGTTCAGCGCGTTCGTCCAGGCCGCGATCGACTACCAGGAGGCCGCTCGGTTGCCGGTGCCGATGGACGAGGCGGAGAAGGTCGGCATCTGACATGAGGGAGCCGAGGACGACGGGCCATCGAGCGTCGCAGCGAGGAACGAGTCGCAAGTGGAACGAGTCCGGAGTCCAGCGGTGAGCGAGCCCCACGACTACCGCGTCCTCGACAGCGAGACGGTGTTCGAGGGGCGCGTCTTCTCGCTGCACCGCGACACCGTGGCGATGCCCGGCGGTGGCGACAGCGTCCGGGAGGTCGTCCGCCATCCGGGCGCTGTGGCCGTCGTCGCGCTCGACGACGACGACCGGGTGGTGCTGCTGCGCCAGTACCGGCACCCCGTCGGGCGCTACCTCTGGGAGCTGCCCGCGGGCCTCCGGGACGCCGACGGCGAGCCGCCGCTGGATACGGCGAAGCGCGAGCTCGCCGAGGAGGCGCAGCTGGCTGCCGGCCGCTGGTCGCTGCTCACCACCCACTTCAGCAGCCCCGGGTTCTGCGACGAGATGGTCCTCGTCTACCTCGCCGAGGACCTGAGCGACGCCGACCGGCCGGAGGGGTTCGTCGTCGAGCACGAGGAGGCGGACATGACCCTGGACCGGCTTCCGCTCTCCGACGCCGTCCAGCGGGTCTTCGACGGGGACATCCGCAACGCCTCGGCGGTGGTCGGTCTCCTGGCTGCGGCCCAGTACCGGGCTGCCGGTGCCCGGCTGCGTCCCGTCGACGCCGACTGAGCTCCCGCACGTCGCAGGACCGACGACCGGTGCGGTGCGACGGCGAGGCCGCCTTCGGTGTCGCGGTCGCGCCCAGGTCTCCTCCGTCAGCTCAGCGGTGAGCCACCGGCCCATCCGGCAGGAGTGGCCGAGCCGGAGCCGGGCCTGGAGGCGGTGGCAGAGTCCGGGTCCGTGCCGGGCAGCCGCAGGCCGAGCCGGGCCAGTTCGAGCCCCGCCAGCGCACGGACCGCCGTCACGTCGCCGGCCCGCCACGCCGCCCCGG
>JAOPWJ010000179.1 GCA_025965715.1 Blastococcus sp. | reverse complement strand
CCGGGGGCGGACGGCGAGGCCGGTACGGGCGGCCAGGCCGGTACGGGCGGCGCGGAAGCCGGCCGAGCGCCCTGGCGCAGACGCAGTTCGCCGCCCGCGGGCAGGGCAGCTGCCACACCGGCGCCGGCCCAGACGGCCCAGGTACCGGCGTCCAGGACCGCCGGCGTGACCTCGTCGGCAACGGCCCGCGGCAGCCGGTCGGCCACGGCGCGTGCGATCGCGGCGGACGCGTCCACGTCACAGGCGGCCACTCCGAGGAAGTTCGCGTCCTGCACGCACTCCATGCGAGCGGTCACGGCCGGGACGATCGAGTGGATGAGCGCGGCGAACGTCTCCTGGTCGGCCCGGTCGGGCCGGCCCTCCGCGTCCTCGGGAAGGAACCGCGCGAGGCTCTCGGCGACGGCCATGGCCGCCGGCGGGTCGAGAGCGCTGACGGTCCAGTCCCCCGGCCCGGCACCGAGGCGCCACCGGACGACGTCCCCGGGCAGGAGCACCTCGCCGGCCGGGGCCGCGTACCGGGTGATCGTCGCGGCGTCCCCACTGCTGGTGTGCAGCCGGACCGCCGGACCCAGGTCGCCCGCGGTACCCACGACGACCGGGACGTCGAGGGTGTTGCGCAGGGCGACGCCGGCGACGTCGATGCAGGAGTCGAGGACGAAGCCGGCGGGCACGGCACCGCGGGCGTCGTAGGAGCACGGCTTCGGCGCTGGAGCGGCCGCGGCCGGGAGCGGGGCGGCGAGCAGGACCGACGCGGCCATGACGAGGACGGCGAGTCGCCTCATGTCGGGAAGTCGCAGACAGGCTGGACCTGCGTACCGACGGCGGCCAACCGGTCGTGAATGCGGACGCGCAGAGCGTCGTCGACCGGGTTGACGGTCGCGGAGTGCAGCGCCGCGAGCAGGTCCTCGAGCCCGGCGGTGACGTCGCCGTACCGGTCCCCGTCGGAGAGGTCGTCGAGCACGGCCTCCAGGTCGGCCACCGCGTCCTCGAGTGCCCCGACCGCGTCCGTGTTCCCGGGATCGGCGGTCAAGGTCCCGATGGCGAGCGGAATCGCCGGAACATGGGTCGAGCCGGCGAGACGGGTGCAGAAGCCGGGAGCGCCGGCGGGCGCCCGGTAGGCAGGAACTGCCGCCGTGCCCGTCGGCGGTGGGGGCGCCTCGGGCGATGCCGTGCACCCGACGGTCACGCCGAGGGCTACGACGAGACCCAGCCACGCTGGCCCGCCGATGCGCATGAGTGAAACCTAGGCGCGCTTCGGTCCAGGACAGCTCGATCGGTCACCCGTTCGAGGTACCGCCGATGGGGTGAACATTACTGCGCGCCACCATCGTCATCGGGCGAAGACGTAGGGCCTGAGCGCGGGCTCGCCGGTCCGCTGCGGGGCGTCCCCTGCCGGGTCACCGGCGAAGCGCAGCATCTCGGTGTAGTCGCGGAGGAACGTGGTCGGGTCGACGCCTGGGTGGTAGAGCTGCGTGCAGACGGTCAACGGGACGCGGGCGGCCGCGGCCGGGCCGTCGTGCCGCAGGGCGTCGTCGACGATCGCGTAGCCGACCGGGTCGTAGCTGCCGATCGCGAAGTGGTCGGCGGCGTCGGTCGGGCAGATGTGCTGCAGGGCGATGGTGGCAATCCGGCCCTTGCCGGACCGCAAGGCAGAGCTGGGCGCGGGGCCGACGTTGGGCACCACGATCTCGTCGGCGTTGGTGTAGGCGACGGTGTAGTCGATCCCGGCGAACGTCTCGGCGCGGCTGTTGAGAGCGGCGAGGAAACGCGACCGGGAGGCCTGCTGGGAGTTGGCCGGCGTGCAACGGCCCTGGCAGGCGGCGTCGGCGACGAGGGTGCCGTGGTTGGAAGGGCTCAGCCCGATGACGTCGTCAACGAGCGCGCGCGTGTCGGGCCAGAAACGCAGCGCCCAGCGCGGCACCATGCCGCCCTGGCTCCACCCGACGACGTCGACGTCCCGGCCGGACTGCCCGCTCATCGTGCGCAAGGCGGAGACGACGTACTCGCCCGCGACCTGGATGTCGCCGGTGGCGTCGAACGGCAGAGTGACAGCGCACCACCGCCAGCCCAGACGGTTGAACGCCCGGCCGTAGTTCCAGGAGAAGTTCACGCCGGGCTCCATCGTGGTGCCGGGCACCAGCAGGATCGGGTCGCGGCTCACCGCGCGCAGCGGGCCGTTGCAACTCAGACTGGCCGCCAGCTTCGCCGCCGGAACGCTGAGCCGCGGGCCGGGCTGGTCGAGGGGCGCGAACTCACCGGCTGTCGCCGTCCCTCCACCGAGGACGACCGCCGCCGTCAGCAGCACCGTGACCACAGCGGATCGGACAGCTCGCACCGGGGGCTCCCTTGCCTCGACGATCCGTGCCTCGACTCGACCCGACCACTCGCGCGCTCGGCGTCCGTTCAGGTCAACGAGCCGGCTGCCGGCAGGATGCGCCGCGCGGCGGAGGCGAGCCTCCGCCGCGCAGGCCCGCCACGTGACGCCCGCTCGGGTCGCCTCCCCCGGAGGGGTGATGCCGTGCGTGTGGACCTCGACAGATGCTGCCGGGTGATCGCTAGTCGCTCGACTCTCCGGAGGTAACCGTGATCGTTCTCGGACTCGTCCTGCTCCTCCTCGGCCTGCTGCTGAAGATCAGCATCCTGTGGACCATCGGCATCGTGCTGCTGGTCGTGGGAGCGGTGCTGGTGCTCATGGGTTCCATGGGCCGCGCGGTGGGCGGGCGGCGGCATTACTTCTGACGCTCCGCTGACCGGCGGTCGACCCGCCCGCATCCATGCATCGAGCCCCGTCGTCCTTCTGGACGGCGGGGCTCGATGCGTGGATGCGTCTGAGGACGACCGGGTTGCGGCGGGTGCGCCGGAGGTTCGCCGGCGACCAAGCGTGGGTCACCCGGCCGGTTGCGCGATGTTGGCCATCCACGCGACACCGAACCGATCGACGCACATGCCGAACTCGTCGCCCCACATCTGCCTCTCCAGTGGCATCGTGACCGTGCCACCGTCGGAGAGCTTCTGGAAGTAGCCGCGCAGCTCATCGCCGTCGTCCCCACTGAGACTCACCGAGATGCTGCTGCCCTGGCTCTGCTCCATGCCGGGAGGGGTGTCCGACGCCATCAGGGTGTAACCGGCCGGCGTCTCGAGCTGCGCGTGCATGATCTTGTCTCCGTCGGCGCCGGTCGCCGCACCGGCCTCGCCGTAAGTGCTCAGGGTCAGCTCCCCGCCGAAGACGCCCTTGTAGAACTCCATCGCCTCTCGGGCCGTGCCCGGGCAGCCGATGTATGGATTCAGACGAGAGGCCATGGCGCACTCCTTGGTGGGTAGGGCAGCCACCGTAGCGAGGACCACCGACATTCACGGCTGCCTCGATCACGGCGGAAGACGCCGACATCCGGATGCCATCGGGCGGCTGCGTGCACAAGGTCGCGAGAGGTCTCCGTCTCCAGCGCTCTGCGCCTTCCCGACCACTCGGTGCCGAGCGCAGAGCGCCCGGTGGCGTCGGCCAACCGCCTCGCCGGCCCCTTCGCGCACATCGTCGGCGACCGCGCCCAGGCCAGGCACGGTTTCACCGAGTCGTGGCAGGAGCGACTGGAACGCATCAGCCTCGACCGGATCACCCGCTCGCCGCTGAGCATCAACTACCGGACGCCGTGGGAGGTGATGACCTCGACCGTGGTGGTGGTGGTGGTGGAAGGCAGAGCAGCTTCCGTCCGCCGGCCGCCTGCGGCCGGAGCGCCATGCGTCCTGGCGCTACCAGACCCGGTCCGCACCCTGGAGCCGACCGGTCACCGAGGTCCGGTTCGACCGCCACCACGCTGCCGTTCGCAGTCCGCCGCCGAACCAGCTGGCGCGGTACTTGTCCTCATCCGTGCGCGACAGCCGACCGGACATTCCCGCTCCAGCAGGCCGGCCCGCAATCTTCACCTGACGAGCGCTCTACATTCGCCCAGGTCGAGGGCGTTCCCCATAGAGCTCCCGGCCGCCGCCTCATTGAACGTGTACTGCGTGCACTGACGATCGAGATTACCCCTTCCCGGCAGGAAGGAGGATGCACTGGTGCTCCCCTCTCGCAGGAATCGACCCCATTCCGTGGTCTGGTAATGCTGCCGAACGAAGACGCCGTCTTGGAAGAAGAGCGTGGTCGGGGTGTCGGCCACAGAGATCTGCATGGACACTCTTCCGTCACACCACATCGAAAGAGTCGCGCGAGCCCAGACGAAAGGCAGGCTACGAGGAGGCTGCGTCAGAACTATTCCTGCACTAGCCGATTCGAAGTTTGATGCTCGGACGGCCATCCGGAGGTCGACCGTCGCGGACGGTTGTCCTGGGTCGGGATTCGACCTCACCTGCACGACCGGCGAGTCGGACTTGTATAGAGCGTCGCCATACTCGTCGCCCGGAACATAGTGGACACGACGCCCAACGTTCACCGGGGTGAATCCGACGTGCCTACGCCACTCACCAATGGCCTGCACACTGGTGGCAGCGGGGCCCGCGCACGTCAATTGATAGGGCGCGAACGTCAGCGCGTACCTGAACTCTTTAGTGGCCAGGAACCTTCGCCAAGCAGTCTCGCTGCTTGCAATCTTGGGCGATGGCGCGGTGTTCGCGGTCGCCCGGATTGCTCCACAAGAGGCGGCCGCCGGAGCCCCCAGGCCAGCGAGGATCACCCTTTTTGCGCATGTCGAGACGGAGAATGGCGCGATGTAGCCAGCAACCCTGTAGGGCTTGCTGGTGACGACGGTGTCGGGGACGGCGGCGGCTCCGCTCACGCTGACGTCGAAGGAGCCAGTGTTGTCGTGATACTGACCCGGTTGCCCCCTCACGGCGAAGGCATCGACAATCCCCAGGTGCAACGCAGTTGCACCTGGGGGCGCAACAAAGGACTGATCAGCGCCAGTATCGGTTTTCCCGTCCCCGACGAAGAACGTCTGGTCCAGGTCAGGTGACAACGACAGGAAGTTGCGGCCCAACGCGCCGTCGGAGAAGTCGAGCCGGGAGGGAGTCCGTGAGTCATCCGGCGCTCCGGCCGTGAAGACGCCCGCTAGGAACATCGAGCCGGGTGCGACCATGCCAGAGATGCCGCCGTAGGACGCGACATCGGTGGTGGCGCCGCCGCAGCTCCCGCTATCAGGAGTTGAGACCCCCGCCGCTGTGTCGGCAGAACACGCGACCCCGCCGTGAGCCGAAATGGTCAGAGCCTGGTCTGCCGCCACCGCCACGGACGGAGGCAGGCTGCCGGGACCATCGAGCTGCGGGAGGGAACCCTGCCCGGCAGCGAAAATGTTGGCGTCTGCTGGCACGGTGACGGCTGTCGGAGCAGCCGAGGCAACGAGCGGTGCCCACGAGCCGACGACGGCGGCTGTGACAGTTCCGGTGACGAGAACGGCACGACTGAAGCGTGAACGCAGCATCGGGAGGTGGGTCCTCTCGGGGAGCGCGTCTAGGCACGCTGGATGTTCGGCACCATTCGGTGCGTATCAACCCAAGTAAGACACGCCGAGGTCGACCCTGTCGAGCCTCCGATCAATGTTCACCAGCTCGACGAGCGAGTTCAGCAGACAGAAAGCCCGCCGAGCGCCCTCTTGGCGACGGGCGAGTGACATCCGGGGAGCGGACGGTGAGCCGATCATGGACGGCCATACTTCGGGCGACGCCGCCGCCGCTTCCGAACCCACCACGTGGCGGAGCGGCTCCCACCAGAATTCCCCGGTCGCCGATGGCGAGCACGAGATGAGCGGCGTCACCTCCAGCGAAGGGATTCGCGGACCGGTCACGACACTGTGCTCGGCCACCCCCGGCACCGGCCCGGGAGCGGCCCCGCACCGCCGCCGCACCCGACGACGTCGCCCGCACGGTCCAGCGGCGCAGCAGCGCGTCCCCAGGTCCACCCCCGCGGCCATGGGGTGTGGGCCCCCGATGTCACCCCGGCCGGCAGTCCGCGATCGGCGCCTTCTGGCGGTGGCGGACATCGGCGGGCGTTTCCGGCTCATTCAGTCGTCGATATAGCGGTCGCGCTCGACGACGAACTGGCCGGTGGCGGTATTGGCGTCGATGAAGTCCGGCAGCATGGGAATACGCACGGTCACAGTGGCGCAGACGGAGAACTCCTCCCCCGGGGTCAGCGTCGGCGTGTAGCTACCGGCGGCGTCGCAGCCCGCGCCGGCAGGCGCGTACGCCAACTCGACGTCGGCGCCGTCCACCGCCTGGTCCTCCACCGCGAGCTGTGCGGCGCGCTCGGCGCGCGCCTGCCCGGTGACGGCATCGGGCGCAGTCCCCATGGCGCGGCCGGCTTCCCGAGCCGCCGCGGTCGAGGCGAACACCCCGCGCTGCACCGCCGAGAAGCCCGCCACGATGTAGACCAGCGGCACGAAGACCACCACGGCGATGAACACGAACTCGACCAGCGCCGAACCGCCCTCGTCGGCGAGCAAGCAGAGCCGGGGGCGCAGCCGGCTCACGGGATCTCCTTCACCGCGCGGCCAGTGACCTCCAGCGGCAGGAAGCTGCCCAGCGCCGCCAGCAGCGAGGGGACGGAGCCGGAACAGCGCACCACCACCAGGGTCAGTCCCGTGCCGTCCGCCTCCTCGGTGGAGGTGCAGACCAGGCCTTCGGCCGTCTGCTCCGAGGTCGCCCGGCCGACCACCTCCAGGGTGCGCGCCGCACCGGCACTCGAGTCGACGTCGGCGTTGGCCGCGTACCGGGCGCCCCCCTGTGCGCTGGCGGTCACGACGTTGCGCACGTGCACGTAGACGGCGACCTGCAGCACGGCCAGCAGCAGCATCACGATCAACAGGGAGACCATCACGAACTCGACGACGGCGCTGCCCCGCTCGACGTCGTCCAGTGGCCCCCCCGCGGGGTTCCGCCGCTTGCGTGTCAGCGGCGGGGGGCAGCCACGCCCATTCTCAGCCAGCACTCGTGACGGAACTCAGTGCGTTGGTCACCGCATCGACGATCGCCGCGCGGAACGGGATGAGGATGGCCAGCACCAGCGCCGCCGTCATCACCGTGATCATGACCCAGCCCGGGACGTCGCCCCGCTCGGGATCCTCGCCCCGCACACGGATCACCAGTGCTGCCAGTGCGGCGGTCAGGTACGCGTAGCCGCGCATGGATCGTCCTTCCTGTTGATCTCGGCGGCTCATCGAGCCAGCGAGACGATGCTGATCAACCCCGGGAACAGGGCGAAGACGACGGTGACCGGCAGCACGCTGTCGGTCCCAACCCGTAACCTTCTTGCGTGACCAAGCGCGCGGTCCTCTACGCCCGGCTGTCCATCACCACGGACGAGTCGGTCAGCATCGAGAGGCAGCTAGAGGCGGGACGCAGCTACTGCGCCGCCCAGGGCTGGGAAGTCGTCGGGGAGCACATTGACGACGGAGTCTCGGCCTCGGCCAACGCTCCTGAGCACCGCAAGGGCTGGCAAGCCCTCCTCGCCCGGCCCAGCAGGTCCTACGACGTGGTGTTGGTGTGGAAGGTGGACCGCCTGGCCCGCAAGGTCATCGACTTCCTGCACGCCGATGAAGCGCTACCGGCAAGAGGGGCAGCGGTCGCATCGGTCAGCGACCCCATCGACATGACGTCGGCAACTGGTCGGGCGTTCGCCACCATGATGGCCGTCTTCGCTGAGATGGAAGCAGAGGCAATTCGGCAGCGGGTCACGGCGGCTCGGAGGGCGCTTATTCGGTCAGGCCGGGTCGCTGGTGGGGCAGCCCCGTTCGGCTACCGGAACGCACCCAACCCAGACGGGCCCGGCAAGGTGCTGGCGAAAGACCCGGCCACCATCGGTCATCTGGTGGAGGCTGCAACTCGTGCGGGGCGAGGTGACTCCCTCAACAGTGTTGCCGCCTACCTAGACGACGCGGCACCGCGCACCGGCCGGATCAACGCTGCCGCCCGCTGGACGATTACCGTCACCCGACGAATGTTGCAGAACCCCATTATGGCGGGCATG
>JAOPWJ010000155.1 GCA_025965715.1 Blastococcus sp. | reverse complement strand
CGCGCACGGCAACGACGGCATGGGCTCCCTGCGCCTGCCTGCCGCGGCCTGCGGGCTGGTGACCCTCAAGCCCGGGCTGGGCGTGGTGCCGGCCGGTATCGGTGCCGACAGCTGGTCCGACATGGCCGAGAACGGGGCGCTGGCCACGACGGTGGCCGACCTCGCCCTCGCGCACGCCGTCCTGGCGGGGGAGGAGCCTGCGCCGCCCGCCGATCCCGCACGGCCGCTGCGGATCGCGGTGTCCACCCGGTCGCCGATCCCCGGCCTGCGCGCGGACGCCCCCGCGCGGGCGGCCGTCGACGCGGTCGTGGCGCAGCTCGTGGCAGCCGGCCACACCGTCGTCCGGCGCGACCCTCCCATGAGCATGGGGGCGGCGATGGGCGCGCTCACGCGCTGGTTGGCCGGTGCCGAGGACGACGCCGAACACCTGGGCCTCGACCGCGGCGAGCTCCAGCCGCGCAGCCGGACGCACGCACGCATGGGGCGCATCGTCCGGCGAGCAGGGATGATCCGACCCGGCACCCAGGAGCGGTTCCGCGAACGGATGGCCACGTTCTTCCAGGACGTCGACCTGTTGCTGAGCCCGGTCACCACCGGCCCGCCCCTCGCCGCCCGGCCGTGGCACGAACGGTCGTTCATGGCCAACGTGACGGCGAACGCGCGATGGGCACCGTGGACGGCGGCGTGGAACCTCGCCGGGCTGCCAGCGCTGGTGCTGCCCGCCGGCAACCGTCCCGGCGGGCTGCCCCTGGCGGTCCAGTTCGTCGGTCCCCCCAACGCCGAGACGCGACTACTCTGGATCGCCGGGCAGCTGGAACGTCGGTTGCCCTGGCGCCGGTATGCCCCCGTCTTCGACCCCACCGCGGCCCCGGCCGGGCCGCCCACCTGACGCCTCCGGCCTCCCGGCGGCGCGCCGTCGGCAGGCGTGACGGGGGCAACACGGGGGCACGCCGGGCCAGGGGGAACAGCTCCCTGACCGCGGGCCTTGGCCCTTCTGATGATGCATCTGGCTACAGCGACTGACAGGGATCACATGGACCGGCTCGTCGTCCGCGGCGCCCGCGAGCACAACCTCAAGGACGTCCACCTCGACCTGCCACGGGACGCGCTCATCGTGTTCACGGGCCTCTCGGGCTAGGGCAAGTCCAGTCTCGCCTTCGACACGTTCTTCGCCGAGGTGCAGCGCCGCTACGTCGAGTCACTCTCCGCCTTCGCCCGCCAGTTCCTCGGCCAGATGGACAAGCCGGACGTCGACTTCATCGAGGGCCTCTCGCCGGCGGTCTCCATCGACCAGAAGTCGACCAACCGCAACCCGCGCTCCACCGTCGGCACGATCACCGAGGTCTACGACTACCTCCGACTGCTGTACGCGCGGGCCGGCCAGCCGCACTGCCCCAACTGCGGCAAGCCGATCTCCCGCCAGACTCCACAGCAGATCGTCGACCAGGTGCTCGCCATGGAGGAGGGCACCCGCTTCCAGGTCCTCGCCCCGGTCGTCCGGGCGCGCAAGGGCGAGTACGTCGACCTGTTCAGCTCGCTGCAGACCCAGGGCTTCTCCCGCGTCCGGGTCGACGGCACGATCCACCCGCTCACCGAGCCGCCGAAGCTGAAGAAGCAGGAGAAGCACACGATCGAGGTGATCGTCGACCGCCTGACGGTCAAGGACAGCGCCAAGCGCCGTCTCACCGACTCCGTCGAGACCGCGCTCGGGCTCGCCGGCGGCCTCGTCGTCCTCGACTTCGTCGACCTCGACGAGCACGACACCTCGCGCGAGCGGACCTTCTCCGAGCACCTCGCCTGTGTCGACGACGGACTCTCGTTCGAGGCGCTCGAGCCGCGGTCCTTCTCGTTCAACTCACCCTTCGGCGCCTGCCCCGAGTGCACCGGGATCGGCACCCGCAAGGAGGTCGACCCCGACCTCGTCATCCCCGACCCCGGGAAGAGCCTCGGCGAGGGCGCCGTCGCGCCGTGGGCCGGCCACATGAGCAACGAGTACTTCCAGCGGCTGCTCACCGGGCTCTCCCAGCAGGTCGGCTTCTCGATGGACACGCCCTGGGAGGACCTCCCGGCGAAGGTCCAGAAGGCCGTGTTGCACGGGTCTCCGGACCAGGTGCACGTCCGCTACAAGAACCGGTACGGCCGCGAGCGCAGCTACTACGCCGCCTTCGAGGGGGTTCTCCCGTTCCTCGAGCGCCGCCACGAGGACACCGACAGCGAGTTCATGCGCGACAAGTACGAGGGCTACATGCGCGACGTGCCCTGTCCCGTCTGCCAAGGCTCCCGGCTCAAGCCCGAGATCCTCGCGGTGAAGCTCAACGGCCGGTCGATCGCCGAGGTCACCAACCTGTCCATCGGCGAGGCCTCGGAGTGGCTCGACACACTCGTCCTCGGCGACCGCGAGCGGGCCATCGCCGACCGTGTGCTCAAGGAGATCCAGGCCCGGCTGTCCTTCCTCGTCGACGTGGGGCTCGACTACCTGTCCCTCGACCGGCCGGCCGCCACGCTCGCCGGCGGGGAGGCCCAGCGCATCCGGCTGGCCACCCAGATCGGCTCCGGGCTGGTCGGTGTCCTCTACGTGCTCGACGAGCCTTCGATCGGGCTGCACCAGCGGGACAACGCCCGGCTGATCGAGACCCTGATCCGGCTCCGCGACATGGGCAACACGCTCATCGTCGTGGAGCACGACGAGGACACGATCAAGATCGCCGACTGGATCGTCGACATCGGCCCGGGTGCCGGCGAGCACGGCGGGGAGATCGTGGTCAGCGGCAGCCTCGAGGACCTCATGGCCAGCGAGCGGTCGCTGACCGGCGCGTACCTGTCCGGGCGCATGGCGATCGAGATCCCCAAGGAGCGGCGCGAGCCGACGCCGGGTCGCGAGCTGGTCGTGAAGGGGGCCCGCGAACACAACCTCAAGGGCGTGGACGTGACCTTTCCGCTGGGCTGCCTCGTGGGCGTCACCGGCGTCTCCGGGTCGGGCAAGTCCAGCCTGGTCAACGACATCCTCTACACGACGCTGGCCAACCAGCTGAACCGTGCGCGCATGGTCCCGGGCCGGCACCGGACCGTCACCGGCCTGGAGCACCTCGACAAGGTCGTGCACGTCGACCAGTCGCCCATCGGCCGGACCCCGCGGTCGAACCCGGCCACCTACACCGGCGTCTGGGATCACGTCCGCAAGCTTTTCGCCAGCACCACCGAGGCGAAGATGCGTGGATACCTGCCCGGCCGGTTCTCCTTCAACGTCAAGGGCGGGCGCTGCGAGGCGTGCTCCGGCGACGGCACGCTGAAGATCGAGATGAACTTCCTGCCCGACGTGTACGTCCCCTGCGAGGTGTGCAAGGGCGCCCGGTTCAACCGGGAGACCCTGGAGGTGCACTACAAGGGCAAGACGGTCGCCGAGGTCCTGGACATGCCGATCGAGGAGGCCGCGGACTTCTTCGAGG
>JAOPWJ010000103.1 GCA_025965715.1 Blastococcus sp. | reverse complement strand
GCCGATGACGGCTTCCGGCTGGATCCGGGGGCTGTTCCGGACGACGCCGACCTGGTCGTCCTCGGCAACCCCACCAACCCGACATCGGTGCTGCACCCCGCGGCAGACGTCGCGGCCTTGGCCCGGCCGGGTCGAGTGCTCGTCGTCGACGAGGCGTTCGCCGACACCGTCCCGGGCGAGCCGGCGTCACTGGCCGGGCGGAGCGACCTGCCCGGGCTACTCGTCGTCCGCAGCCTGACGAAGACCTGGGGGTTGGCCGGTCTCCGGGTCGGCTACGCGCTCGGGCCGGCCGACCTGATCGGCGCCCTCGCCGCGCACCAGCCGCACTGGCCGGTCTCCACCCCGGCCCTCGCGGCATTGGAAGCCTGCAGTTCCCCGGCTGCCCGCGCGGAGGCCGACGCCGCCGCCCGCGAGCTGACCGGTCGGCGGGCCGCGCTGCTGAACGCACTCCCCCCGGGCGTGACGGTGGAAGGCGACCCCCGCTCGTCCTTCCTGTTGTTGCGCGTACCCGACGGAGCGCGGGTCCGGTTGGCGCTGCGCGAGCACGGCTGGGCCGTGCGCCGGGGCGACACCTTCCCCGGGCTCTCCGCCGACCACCTCCGGGTCGCCGTCCGCGACCCGGCGACGACACGGGCGTTCACTGCGGCGCTCGCCACGATCCTGACCCCTCCCGAGGAGATCCGTTGAGCACCCTCACGACCCCCTTCCCGGGCACCATGCTGGGCGCCACGATCGCCGCCGTCACCCCGCGCGACGCCACGGCAGAGCGGGCGGCCCGCGATCGCCTGGACCGGATGACGAAGCCGCCCGGTTCGCTGGGCGTGCTGGAGGATGTCGCGGTCCAGCTCGCCGGGATCGCGGGCACCTGCCCCGCCCCCCTGCCCGTGCCGGCGACGGTCGCCGTCTTCGCCGCCGATCACGGAGTCCACGCCCAGGGCGTCACGCCGTGGCCCCAGGAGGTGACCGCTCAGATGGTCGCCAACTTCCTGGCGGGTGGAGCCGTCGTGAACGCGTTCGCGGCGGAACTCGGAGCCGAGGTGGTCGTGGTGGACGTCGGCGTCGCCACCGTCCTCGACGTCGTCCCCGGCCTCCTCGACCGCAAGGTGCGCCGCGGCACCGCCGACCTGTCGGAGGGTCCGGCGATGACACTCGACGAGGCCCGCCGGGCGGTGGAGGTGGGGATCGAGGTGGCCACCTCGCTGGCGACCGCCTCGGGCAGCCTGATCACCGGCGACATGGGGATCGCGAACACGACGGCCTCGGCGGCGCTCGTCTGCGCCTTCACCGGGGCAGCCCCCGCCGCGGCGACCGGCCGCGGCACCGGCGTGGACGACCCGACGCTGGCCCGCAAGGTCGACGTCGTCACCCGGGCCGTGTGCCGGGTGACCGAGCGGCCCACGACCCCGGCGACGGCGCTGGCCGTGCTCGCCGAGATCGGCGGTCTCGAGCACGCAGCCCTCGCGGGGTTCATCATCGGGGCGGCCGCTTCCCGCACGCCGGTCCTCCTCGACGGTGTGATCGCCGGCTCCGCCGCACTCGTCGCCGCCGCCCTCTGTCCTCCAGCCCTGGAATACGCACTGGCCGGGCACGCCTCCCCCGAACCCGGGCACGGGATTGCCCTGCGACACCTCGGTCTGCGACCGCTGCTCGGCCTCGAGCTGCGCCTGGGCGAGGGCACTGGCGCGCTCCTGGCGCTACCGCTGGTAGCCAGCGCGGCCCGGGCGCTGCGCGACGTCGCCACCTTTGACTCCGCGGGTGTCACCGAGAAGAGCGGATGAGCGGGATGTCCGGCGGCGACGGGTCCGAAGTGGTCCATCCCGTCGGCCTGCGGCTGCGCGGACGGACGGTGCTGGTGGTCGGCGGCGGCCAGGCCGCCCACCGGCAGGTGGCCGGCCTGCTGGCAGCCGGTGCTGTCGTCACCGTCGTGAGCCCGCGGGTGACCCCGGCGCTGGAGGCGCTCGCCGCCGCGCCGGGGCCGCTCACGTGGCAGCGCCGCCGGTACGAGCCGGGCGATCTCGACGGTGCCTGGTTCGCGGTAGCGGCGACCGACGACTCGGCCGTGAACAGGGAGGTCTCCCAGGGGGCCGAGCGGAGACGCATCTTCTGTGCCCGCGTCGACGACCACGCAGCCTCCAGCGCGTGGACGCCCGCCGTCGGCCGGCTGGGCGACCTGGTGGTCGCGGTGCACGAGAGCGCCATGCCGGGGCGCGCCGCGCTGGTGCGCGACGCCGTCCTGGCGGGTCTGACCGACGGGAGCATCGCTGACGGGGCCCGCTCGCCGGTCGGCACGGGCACTGGATGCGTGACGCTCGTCGGCGGCGGACCGGGCGACCCGGGGCTGATCACCGTGCGGGGACACCAAGCGCTGGCGCTGGCCGACGTCGTCGTCGCCGACCACCTGGCGCCGCAGTCGCTGCTGGCTTCGCTGTCATCCCGGGTCGAGCTCATCGACGCCTCGAAGCTGCCGCGCGGACGGTCCATGGCCCAGGAGCAGATCAACGCGCTGCTGGTCGAGCACGCCCTCGCCGGCCGGCGGGTGGTCCGCCTCAAAGGCGGCGACCCGTTCGTCTTCGGCCGCGGGATGGAGGAGTTTCAGGCCTGTCTGGCCGCCGGTGTGCCGGTCGAGGTGGTGCCCGGCGTGACCAGCGCGATCGCCGTCCCCGCCCTGGCCGGCATCCCGGTCACCCACCGGGGCATGACCCACGAGTTCGTCGTCGTCTCCGGGCACCTCCCGCCCGGACATCCCGACTCACTGGTCGACTGGGCCTCGATCGGGCGGCTGCGCGGAACAGTCGTCGTCCTCATGGGGGTGGACACCGCGCCGGCCATCGCTGCCGCCCTGATCGAGCACGGCCGCGCGCCGGAGACTCCGGCTGCCGTCGTCAGCGACGGCTCGACCGTCACGCAGCGCACGATCCGGACGACGCTCGCCGACCTGCCCCGGACGATGACCGACGAGGGCATCCGCCCACCGGCGGTGTGGGTCGTCGGCGACGTGGTCCGGCTGCCCCTCCCTAGGGGATGAGCACGGCGCGGCCCAGTACCCGGCCGGCGCGCAGGTCGTCGAGCACCCGACCGGCATCGGCGAGCGGGTACCGGGTCACCCTGGTGCCGAGCCGACCGCGGGCGGCCAGGTCGAGAGCGTCCACCAGCTCGGAGCGTCGGTTGCCCACGGAGGTCACGATGCGCTGTTCCGGCACGACGAGCGACAGCGGGTCGATCTCCACTCGATCGAAGCTGTAACCCACGTACACCAGGGTGCCCCGCTTGCCGAGGCAGGCCAGCGCGGCGGCGCTGGTCTGCTTGGTTCCGACCATCTCGAAGACGACATCGGCGCCCGCCCCCCCGGTCGCCTCCCGGATAGCGGTGGGCACGTCCTCGGTGGCGGCGTTCACCGTCGCCACGGCGCCCAGCTCCTGCGCCAGCGCGAGTCGCTCGGGGTTGCGGGCGACCGCGATCGGTCGCGCCCCCGCCTCCTTGAGCACCTGCACCAGCGCCAGGCCCACCCCGCCGGTGCCGTAGACGACAGCTGTCGCACCGGCCACGACGCCGGCCATGTCGACCGCGTGCAGTGCCGTGGTACCGCTGCAGCACAGGACGGCGGCCGCCGCGAGGTCGAGCTCATCGGGAACGGCCACGGTCGCGGACGCGGGCACGACGATCTGCTCGGCGAACCCCCCGTCGGAGACGAAGGCGAGGAAGCCGAGGGGGGCGTCGCACAGGTGGTCATCACCGGTACGGCACCACCGGCAGGCGCCGCAGGCGTGCAGGTAGTGGACGGCGACGCGGTCCCCGACGGTGACGTCCTCGACCGCCGCACCGACCTCGGCGACGACGCCCGCGACCTCGTGGCCGAGAGTGATCGGCGTCCGGGCCGGGGTGAGCAGCCCGTCGAGGAAGTGCAGCTCGGTGCCGCAGACGCCGGCCGCCGCCACGTCGATCAGGACGTCCTTGGGGCCCGGCCGCGGCCGGTCGACGTCCTCGACGGCCAACGGCCGACCCACCCCGTGGAAGCGCACAGCACGCATCGGTCTCCTCCCTACGCCGGCATGACCCGGACAGGTTCGAACGGTCGGCGGCCCCAGCCGCCCTCTCAGCCCACTCGGGTGGGCTCCCGTGGTCCGAGCAGCACGCTACCCATTCGGCGAGAGGCCCGTCCGGCCGGGTCGCCTCCCGGCCGGCTGTTACGTTCGGGCCGTACGTGGCACGGGGTGTCCCGCCCGGGACTGAGAAGACACCCGTCGAACCTGCTCCAGTTCGCACTGGCGAAGGGATGTCATCGGCATGTCGACAGCCGGCATGGAAGCGATCGACCTGCGCGCCGCCCGCGAGGCGCTGCGCGAGACCGCACCTCTGGTGCACTGCCTGACCAACACCGTGGTCCAGACGATCACCGCCAACGCCCTGCTCGCCGCCGGGGCCGCGCCCGCGATGGTCGACGCACCGCAGGAGGCGGGCGACTTCGCCGTCGTCGCCTCCGCCGTGCTGATCAACGTCGGCACGGTGCACGAGCGCACCGCCGAGGCGATGCGGCTGGCGGCGCGGTCCGCCGGTGCGGCCGGGACGCCGTGGGTCCTCGACCCGGTCGCGGTGGGCGGACTGGCCTACCGCACGGTGCTGGCGCAGGAGCTCGTCGCCCTGCGGCCCACGGTCGTGCGCGGGAACGCCTCCGAGGTGCTGGCGCTCGCCGGGGCGGGCGCCGGGGGGCGCGGAGTCGACAGCACCGCGGGCGCCGACGACGCCGCCGAGGCAGCCGCCGAGCTGGCCCTGCGGACCGGTGGCGTGGTGGCAGTCAGCGGTGCGGTCGACCTGCTGACCGACGGACGGCGGACCGTCCGGGTCGGCGGCGGATCGGTGCTGCTCACCCGGACCACCGGCGCCGGGTGCGCGCTGGGTGCTCTGGTGGCGGCCTACCTCGCGGTCACCGACGACCCGCTCACCGGAACGGCGGCCGCGCACGCCCATGTCGCCCTGGCCGCGGAGCGCGCCGCGACGGTCGCGGGCGGGCCCGGCACGTTCGCCCCGGCGTGGCTCGATGCCCTGGACGCGATCGACGGGGAGACGCTGGCGACGGCCGACGTGCGGGTCGAATGACGCGACCGTTCGACCCGACGCTCTACCTGGTCACCGACACCGAACTGTGCCGGCCGCGGGCGGTGGCCGACGTCGTCCGTGCCGCGGTGGCCGGTGGGGTGACCGCGGTGCAGGTGCGGGACAAGGTCGCCTCCCGGCGGGACCTGCTGGCGCTGACGCGTGCGGTGCAGGCGGCGGTGGCCGATGCCCCGCACGTGCCGGTCGTGGTCAACGACGCGGTGGACGTGGCGCTGCTGGCCGGCGCGGACGGCGTCCATGTCGGCCAGGACGACCTGCCCGCCGGTGAGGTGCGTGCCCTGATCGGCCCGGACCGGCTGCTCGGTCTCTCCGTGACGTCGTCCGCCGAGCTCGCCGCGGCGCTGGCCCTGCCTCCCGGCACCGTGGACCTGGTCGGACTCGGTCCCGTCTGGGGAACGCCGACCAAGCCCGACGCGGCGTCGCCGCTGGGCCTGGCCGGGATCCGCGACCTCGCCGGCGCCGCCCGCGCCAGGAACCTGACCGCCGTGGCGATCGGCGGGATCGGTGCCGCGCGCGCCGCCGAGGTGGCGGCGACCGGCGTGGCCGGGATCTGCATCGTGTCGGCCGTCTGCGCGGCGGCAGATCCGGCCGGGGCCGCCGCGCAGCTGCGGTCGGAGATCACCCTCGGCCGGGTCGCGGAGCCGGCGTCGTGACCGCCGTGGCCCTGACCGTTGCCGGCAGC
>JAOPWJ010000147.1 GCA_025965715.1 Blastococcus sp. | reverse complement strand
CGAGGAACTGCAGGAACGGCTCGGGCTCACCTTCCTCGTCATCGCCCACGACCTCGCGGTGGTGCGGCACATCAGCGACGTCGTCGGCGTCATGTACCTCGGGTCGCTGGTGGAGCAGGCGCCCGCTGACGCGCTCTACGAGCAGCCACTGCACCCCTACACGCGGGCACTGATGAGCGCCGTCCCGGTACCCGATCCGGTCATCGAGGAGCGCCGCGAGCGGATCCTGCTCGCCGGGGACCTGCCGTCGCCGGCGAATCCGCCCAGCGGCTGCCGGTTCCACACCCGCTGCCCCTGGCGGCAGGAGACCCGCTGTGACGACGAGGTGCCGGTCCTGCGCGAACTCGGGCCGGGTCGGCTGGTCAGCTGCCACTGGGCGGAGGAGATCCGGGACGGCGTCCTGTTCCCCAAGTCGGCCGAGGAGGTCGCGTCCACGCAGGGCGTGACCATCGATGCCACGGGGGTCGCAGCGGTGGAGAGCGACGCCCTGGTCCAGGGTGTCGACTCGCCTCTCGAGCGCCGGTAGCGGCAGAGCGACGCGGGCCCTACTCGAGGACGACGTCGTCGCCCGTCCGCACCGCCCGGCGGATGCGCAGCCGGACCAGCCGCCCGAACGCCGCCACGGCCTGGGTGTAGACCGGCGTCGGCCCGTGGTAGGAGAGGAAGCCCCGCGGCCCCTCGACCATCTCCCCGGTGCGGACGTCGTAGCGGCTCTGGTGCCATGGGCACACCAGGCAGCCGTCCGCGTCCACGGTGCCGCCGGCGAGGTCGGCCAGCTGGTGGCGGCACCGCCGCGAGACGGCGAAGTACCGATCGTCCCCGCGGTTGCCGACCGCCCAGTCGCCCGACCGCCGGACCGTTCCGGGGGGCAGGTCGGCGGCAGCCATCCGGTCGGGCTCGCTCACGGGTCCTCCTCGGAGTGTCGTCGGACCGCCCCTACCCCGTGCGGCGCGGCCGGACCCCTCGCGACCTCGGTACTGTCGAACATCCGGTCCGACAACTGTCCAGGAGGTGCCGTGCGCCGGCTTCCCGTCGTCCTGGGCGTTGCCGCCCTCGTCCTACTGAGCGCTCATCCGGCCATGGCCGAGGACCCGTTCCGGCTCGACGAGCAGGTCGTCGACGAGGCCGACGTCCTGAGCAACGGCGAGGAGTCGCAGGTCCAGGACGCCCTCGATCAGCTCCAGGCCGAGGACGGCACCCAGCTGCACGTCGTCTTCGTCGACACCTTCGGCGGGCTCGACGCGGGGGACTGGCTGGCCTCGACCTACGACCTCTCCGCATTCGGCGGCAACGACGCACTGCTCGCCGTCGCGGTCGACCAGAGCGACTACCGGTTCACCGTGCCGAGGAGTTCCGACGTCACGGTCGATGAGGCGAACCAGTTGGCCGGCCAGGCCGTCGAGCCGGACTTCCACGACGGCGACTGGGTGGCGGGAACCGTGGCGTTCGCCGACATCTTGCGCACCGGGGAGGCGCCCGGCGCAGCGGACGGCGGATCCGGCGGCGGCAGTGCGTTGCTCGTGCTCGGGGCGATCGCCGTCGTGGGGGGCGGCGCCTACCTCGTCAGCCGAGCCCGCCGGCGCCGCCGGGAGGCCGAGCCGCCACCGGTCACGCGACTGGAGCGCCCCGACCCCTACGCGGGGACGACGACCGAGCAGTTGCAGTTCCGCGCGAGCACGGCCCTGCTGGAGCTCGACGAGGTGCTGAAGACCTCGCAGCTCGACCTCGACTTCGCCAAGGCGCAGTACGGCGAGGAGGCGGTCGCCGGCTTCGACCAGGCGCTGGCCCGGTCGCGCGACGAGCTCTCCCGTGCGTTCACGCTGCGCCAGCAGCTGGACGACGAGATTCCCGAGGACGAGCCGACGACCCGCCAGATGCTCGGCGAGATGCTGCGGCTCACCGCTGCGGCCGACGCGCGGCTCGACGAGCAGGCCGAGGCCTTCGCCCGGCTGCGCGACCTGGAGAACACCGCCCCTCAGGTGCTCGAGGCGCTCCTTCCGCGGATCGCTGCGCTGCGCGAGCGCATCCCGCAGGTGGAGCGGCAGCTGGCCGACCTCCGCGGCCGGTTCGCCGAGTCCGCGCTCGCCCCGGTCCGCGACAACGTGACCGAGGCGCGGGCCCGGCTGGCCGCTGCCGAGGAGGAGGCCGGCGAGGCTCGGACGGCGCTGGGCGCGGGGCAGGCCGGTCAGGCGGTGGGCGACATCCGGGCCGCCGAGGACGCCGTGGCGCAGAGCGGCACGCTGCTCGACGCGGTCGGCCGCCTCGCCGCGGACCTGGAGGCCGCCGAGGGCCGGGTGGCCGCCGTGCGCGCGGAGACGGAGAACGACCTGGCCGAGGCGCGGGCCCTGCTCGGGAGTGGCGACGACAGTGGGTTGCGGCCCCAGATCGCGCGGGCCGAGGCCGCGCTGGCGGGGGCCGACGAGGCGCTGCGCCCCGCCGGCGGTCCACTCGCCGACCCGCTGGCCGCCCTGCGCCGTCTGGAGGAGGCCGATCTGTCTCTCGAGCAGGCACTGTCGGTGGTGCGGGACGCGCAGACCCAGAATCGACGGGCAGCCTCGGCCCTCGACCAGGCGCTGCTCACCGCGCGGTCCACCGTCGAGGCGGCCGCCGACTTCATCAGCACCCGGCGGGGCGCCGTGGGACCGGAGGCGCGCACCCGCCTGGCCGAGGCGCACCGGCACTTGGAGATCGCGGTGGAGAAGGGCCAGGACGATCCGGTCGGTGCGCTGCGGGAGGCCCACCAGGCGGCCGGCATGGCGCAGCAGGCGCTCGACCTGGCGCAGAACGACGTCGACGACTGGTCCGGTGGCGGCGGGTACGGCGGATACGGCGGCGGTTACGGACCGCCGGGTGGCATCGGCGGGGGTTATCCGCGGCGGGGCGGCGTCGACCTGGGCAGCCTGGTCCTCGGGGGCATCCTGCTCGGCGGTGGTCGCGGCGGCGGCCGCGGCGGTGGTCGCGGCGGCGGGTTCGGCGGCGGGTTCGGCGGCGGTGGGTTCGCCGGTGGTGGCGGCGGTGGTGGCGGTCGCTCGGGCGGTGGCAGCTTCGGCGGCTCCGGCGGCGGGCGGAGCGGCGGCGGCCGATTCTGAGCCGGTCCGCTCCGCGGGTCGCCCTGGCGTGTCGGTCGGTCCCACCTCGCCGGTACGGTCACCGGGGAGCCCGCCGGTGACCCGGACTCAGGCCGGGATCTGACCGTAGGCGTGCTCCAAGGTGAACCGGACGACCAGGCGGCGGTCGGCGACCATCGCGGCCCGGTAGTCGTCCCAGTCGGGGTGCTCGCCGTTCACCCCGCGGTAGTACTCGACCAGCTCGTCGACGGTCGCGTCGTGCGGATCGGCGGCGATCGGGGTGAGCTCGGCGGTGCCTTCGACGGCCACCCACGCCCAGAAATCCTTCGACGCCACATGCAGCGTGACCCGGGGATCGGCCGCGAGGATGCGCGTCTTGACCCGGTCGGCGGTCACCGACACCCGGACCAGCCGCCGTTGCGCCTCGTAGGCGTAGCCGACGTTGGACAGGTGCGGGCGGCCGTTGCTCTTGACGGCGGCCAGCACGCCCCAGTTGTTCGCGGCCACGAAGGCGAGCAGGCGCGGGTCGGGATCGCTCATGCGGTCACCTCTCCCGGCCGCGGGCCCGGAGCGGAAGCGGGGGCAGCGGCGGAGCGGCCAGCCGGCCTCCCTCGTAGCCGATGACCGCGCCGAAGCGGTCGTCTTCGGCGTTCCACCGCTCGGCGTAGTCGGCGATCTCCGCACCCGAGCGGCCGACGAAGTTCCACCACATGACGATCTGCTCGTCGAACGGCTCGCCACCGAGGAGTAGCAGCTTGCTCGCCTCCTCGGCCCGCACGCGCACCGACCGACGCCCGGTGCCGAGGTAGAGCATCGCGCCTCGCCCCAGCGGCGCGCCCTCGACGTCGGCCGATCCGGAGGAGGCGAGCAGCCCGTATTCGAAGCCGGGGTCCAGTGGCACCTCGACGTCCGCTCCTGCCTGCAGGTCGAGGTCCACGCCCACCAGCGGGGTGTACGCCGTCCCGGGCGAGGTCGCGCCGCCGAAGGAACCCATCAGCACGGTCGCGGTGAGCCCGTCGGAGGTGAAGCCCGGCAGGCTGCCGTGGTGCTCGAACGCCGGAGCGGTCTCGCGGTGGGCATCGGGCAGCACGACCCACAGCTGCGCCCCGTGCAGGTACCGCGGATGGCTCACCGGCGACTGTTCGGAGTGCGCGATGCCGTGTCCGGCGGTCATCAGGGCGAGCTCGCCGGGCCCGAACTCGACGTCGCTGCCGAGGGAGTCCCGGTGGCGCACCTCGCCCTCCAGCAGCCACGACACCGTCTGCAGGCCGGTGTGCGGATGGGGCGCGACCTGCATGCCGCCGCTGGTGGTGATGTCGTCGGGGCCGTAGTGATCGACGAACGCCCAGGCCCCGATCATGCGGCGGCCGAGGGTGGGCAGCAGCCGGCGGACGCGCGTGCTCTCGCCCAGCAGCACCTCCTTGCCGGCGAGCAGGTCCAGCGCGGGCCCGGCGGCGGTCGCCGCCAGGCCGCCCAGCTGTTGGGCGGGCGGGCGGCGGTCGAGGTTGCTCATGTCAGTCCTCCCGACCGGCTGCGCGATCAGGCTCCCGGGCGCTGGCCGGTCTCGCCGCGGACGTCGCCGTGCGGAACGTGGCGCCGGCCGTAGTTCGCGGGGATCGAGCCCAGCCGGCCGGCCTGGAAGTCGGTGAACGCGTCCATGACCTCCTGCCGGCTGTTCATGACGAAGGGGCCGTACATGGCGATCGGCTCCCGGATCGGCAGGCCCCCGAGGATGACGACGTCCAGCGCGGGAGTCCGCGACTCCTGGTTGACCGCGCCGTTGATGGTGATGATGTCGCCCGGGCCGAAGACGGCAAGCTGGCCGGTGCGCACCGGGGCGCCGTCGATGCCGACAGAGCCCGCGCCGGAGAGGACGTAGACCAGCGCGTTGAAGTCCGGCCGCCACGGGAGGTCGAGGGTCGCGCCCGGCGCGACGGTGGCGTGCACCATCGCCATCGGCGTGTACGTCGAGCCCGGGCCGCGCTGACCGGCGACGTCGCCGGCAATGACGCGCAGGAAGGCGCCCGCGTCCGGGCTGGCCAGCAGCACCGACTCGTCGGCGCGGAGGTCCTGGTACCGGGGCTCCACCCACTTCTGCGCCTTCGGCAGGTTCACCCACAGCTGCAGGCCGTGGAAGAGGCCGCCGCTGGCGACGAGGTGCTCCGGAGGGCGCTCGATGTGCAGCACGCCTCCACCGGCAGTCATCCACTGCGTGTCGCCGTTGCTGATGGTGCCCCCGCCGCCGTGGGAGTCAGCGTGCTCGAAGGTGCCGTCGATGATGTAGGTGACGGTCTCGAATCCGCGGTGGGGGTGCCACGAGGTGCCCTTGGGCTCACCCGGTGCGTACTCGACCTCGCCCATCTGGTCCATGTGGATGAACGGGTCGAGATCACGCAGGTCCACGCCGGCGAAGGCCCGGCGGACGGGGAAGCCCTCGCCCTCGAACGCGGACGGCGCCGTGGTGACCGAGCGGACCCGGCGGCGCACCGTCCCCGGGGCGGGAACCGGAACGCGCGGCAGGGCGGTGGTGTCTTCGACGGTCACGGCAGGCATGCCGGTCTCCTTGGTTGAGGGTTCAACTACTGAGGACTGTAGCGCTACGGACCCCGGATGTCTTCCCCCGCCTGCGAGATCGCCGGTCTCGCACGTTTTGAGGGGGCAAAGCGTGCGAGATCGGCGATCTGGCCGATACGGCGGCGGTTTCACGGCGGCCCGCACGGGTCAGCTCTTCACGATGGAGCGTGCGTCCGCGACCGCCGAGCGGCTCGGCTGTCCCAAGCGGATGGTCTTCGGCCCGTGCGGGGGAGTCCGCGACGACGAGCGCTGCGAGCTGGCCCAGCACCGGTGCGTCTTCCTCGGCCGGCCGCTCGTCCGGTGGCCCGGCCCGCCCGTGGCCCCGGCCCCCGCACCACTGGGCGGCCCGCACTCCGCCGCCGGCCGGTTCGTCCTTGCCGATCTGAGCGTCCCGCCGTTCGACCCGGCGTCGCTGCGGCGCGTCGTCGGGGTGCTGGAGCCGGTCTCGGACGGGCTGCTGGTCGGGGAGCACGCCAACCGGCCGGACCTGCCGCCCACGATGGTTGCCGCCGAGGTGCTCGACGCGGGCGGCCGGCTCTGGACGACGCTGGCCTGCCGGGATCGCAACCGCGTCGTCCTCGAGCAGGAGCTGGCGGGGCTGGCCGCCCTGGGGATCGAAGGGGTGCTCTGCGTGACCGGTGACGGCCGCGGGCCGGGCGTCCGCCCCGGTGCCACGCAGGTCTTCGACCTCGACGGCACCCGCCTGGCCGCGCTGGCGGCGCAGGCCGGGCTGCGCGTCGCCGTCCCCGAGTCGCCGGAGGCGCCGCCGGTGGGCCTGCGGCCCGCGCGGGTCGCGGAGAAGCAGCGGGCCGGCGCGCAGCTGTGCGTGCTCAACCACGTGAGCACGCCGGCCCGGGTGGCCGAGTTCGTGGCTGCCGCGCGCACGGCGGGCGCCACTCTGGCGTTCGTGGCCGGGGTGGCCGTCTACACCGACGAGCCGTCGGCACGCGTGCTGCAGCGCTTTCCCGGCCTGCGCCTGGACGGCGCCGTCGTCGAGCGGGTGCTCGCCGCTCCCGATCCCCGCGCCGCCGGGATCGCCGCGGCGGTGACCGAGGCCCGGGAGCTGCTCGCCATCCCCGGGGTGGTCGGCGTCAACCTCTCCGGCATGGGCTCGGCCCGCGGTGAGGACGACGGTGCGCGGATCAAGGCAGCCGTGGCGGAGCAGCTGAGGGAGGACGGGTGACCGAGCTCGAGAGCGAGGCGATGGAAGCCGAGTTCGGCACCGTCGCCGGCTGGACCGAGGAGGCGGTGCGGGTGCTCGGTCCCGAGTTCGCCATTCCGGCCGGTTGCCGCGGGAGCGGGAGCGAGGGCGGGCTGCGGTGGCTCGCCGACCGGCTGCGCATCGATGGGGGCATGCGCCTGCTCGACGACGGCTCGGGGGTCGGCGGCCCGGCCGGCTGGCTGGCCGCGGAGCGCGGTGTGCGGCCGGTCTGCGCCGAGCCCATGGAGGAGGCCGTCCGGGCCGGGCGACACCTGTTCGGCCTGCCCTCGGTGGTCGCGGTCTCCCAGCAGCTGCCGTTCGCCGACGGCTCCTTCGACGCGGCCTGGTGTCTCGGCGTCCTGTGCACGACATCGGACAAGGCCGGCGCCCTGGCGGAGCTGCGCCGGGTCCTGCGGCCGGGTGGCCGGCTCGGTCTGCTGGTGTTCGTCGCCGACCGTCCCCTACCGCCGCCGCTGCCGCAGGGCAACGACTTCCCGTCCGAGGCGGAGCTGCGGCAGCTGCTCTCCGGTGCCGGGTTCCGGCTCGAGGCGACCGCGGACGCCGACCTGGGCGACAGCCCCGAGGAGTGGAGGGAGCGGGCCGACGCCGTGGACGCGGAGGTCGCTCGCCGGCACGGCGACGAGCCGGCGTTCCAGCAGGCCCAGGAGCAGTCCGGCCGGGTGGGGCGGCTGCTCTCCGACGGCGCGCTGCGGGCGTGGCTGGGGGTGGCGGCAGCGCCCGGCCGATAGGTGCAAAGAACCCATTGCAAAGGACTCTTTGCACTCTTATTCTGCCGTCATGCCGGTCGACGAGACTCCGCTGGAACCAGCCGTCCAGGTGACCGACGTGCGCGCGCTGCGAGCGCTCGCGCACCCCCTGCGCAATCGCCTCCTCGGCCAGCTCCGGATGAACGGGCCGGCCACGGCCAGCCAGCTCGGCCGGGCTGTCGGTGAGAGCAGCGGCGCGACCAGCTACCACCTCCGTCAGCTCGAGGGGTACGGCTTCGTGGAGGAGGTCGAGGGCCACGGCACCGCCCGGGAGCGCTGGTGGCGCGCCCGGCACCGGCTGACCAGCTGGCAGGCGGGTGACATCGTCGACCAGGAAGGCGGCGCGGAGGTCGAGCACGAGCTGACTCGCATGCAGGTGGACGTGCGGGGCCGGATCTTCGCGGCCTGGCAGTCGCAGAAGACCGAGCTGGACCCGGCCTGGGCCGCGGCGGCCTCGCTCAACGACTACGGCCTGCGGCTGCGGCCCGAGGAGGCCCGGGAGCTCTCCGCCGAACTGCACGCGCTGATGCAGCGCTGGATCACGGCGCATCCCGGCGAGACCCCGGTCGAGGGAACGGAGCTCGTCTTCGTGTTCACCGACCTCGTCCCCCTGCGGCGATACCCGTCATGAGCGCGCCGCGGACCGTCCGCTCGGCCACTCGCCGGCTGGTCGGGCTCACCGCCCTGCGCTGGCTGCCCGTCGGGCTCACCACGCCGATCACCGTGCTGCTCGCCCAGGCCCGCGGCCTCACCCTCGCCGAGATCGGTCTGCTCTTCACCGTGCACGGCGTGGTGGTGACCGTTCTCGAGCTGCCCACCGGTGGGCTCGCCGACGTCCTCGGCCGCCGTCCCGTGGTCGTGGCCGGTGCCGTGCTGCACCTGGGGTCGTGCCTGGTGTTCGCGACGGCCACGAGCTTCCCCGGGTTCCTGGGCGCGATCCTGCTGATGGGCGTGGGCCGGGCGCTGGACTCCGGACCGGTCGAGGCCTGGTACGTCGACACCGTCCACGGCATCGACCCGCGGGCCGACGTCGCCCCGGGGCTGGCGAAGCACGGGGCCGCGGACGGCGGCAGCCTCGCTCTGGGCGCGATCGTCGGCGGATTCCTGCCCACGGCGCTCGGCGGGGCGGGCGCGG
>JAOPWJ010000108.1 GCA_025965715.1 Blastococcus sp. | reverse complement strand
GGTGGACCGGATCAACGCCATCGCCAACCCGACGCTGCCCAAGGTCGGCGAGCGCTTCCTCGGCACGGTCGTCAAGACCACGCCGTTCGGCGCCTTCGTCTCGCTGCTGCCCGGCCGGGACGGCCTGGTGCACATCAGCAAGCTCGGCGGCGGCAAGCGGATCGGCAAGGTCGAGGACGTGGCCAACGTCGGCGACAAGATGCAGGTGGAGATCACCGACATCGACGCCCGCGGCAAGATCAGCCTGGTTCCGGTCGAGGCCGCCGGGGACGACGCCGCTGCCGAGGCGCCGGCCGAGGCCGCCGCTGCTCCTGCGGGTGAGTGACCACGACTGACGTGATCGGGACCGGGGCGGGCGCATCAGCGCCCGCCCCGGCTCCTGTCGGGCAGACCGTGCTGCTCGACCTCGACGAGGTCGGCGGCCGGGTGGAGCGCACCGAGCTCCCGGGGGGCCTGCGGGTGCTCACCGAGACGATGCCGGGCGTCCTGTCGGCGACTCTGGGCATCTGGGTCGGTGTCGGCTCGCGCGACGAGACGCCGGGCGTCGGCGGCTCGTCGCACTTCCTCGAGCACCTGCTGTTCAAGGGGACGACGACCCGAAGCGCCCTCGACATCGCCACAGCGATGGATGCGGTCGGCGGCGAGATGAACGCCTTCACCGCGAAGGAGCACACCTGCTTCTACGCCAACGTGCTGGCGTCGGACCTGCCGCTGGCGGTGACGCTGCTCTCCGACCTGGTCACCGAGGCGCGCAACACGGCCGCCGACCTGGAGTCGGAGCGCACGGTGGTGCTCGAGGAGATCGCCATGCGCGACGACGAGCCCTCCGACGCGGTGCACGACCTGTTCGCCGACACGCTGTTCGGGGACACCCCGCTCGGGCGGTCCGTGCTCGGGACGGTCGACTCGATCGAACGGCTGACGCGCGAGGACGTCGACGGCTGGTACCGCTCGCGGTACGCCGTCCCCTCCATCGTCGTCACCGCCGCAGGGCGGGTGGACCACCAGCAGGTGCTCGACCTCGTCACCGCAGCGTTCGGCGACCGGCTGTCCGGCGGGGGCCGTCCGGCGCCCCTGCGGACCGGTGATCCGGCGCCCACCCGGCCGGCCCGCCCGGTGGGACTGATCTCCCGTCGAACCGAGCAGACCCACGTGCTGTTCGGAACCCCGGCGATGGGCCGGCTCGACGAGCGGCGTTACGCCGCCGCGGTCCTCGACACCGCCGTGGGTGGCGGCATGAGCTCGCGGCTGTTCCAGGAGATCCGGGAGAAGCGCGGGCTGGTCTACACCGTCGGCTCGGCCCTCACGCACTACGCGGGGGCCGGCACGTTCTCGGTGTACGCCGGCTGCTCGAAGAAGCGGGTCCCCGAGGTCCTGCGGTTGATCCGGGCGGAGTTCGACCGGGTTGCCGCCGAGGGCATCACCGTCGCCGAGGTCCTACGCAGCCGCGGTCAGCTCAAGGGCGGGCTGGTGCTGGGTCTGGAGGACACCGGGTCGCGGATGAGCCGGCTGGGCAAGAGCGAGCTGTCCTACGGCGAGTACCTGCCCGTTCGCGAGGTCCTGAGCCGGATCGAGTCCGTCGACGAGGAGCAGGTGCGGGCCGTGGCCGCGGAGCTCTTCGCGCAGGAGACGTGCCTGGCCGTGGTCGGCCCGTACCGCGAGTCCGACCTCGACCGCCTCTGAACCGGGGAACGCCGATGCGCGAGGCACTGCGGGTCCACGGGGCCCTGGCGCGGGGGGTGTTCGCCGTCGTCGTCCTGGTGTCGCTGGCCGTCCTCTTCGCTCCGGCGTCGGACGTGCCGGCGGCGCCGCCGGGCGTCGACAAGGTCGTGCACGCCTCCCTCTTCCTGGCCCTGGCGCTCTCCGGCCGCTGGGCCGGCGTCCGGCTGGCCCCGCTCGTCGTGCTGCTCGGCACCTATGCCGCCGGGAGCGAGGTCGTGCAGGGGCTCACCCCGTTGAACCGCACCGCTTCGGTGGCGGACTGGCTGGCCGACATGGCCGGCGTCCTGGTCGGGTCCACGCTGTGGGACCTGCTTCGCCGCCGACGGCTGACCGCCCGCTGAACGGGTGCGGGTTGCATCCGGGCTCGCGGGCCGGAAGCCTGACCGGGTGACTACCAGTACCTCCGCGCCCGACCATCAGGCAACGCCGGCGTCCGCCCCGGACGTTCCCCTACTCAACGTCGGGGTGCTCGGCGCCCGTGGCCGCATGGGCACGGAGGTGGTGAAGGCGGTCAACGCCGCCGATGACCTCGAGCTGGTGGCCATGGTCGACTCCGGCGACTGGCTGTTCGACGTCGCCAACGCCGGCGCGCAGGTGGTCGTCGACTTCACCCGTCCCGACGTCGTCATGGACAACATCCGGTTCTGCATCGACAACAACATCCACTGCGTGGTGGGGACGACGGGTTTCGACGAGGCCAAGCTCGCCACGGTCGCCGGGTGGCTGGAGCCCAAGCCGGACGTGGGCGTGGTGATCGCCCCCAACTTCGGCATCGGCGCGGTGCTGCTCATGAAGTTCGCGCAGGAGGCGGCCCGCTTCTTCCCGTCCGTGGAGATCGTGGAGCTGCACCACCCGAACAAGGTCGATGCGCCCTCGGGGACGGCGGTCCGCACGGCCCGCCTCGTCGCGGCCGCCCGCCGCGCGGCCGCCCTGCCGCCCTCACCCGACGCCACCCTCGACGCACTGCCCGGAGCCCGCGGCGCCGACGTCGAGGGGGTGCCCGTGCACGCCGTCCGCCTGGCGGGCCTGGTGGCTCACCAGGAGGTCCTGATGGGGGCGGCGGGGGAGACCCTGACCCTGCGGCACGACTCGTACGACCGCGCGTCCTTCATGCCGGGGGTGCTCCTGGCCGTGCGGGAGATCGGTCGGCGACCCGGCCTCACCGTGGGCATCGAGAGCTTCCTGGGCCTCTGAGCCCCCCCATCCCTCCCAGCAGTCGCGGCCTCGGACGAGCCCCCTGACGGGCCGGGGCGGGGGCCCGTGCACGAGCCCCTGAAGATGGTGTAACGTTCTGTTTGCGCCGAGCGGCCCGGAAGGGCCGCCGGACCAGCCCCCTCCAGTGGAGGGCAGTTGGAAACCGGCGTAGAGTGGGACATCCAGCCAGGACCGGAGCCCGG
>JAOPWJ010000047.1 GCA_025965715.1 Blastococcus sp. | reverse complement strand
TGTACGCCTACGCGGCCGCCGGCATCACCCTGCCGCACTCCAGCCTGGCCCAGTCGAGGCTGGGCGTCCGCGTGGCCCGGGCCGACCTGCAGCCCGGCGACCTGGTCTTCTTCTACACGCCGGTCAGTCACGTGGGCATCTACATCGGCAACGGCCAGATGGTCCACGCCTCGACGTCCGGCTCGCCCGTCGCGATCGCCTCGCTCGACGACATGCCCAGTTACAACAGCGCCCGCCGGATCGCCGGCTGACCTGCCGCGGCGCGCCGGCGCACACGACCGGCCGCAGGCACCGTCCTCCGGACGGGTGAGGCCGCACGCCGTCCGAACGCCGGCCGGCGGGGCCGATGGGGCCGAACCAGGGCCGTATCCATGGCGTAGATCACGAGGTGGAGATACCTCACAGCCTTCGGACTACATGTCATCGCACTTTCCAGCCGACGATCGGGGGCGGCGCCCACGGCGCCTCCCCCGGATCGGCCAGAGAGGCAGACGTGACTTCCCAGCCCGGCGCAGTGCCCGACAGCGCAAACCCCGACGTCGTACTCGTCGGCGGCGGAATCATGAGCGCGACCCTGGCCGCGCTCTTCGGCATCGTCGCGCCCCAGTGGAACGTCGTCGTCTTCGAGTCCGCTCCGGACGTGGCCGGCGAGAGCTCCGACGCCTGGAACAACGCCGGTACCGGGCACTCCGCGCTCTGCGAGCTGAACTACACGCCGCCCGGGCCCGACGGCCGCGTCGACCCGGCGAAGGCGGTCACGATCAACGAGCAGTTCCAGGTCTCCCGGCAGTTCTGGTCGCACCTGGTCCGCGAGGGCATGACGGGTTCGCCCAAGGACTTCATCACCCCGGTGCCGCACGTCAGTTTCGTGACCGGCGAGCAGGGCCGCGCCTACATGCGCGCTCGACACGGGGCGCTCGCTTCCGAGCCGCTGTTCGAGGGCCTCGAGTACGCCGACACCCCCGACCGGCTCGACGACTGGATCCCGCTGATGATGGCCGGCCGCGATCCCCGCCAGGTCGTCGCCGCGACCCGCTCGGTCGCCGGTACCGACGTGAACTTCGGCTCCCTGACCCGCCTGATGCTCGACGACGCCGCGGATCGCGGCGTGCAGGTGCACTGCAACCAGCGCGTACAGCAGCTCGAACGCGAGACCGACGGCCGCTGGCGGGTGACCGCGGCGGACAGCCGCACCGGCGAGCGCCGCGTCGTCCGGACCCGCTTCGTCTTCGTCGGCGCCGGCGGCGGTGCCCTGCCACTGCTCCAACGCGCCGCGATCCCCGAGATCCGCGGCTTCGGCGGCTTCCCCGTGAGCGGCAAGTTCCTCCGCGCCACCTCTCCCGAACTCGTCTCCCGGCACCAGGCCAAGGTCTACGGGCAGGCCGCCGTCGGCGCCCCGCCGATGTCGGTCCCGCACCTGGACCTGCGCCTCATCGACGGCGACCACTCCCTGCTGTTCGGCCCCTACGCGGGCTTCTCGCCGAAGTTCCTCAAGGGCGGGTCGATGTCCGACCTGCCGGCCAGCGTCCGCCCGAACAACCTCGGCTCCATGCTCGGCGTCGGACGGACCGAGATGGCGCTCACCCGCTACCTGATCCGCGAACTCCTCCAGTCACCCTCGGCCCGGCTCCGGACGCTGAACCACTTCGTGCCCGAGGCGGAGGAGCACGACTGGGACATGATCACCGCGGGACAGCGGGTCCAGGTGATCAAGCGCGACCCGGTCACCGGCCGCGGAGTGCTGCAGTTCGGCACCGAGCTGGTCGTCGGCGGGGGCGGCTCCATCGCCGGTCTGCTCGGCGCCTCCCCCGGCGCTTCGACGGCGGCCTCGGCAATGCTCACGGTCCTCGAGCGCTGCTTCCCCGACCGCATTCCGGCGTGGCGCCCGGCACTGCGCGAGGCCATCCCCTCCTACGGCCGCTCGCTGTCCAGGGACACCGCCCTGCTCAAGCAGGTGCGCGCCGACACGATGCAGACGCTGGAGCTCAACGGCTGATCGGGGCTCACGGGCCGACAGGGCGGGGCCCGAGGTCGGCGGACCGGCTGACCGACCGGTGCGGAAGGATCGTCGTCCGTGTCCGCTCCACCGGTGCCCACGGCGGCACAGCTGACGAACGCACGGATCGCCGGCGGCAGCTGCTTCTTCATCAACGCCGTCTTCTACGCCAACCTGGTGCCCCGGCTGCCGGAGGTGAAGGCTGAGCTCGGCCTCAGCAACTCCTCCCTCGGCGCGGCGCTGGCGGCGATGCCCCTCGGTGCCCTGTTCGCCGCCCTGTCCGCGGCGACGCTCATGCGCCGGTTCGGCGCCGGCCGCGTGGTCACCACCGGGCTGGTGCTCCTCGGAATCGCCTCCTGGAGCGTGTCGGTCGCCCCCAACTGGCTGGCGTTGGCCGCGGCGCTCCTGTTCGCCGGCGCCCTGGACGCCGTCGTCGACGTGGCCCAGAACGCCCACGGGCTCCGGGTCCAGCGGCTCTACCGCCGCTCGATCCTCAACGCCTTCCACGGCGTGTGGAGCATCGGGGCCGTCGCCGGCGGGCTCATCGGGTCGGCGGCCGCAGGGCTCGGCGTGCCGCTGACCGTCCACCTCGGGGCGGTCGCCGTCGTCTTCGGCGTCGTGGCCCTCGTGGGCTACCCCGCGCTGCTGCCCGGTCAGGACGGCGACCGGGATGCTCCTCCCCAGCAGGGTCCCGGGTCGGTCCGGCGGAGCCCGTGGCGTGCGGCGGCCCTCCCGCTGTTGGCTCTCGGCCTGCTGGCGACGTGCGGGGCGTTCGTCGAGGACGCCGGGGCGTCGTGGAGTGCGCTCTACCTGCGCACCGAGCGTGCTGCCGGCGCCGCGACGGCCGGCCTGGGCTTCGTCGCCCTGCAGTTGGCCATGACGGTAGGGCGGCTGACCGGAGACCGGGTGGTCGACCGGTTCGGCCAGCGCAGGGTCGCGCAGGCCGGCGGCGCGCTGACCGCGGTGGGCATGGGCCTGGCGCTTGCGTTTCCGTCGGTCCCGACGACACTGGTCGGGTTCGCCCTGGCCGGCCTCGGGGTCGCGACCCTCATCCCGGCCGTCTACCACGCGGCCGACGAGCTGCCGGGCCTGTCGTCCGGGTCCGGGCTGACGGTGATCAACTGGCTGTTGCGGCTCGGGTTCCTGCTGTCCCCGCCACTCATCGGCGTACTCGCCGACGCGACCAGCCTGCGGATCGCGCTGGTCACCGTGGTGCTCGCCGGGCTGGGAGCGCTGGTCCTCGCCCGCGCCCTGCGGACCACCGTGGACTGAGGATCAGCGGCTGATCCGACGCAGGACGACGCTTCGCGAGACGACGTCGCCGACCAGAGCCGACACGCCCACCAGCGGGATGTCGATCAGCAGGAAGGCCCAGCTGACCCGCCACTCGCCGGCCAGCACAGTGGCCAGCACGCCCGCGACCACGGCGCACACCGCGCCGACCAGCAGGGGCCGCCGGACGGTGAGTGATCCGAGCAGCACTCCACAGACCAGTCCGGCGAGGACCGGGAAGAACTCGTTCACGTGCCCTCCAGTTGATCGGTCGGTGCGGAGCCCGCGGAGTGGTCAGCGGGGGCGTCCTGCGGTGCGCTCTGCGTGTTCGCGGGAAGGGAGGCCAGCTCCCCGGGCATGAATCCGGGAGCGCCTCCCCCGCCGGGCGGCCCGCTGGGCGCC
>JAOPWJ010000010.1 GCA_025965715.1 Blastococcus sp. | reverse complement strand
CCGGCCTTGTCGACCTTCGGTTGAGGATCAGCCGGACCGGAACAGTTCGGCACCCGAGCCGCACAGGCAGTCGAGATGCCCGTCCACGGGAGGCCGGGGTGGAACGCTTCGGCCCCTCCGGGCGTCGCCAGAGGACCGGTGACCGGCGGGCGGGCCGGTGGGCGACGGACGAGTCGGCCTGTACGCCGGGTTCTGTCCACGGGCGCCTTGCGGCCTCCCGATGGGCGGTCATCCATCTAGGCCTGCCGTTGCCGGCAGGCTCCAGCGGTCTACCCGCAGGCTCGGGCGGGCAGCCCTCGAACGCCTGCGCAGGACGGCGGCGGACCGCCGTCCCTTATGACCTTGCTCCGGGTGGGGTTTACCGAGCCACACCGGTCACCCGGTGTGCGGTGGTCTCTTACACCGCCGTTTCACCCTTACCAGCCGCCCTGCCGAAGCAGCGCCGCTGGCGGTCTGTTCTCTGTGGCACTGTCCCGCGGGTCACCCCGGGTCGCTGTTAACGACCACCCTGCCCTGTGGAGCCCGGACGTTCCTCGGCGGCGGGGTCTCCCCCGCCGACGCGACCGCCCAGCCGACTCGTCCGTCGTGTACCCATCCTAGGTAACCCGGGGCCGAGAAGGTCGATGACGTCCCGCGCCGCCCCTACCGTCCACTCGGATCGGACGGGTCGGCCGCTGCCCGCCACCCGGTGCGAGCCATCGGCACGGTCACCCTCGTCATCGCACTGGCGGTCGTCATCGGGAGCATCCTGGTCGTGGCCGGCCGGCGCTCGTCCGCTACCCGAGGACGGGGCAACCGGGGCCGACATGTCGGCATGTCGGCATGTCGGCCCGGTCAACGGGCGGCCATGTCGACATGTCGGCCTCGGTCAACGGGCGGCCATGTCGACATGTCGCCCCCGGTCAACGGGCGGCGGGCGTGGCCTCGCGCCGAGGATCGGGCCGGTCGCCGCTCTCCGGCGGAGCGGAGCGGACCAGCCAGAACACGACCAGACCGCCGACGATGCCGGCCGCCCCGCACGCGAAGAAGACATCACGAAGCCCGTCGGCGTATGCCGCACCGAGCAGATCGGCGAAACCGGCCCGCATCTCCGGGTCGGCGCCCGCGACGAGCTGAGGCGCCTGACCGGCGGAGAGCGCTGACGCCAAGCCGGACGGGTCCGGCGTTCCCGCGTCGCGGAGGAGCGACACCGACCCGGCCGTGAAGACCGTGCCCAGCACCGCGACCCCCACCGCGAAGCCGAGCTGCCGGGCGGTGTTGACCGCGCCGGAGGCCATGCCGCTGCGCTCGCGTGGAACGGCGGCCAGCGCCGCGGACGCGAGCGTCGGGTTCGCCATGCCCGCCCCGGCCCCGAGCACCGCCAGGCCGGGGAGGAGCACGCGCCACGTGGAGCCGGCGTCGACCAGCGTCATGAGCAGGCCTCCGGCGCCGACGAGCAGCAGGCCGACGCTCAGCACCACGCGCGGCGGCCGGGTCTGCAGGAACCGGCCGGCGGCCGCGGCGACGCCGAAGCTCAGCGCCGACAACGGGATGAACACGTAACCGGCCTGGAGCGGGGAGAGCCCGCCGATGGTCTGCAGCCACAGCGAGATGTAGACCAGCTCGGCGAACGCGGCACCGTTGAGCACCAGCGCCCCGAGCATGATCCCGGTGAACGACGGCGACCGGAACAGCCCGACGTCGAGCATCGGCGCAGGGCTGCGCAGTTCCACGGCGATCCACCCGGCCAGCACCACCAGTCCGCCGACGATCGGGCTCCACGCCTCGACCTGGTCCCAGCCGTCGGACGCGGCGCGCACCAGCCCGAAGACCACCGCGCCGGCGCCCAGGCTGAACAGCACGATGCCGGGCACGTCGGGACGGGGGGCGTTCGGCTGCCGCGCTTCCTCGACGGCCATCAGGGTCAGGGCCACCGCCAGCACGCACACCGGCAGGTTCACCAGGAAGATCCACCGCCATGAGAGCTCGGTGAGCGCACCTCCGAGGATCGGCCCGAGCGCCGCCGAGGCACCGACCACCGCGCCCCAGACGCCGAACGCCGTCCCGCGGTCGCGGCCCTCGTAGCTGGTGTTGATCAACGCGATCGTGGTGGCGAACATGATCGCGCCACCGATCCCCTGGACACCGCGTGCCGCGATGAGCGACCCGGCGTTCGGCGCCAGCCCGGAGGCGAGTGACGCGACCGCGAAGACCACCAGCCCGATGAGGTAGAGCCGCCGCCGGCCGTAGAGATCGGCAAGCGATCCCGCGCCCAGCACCAACGCGGCCAGCGCCAGGGCGTAGACGTCGACCACCCACTGGAGCTGGTTGAACGTCGTCCCCAGGTCGATGGCCATGTCGGGCAGCGCCACGTTCACGATCGTGACGTCGATGAGGAGCATGAACGTGCCGGTGCAGATCGCGACCAGCGGAAGCCATTTGCGCACCGATCGACCATGCCCGATCGATGCACCATGCAACCGATTCGGGAACGAGACCTCCGTCATCCCCCGAGACGGATCAGCCCCAGAAGAGCCGGAACCCGACCCGCCGGCGGCCGTCCTCCGTCGTCGTCGACATATCGATGACCTGCTTGGCCTGCTCCTCGACCGGAACGTCGGACAGCAGCTCCAGGTACCGCCGGTGCTCGCTGAGCGAGGCCACCGCGGTGTCCACCTGCGCGCTCACGTCGACCTCGTGGGGCGGCGCAGCCATGTCCTGGACGGCGATGTACTGCACACCGGACCACCGGGGCTCCGCCAGATCGGGGAAGATCCACTCGTTCGAGGCGTCGGCGACGGCGTCCAGGACGCACTGGCCCAGCGCCTGGTGGTCGGCGGAGTTCAGAAAGGCCGGCGACACCCCGGGCGGGGTCCAGGTCGCCCCGAAGTAGCCGGTGACGACGAGCTCCGGTCGATGCCGCCGGATGGCCGCGGCCAGGTCGCGCCGCAGCTCCGGCCCCGCGACGAGGACGCCGTCCCGGTGGTCGAGGAACTCCACCTCGGTCACGCCGACCACCGCCGCCGAGCGGCGCTCCTCGTCCTCCCGCAGCGGCCCCGCCGTCCCCGGTGGCACGCCCGCCATCCCGGCCTCCCCGCGCGTGGCCAGCAGGTAGTGCACCTCCTTGCCGGCGGCGGTCCAGACGGCGACGGCGGCCGCCATTCCGTACTCGATGTCGTCGGGGTGCGCCGCGACGACCAGGGCGCGCTGCCAGTCGTCCGGCATCGGCTTCGGCTGCGGAGCAGGCCCATCCACGGTGGTCATCCCGGCAGTCTGTCGTCGGCGGTCCCGACAGGACAGATCAACTGGCGCGGGCCACCGCCAACGCCGTCCTGATCAGCGGCATCTGCAGCACCAGCCGGACGGCGGCCACCGCCAGCAGGTCGGGGCGCCGGTCGATCACCCGGAACGTGTGCAGGTGCGCCGGCACGAAGACGACGAACAAGCCGGCCGCCGCCCATCCCCCGGCCCGGCGCGACAGGGGCGCCGCCAGCAGCGCGGCGGCGCCCACCTCGGCCACCCCGGTGGCGGTCACCCAGGTGCGCGCGTCGCCGAGCTCCGGCGGCACCAGCCACTCGTAGGTTCGCGGCCGCACCAGGTGCAGCACTCCCGAGCCGCCCAGCAGGGCCGCCAACCACATCGCCCCGGCCGGCTTGCGCATGGGTGCCACCGTAGGCTCGTAGGCCGTGTCGGCCGTCGATCTCCTCCTCGCCGCCGGAGTCGCCTTCCTGGCCGGCGGCATCAACTCGATCGCCGGCGGCGGCTCGCTGATCCTCTTTCCCACCCTCGTGGCCCTGGGCCTGGACACGGTCGCGGCGAACGTCACCAATTCCGTGGCCCAGTGGCCCGGCTATCTCGGCGGGGTCGCCGGCTTCCGCGCGGAGTACGGGGGGCAGCGCGGCCGGCTGACCCGGTTCGCCGTCGTCGCGGTCCTCGGTGGCACGACGGGCAGCGTGCTGCTGCTGACCACACCGTCGGAGGCCTTCGACGTCGTCGTCCCGGTGCTCGTGCTGCTGGCCAGCCTGCTGCTCGCCGTCCAGCCGCTGCTGACCCGTCGACTGCAGCACGACGAGGACCCCGGAGCCGGTCCGGACCCCGCGTGGCTCTACGTGGCCCTCTTCCTCGCCACGGTCTACGGCGGCTACTTCGGCGGGGCGCTCGGGGTGATCCTGGTGGGCGTCCTCGGCATCGCGCTGCACCGACTCAAGCTGGCGAACGCGCTGAAGTCGGCACTGTCCGCGGTCACGGCCACGATCTCGCTGGTGATCTTCGCGCTCTTCGGCCCCGTCGACTGGACGGTCGTCGCGGTCGCCGCGCCGGCCAGCCTCGTCGGCGGCTTCCTCGGTGCCCGCATCGCCACGCGCATCCCGACGACGCCGCTGCGCCTGTTCATCGTGACCTTCGGCGTCGCGGTCTCGATCTACCTCTTCGCGCGCGCCTGAGCCTGAGCGACCTGCTCGCCTTCGCCACGACCGGACTGTCGTTCCTCGACTCCACCGGCCTGATGCTCGGGCCGTGGCTGGTAGCGGTCGCCGTAACCGTTGCTCGGCCGTGCTCCGGACGGCGAGGCACTCCTGCCCCCGCTGGCCGTGGCGGGGGTGGCCGGACGGGAACGGCCACCGCAGCACACTCGGGACGACGCCCGCCGCCCCGCCGTGCCCGCTGTCGAGCAGCCCTGCCGGGTCAGCGCAGGTGGGCGGTGTCGTTCACCAGGCGCACCGAGGAGCGGCCGTCCGACGACCAGGTCACCGTGCACAGCGAGGCAGCCTCCAGGAACAGCCGGTGCACCACCTCGTCGCCCACGCCCATCCCGGCGGCCAGCAGCAGCTTGATCGGCGTCACGTGGCTCACCACGAGCACCGTGCGCCCGGCGTGCTCCGAGAGAATCCGTCGCCGAGCACGACTCACCCGTGCGCTGACATCGGCAACCGACTCACCACCGGGCGCGCGCACGGTGACGTCGGAACCGAACCGGCGGGCGGCGAGCGGGTGCCCGGCCGCCGCCTCGTCGAAGGTGAGCCCCTCCAGATCGCCGAAGTCGAGCTCCACCAGGTCGTCGTCGAGCTGCACCGGCAGGCCGAGGGCTGACGCGACGACCTCGGCGGTCTCCCGCGTGCGTCGCAGCGGCGACGCCACGACGATCTCGATCCCCAGCTCCTTCGCGCGGACGGCCGCAACCTCCGCCTCGGCCCGGCCGGTCCGCGAGAGCGGCAGATCGTTGCGGCCGCTGAACCGGCGCTCCGGCGTGTGCTCGGTCTGCCCGTGTCGCAGGAGATGGGTCACCGTGGTCACCACCGGCGCCGGCTGCCGGCTCGGCTGGAGATCGTCCTCGAGGACGACGGCCTCGGCGGCGGTGTCCCGGTGGATGGGCTTGCCGTCCATCGCACTGTTCGCCAGCGCGTCCGCGGCACCGTTCTGCGCGCGCGGCACCCACGTGTACCGCACGGAGCCGAGCTGTCGAGCGAGCTTCTGCGCCTGCAGGGCGAGCTGCTGCATGTCGGGGTGCTTGACCTTCCAGCGTCCCGACATCTGCTCGACGACCAGCTTGGAGTCCATACGGACCTCGACCTCGGCGGTCGGGTCGAGGTCGAGTGCAGCCTGCAGGCCGGCGACGAGGCCGCCGTACTCGGCGACGTTGTTGGTCGCCCGACCGACCGAGGCAGCCCGTTCGGCCAGCAGCCGGCCGGTTCCCGCGTCGCGGACCAGCGCGCCGTAGCCGGCCGGGCCGGGGTTGCCTCGGGACCCGCCGTCGGCCTCGATGATGAACCGGCGGGTCGTCACAGCCCTGACTCGGCGGTGCGCACCAGGATCCGGCCGCAGTTCTCGCAGCGCACGACCTCGTGCGGATCGGCGTTGCGGACGGCCGACAGCTGGTTGCCGTACAGCTCCAGCCGGCAGCCCTGGCACTGGCGCGCCTTGAGCATCGCGGCGCCCGTCGTGCCGGTCTGGGTGCGGATCCGGTCGTAGAGCGACAGCAGCGCCGGCGTGATCGCGCCGGCCACCGCGGTCCGGGCCCCCTCGTGCCGCGTGGTGCCGTCGGCAATGTCGGCCAGCGCGTCGTCGCGCAGCTGCTCGGCTCGCTCCCGGTCGGCGCGTGCCTGCTCCTCGCCCTGCTTCGCCTTGGCGAGCGCCGCCTCCGCCTCCTCCAGGCGCTCCATGAGCTCGAGCTCCTGGTCCTCGAGGTCGCTCTGCCGACGCTTGAGCGACTCGAGCTCGTGCTGGAGGTTGGTCATCTCCTTGGGCGAGACGCTGCCGGAGTCCAGCTGCCGCTGATCCTTGGCCTCGCGCTGGCGGACCGTGTCGACGTCGGACTCCATCCGCTTGACCTCACGGCCCAGGTCGCGGACGTCGGTCTCCGCCCGCACGACGTCGGCGGCGAACGCCCGCTCGGCCTGCTCTGCAGCTTCCACCGCGGCGACCTCCGGCAGCGTCTGCCGCCGGTGCGCCAACTGGGTCAGCGCGACGTCCTCGGCAGCGAGCTCCAGCAGTTTCTGCTGCTCGAAATGATCGGCCTTCACTCGGCCAACCTACCTGCGACGCCAGCGGGTCCCGCGCTCGACCGAACATGGGGAGCCACCGGTCGGCGCTCCTGATCGCCGCGCACGGAGCGGCCCCTCGGCGGCGGCCACCGAGCCGCTCCGTGCGCGGTGACCCCCGTCGACCGCCGGACCTCGTACGAGGCTCCCGCCATGGGCCCGCCCCAGGCTCGCCACGAGCGTGCGAGTGGTGGCGGGACGGTGCCCTTCCACGGTCGGGGTACGGCGGTCCTGCTCCTACCTTCCTGCCCTCGCCCCGCCCTCGAGGCCGGGCGGCACGGACTCCAGCGGGTCGGGCAGGTCGCGGACCGTCGGGTCCTCCCGCTCGGCCGTGTAGTCGCTCTCCGCCGTCCCGTCGACGCCGTCCGGCACCCGCATCGCCCGCAGGACGGCGGTGACCGCGAGGGTGACCACCAGGTTGACCAGCAGGGCGATCAGGCCGGCGTAGACGGCGAGCTTGGTGTCGAAGCCGAACTTGGAGAGGGCGAACGCCGATCCGCCGAAGTGCTCCCGCGCCACGGTCCCGTCGGGGTTGAGCTTCGGGATGTTGTAGACCAGCAGGATCCCGGTCGCCATGCCCGCGAACCAGCCGGCGATGAGCCCGCCCCGGTGCAGCCACCGGGTGTAGAGGCCCAGCGCCACCGACGGCATCGTCTGCAGGATGATCACGCCACCGATCAGCTGCAGGTCGATGGAGAACTGCGGGTTGAGGCCCAGGATGGCCAGGACGGCCCCCAACTTCACCACCAGCGACGCGATCTTGGCGACCTTCGCCTCCTGCTGCGGGGTGGCGTCCTTCTTCAGGTACTCCTTGTAGATGTTCCGGGTGAACAGGTTGGCCGCGGCGATCGACATGATCGCGGCAGGCACCAGCGCACCGATCCCGATGGCAGCGAACGCGACGCCGGTGAACCAGCTCGGGAACATCTGCTGGAAGAGCACCGGCACGATGGTGTTGCCGTCGGTGCCGATGGGCGTGACGCCGGCCGCGATCGCCATGAAGCCGAGCAGCGCGATGAAGCCGAGCGCGAGGCTGTAGATCGGCAGCGCGCTCATGTTCCGCTTGAGCACGTCGCGGTTGCTCGCCGCGAGCACGCCGGTGATCGAGTGCGGGTAGAGGAACAGCGCGAGCGCCGAGCCCAGGGCCAGCGTGGCGTAACCCAGCTGGCCGGTCGCCGGGAGGATCACGCCGGCCCCCGCGGAGAACTTCTCCTCAGCCGCCCCGAAGATCGCGCCCCAGCCGCCCAGCTTGGAGGGGATCACGATGACGGCGACGATGATCGTCAGGTAGATCAGGGCGTCCTTGACGACGGCGATCAGCGCCGGTGCCCGCAGGCCCGAGTTGTACGTGTAGATCGCCAGGATGACGAAGGCGATGATCAGCGGCAGGTCGCCGTTGACGCCCATCGCCTTGAGGATCGCCTCGATGCCCACCAACTGGAGCGCGATGTAGGGCATCGTCGCCACGATCCCGGTGATGGCCACGAGCAGCGCCATCGTCGGGGAGTCGAACCGGGACCGTACGAAGTCGGCGGGCGTCACGAAGCCGCGCACGTGACTGACCGACCAGAGCCGGGCCACGACGAGGAACACCAGCGGATAGATCACGATCGTGTACGGAACGGCGAAGAAGCCGGCTGCCCCCGCGCCGAACATCAGCGCCGGCACCGCGACGAAGGTGTACGCCGTGTAGAGGTCACCGCCGAGCAGGAACCAGGTGATCCACGAACCGAAGCTCCGGCCCCCCAGCCCCCACTCGTCCAGGTGCATGAGGTTGTCGGCCCGGCGCCAGCGCGAGGCCAGAAAGCCCAGCACCGTCACCAGCAGGAACAAGACGACGACGATGGTCAGCTCGACGGTGTTGATCCCGCCCATGGCTCAGCGCTCCTGGTCCCGTGCGACGGCGTCCCGGGCGGCCTGCCGGTCTGCGGAGCCGCGGCGCGTGGCGCGGTAGACCAGCGACGTCGTGAGCACGCCGACCGCGACCAGCACCAGCTGGAACCAGTAGAAGAACGGCCAGCCGAACAACGTCGGCTCGATGCGGTTGTAGATCGGCACCAGCAGCGGCAGGACGATGCCGACGAGCAGGAGCCAGTTCCACGGACTCCGATCGCTGCGCTGCGGCGCGACACCCGCCGTCGCCGTGTCGCCCGGTGGTCGGGAAGCGCTGGACATCGAATGCCTCCTCCCCGGAGGCGGACCTCCGGTCCTCAGCCGGCCGAGGCTCGGCCGGCTACCCGTCCTGCCCGGCGCGCCACGTCCAGGGATCGGTGCGCCGCCGTGAGACGGACACCTCGACCTCACCGGAGAGATCGCGTCCGAGCAGGTCGGACGCCGCCGGCAGCCAGGGCCATTCGGTGGCGAAGTGTGCCACGTCACAGAGGGCGACGCGCACCGACTGCTGCCATTCCGATACCGGATGATGCTTCAGGTCGCTGGTGAGGAAGACGTCCGCCCCGGCGGCGGCCGCGGCGTCCATCAGCGAGCCCCCGCTCCCGCCGCAGACGGCGACCGTGCGGACCATGCCGTCCGGGTCCCCCGCCACCCGGACCCCGCCCACCGTCGCGGGCAGCGAGTCGGCGGCCAGCGCGGCGAACTCGCGCAGGGGCACCGCTGAGGGGAGCCGGCCGACGCGGCCGAGCCCGGCCCGCGGATCGGAGCCGGCCGGCTCCAACGGAACCGGGTCGGTCAGCCCGAGGACGGCGGCGAGCGCGTCGTTGACGCCGCAGCCAGGCGCCCGGTCGGCATTGGTGTGGGCCACGAAGAGAGCGGCGCCGGCCCGTACCAGCCGGTGCACGAGACGGCCCTTCGGGTCGTGGGCGGGGATCCCGTGCACGGGGGTGAGGAACAGCGGATGGTGGGTCACCAGCAGGTCGGCCCCGGTCTCGACGACCTCGTCGACGACGTCCGCCGTCGGGTCGACGGCGAACAGCACGCGGCGGACGGGCTCGTCCCGGTCGCCGCACACCAGCCCGACGGCGTCCCAGCTCTCGGCCAGCGCCGGGTCGTACCGGGCGTCGAGAGCGTCGAGCACCTCGCCCAGCAGCACGGCCACGGACCGGAACTCTAGGTCAGCGGCCCCACGGCCCGCCGCGCATGGGACGGCGGTGTCGGTGACAAGCTCCTGACCGTGACGGACGACGTTCGGGAGCGGAGCTTCCGGGCGCCGGCGTGGCTCGAGGAGCTGGTCCCCACCAGCCCGCCCCCGGTCCCCTGGCGCGACGTCGTCCGCTTCGCCGTCACCATCCCCGCGCCCCTCACCGTCGCCGTCCTGGTGGGCGGTGGGGTGCGGCCCGGAGCGGCTCTCGGTGCCGGCGTGTTCGGCACCATGGGTGCCCTGGCCGCCGCCATGGCGCCGCAGTCGGGCCCGCTGCGCGACCAGCTGCGACGCACCGCCGCCGCGGTCGGCTTCGGCGGCATCGGACTCGTCGCCGGGCAGTACGCGGTCGGCGGCGGCTGGTTGCCCGTCGTGGTGATCGCCCTGCTGTCCGCGGCCGCGGCCCTGATCAGCGCGGTCAACGCGGCTCTCTCGCTGGGTGCGCTGCAACTGCTCGTCTTCACCGCGCTCGCGTCGGGCCTGAGCACTCCGCTGCCCCCCGTCGCGGAGATCGCCTTCTTCCTCGCCGGCGCGGCGTGGGCCACCCTCACCACGCTCGTGCAGGCGTCCACCCAGCCCCAGGACCCCGACCGCACCGCCGTCGCGGACGTGTTCACGCGGATCGCCGACCTGCTCGGCGCCGTCGGGACACCCCGCGCCGAAGCGGTACGCCGCGACCTCACCACCGCGCTGAACGCCGCGTACGACCGGGTGATCCGCAGTCGCAGCCGATCGGCCGGCCGTACCCGGGAGCTGTCGGAGCTCGCCGGCGTGCTCAACGCCGCCGCGCCGCTGGTGGAAGGGGCCGTCGCGGCGGCGCGGGCCGAGGACCCGCCCGATCCGGCGGACGTGGCCGCCGTCCGGACGCTGGCCGCCGCGCTGGACAGCGACGACGAGCTCGCCGAGGAGCGCCCGCCC